>CALWMK010000012.1 GCA_944381825.1 uncultured Clostridia bacterium
AATATATAGGGTTTCCACCTAAATTGTCGGTATTCTTTACCTGATAAGGTGGGGGTCGGTGGTTCGAGTCCACTCATTCCAACCAAAAATTTAAGTGGAGTGAATCCACTTTTTTTAACGAAAGCCCACCTTACATTGCGAAGCAATGGCTTTGCTAAGAAGCAAAGCATCAGGGTGTTCCTGCGCAGCGAACGAAGAGAGCGATAAGGTTCTGCCAACGGCAGGTTCTTCTAAGGTGGGGGTCGGTGGTTCGAGTCCACTCATTCCTACCACTAAAACCCCGATAAAATCATTGTTATAGCTGAAAATGATATATACATGTTAACCGCACCGTATATGAACGATAGTTGGAATTGGGTTGGCAGTTGTTTGTACAGATATAATTTTTCTACAAATCTTGTAGAGAAAATTTCTCTTGAACAGATTGATGAAAGAGAAGAGGAAGAAAAGGTTGTGCTTGCTAGAAGTTTGACTTATTCAAAAGAAAGAGGACTATTTATAAATGTAATGCCATCCTTTGATTACTTTTGGTTTGAAGAACAAAATTTCGGATTTTGGAAAAATTATAATGGCGGAATTTATCGTTATAATGGTGAAAATTTTGAAAAAGTGTTTGAAAACCTTGATGGCATTTTTAATTCTGGAATATCATATGATGGCAAAATATATGCAGTAGATGCCTATGGGAATGTATTTGTTGAAACAAATGAGGGATTTGAAATTTTGGTAAAAAATTTATTCATCATGCTAAAAAATGTAAGTTTTTCAAATAATAAAAATGTTATTTATTTAACTACTTTTGGCGGAGGAACTTATAAGATAAATTTATAAATTTACTGAAATGCAATCAACATAATAATTTCGTTTAGGTTTTCATAACAAATCTAAATTATTTTTTGTTAATACTGTAACATTTTTTTAATATTAATCATAAAATAATTGACAGTTGAATAGATATTCAACTATAATTACAGTTGAACGATTGTTCAATTATAAAGGAGATGTTATATGGACTGCGATTGTGAAATAATACATCATGATGTTGTAAATAATGTCAGAAAAAGAATTTTAAATGAAAAAATTTTGCTTTTAATGGCAGATTTTTATAAAGCATTATCTGATAGCACTCGAATGAAAATAATTGATGTTTTGTATGAAGGTGAGTTGTGTGTGTGTGATATTTCTTCTTTAATCAATATGACAAAATCAGCCACATCTCATCAACTTAAATATCTTAAAGATATGAATTTGATTAAAAGCCGAAAGCAGGGAAAGGAAGTTTTTTATAGCTTGGCTGATAAGCATGTGATTCAAGTTTTTGAAATTAGCAAATTGCATATTTTGGAGGATAGAAATGAAAAAAACTGTTAAAATTGAAGGCTTAGACTGCCCAAATTGTGCACGCACACTCCAAAATGAAATAAACAAAATTGACTGTGTTAACAAAGCAGAAATTAATTTTTTAAAATCTAAACTATCTTTTGAAAGTGAAGATATTGAAAAAGCGACAAAAGAAATTGTTGATTTAACAAAAAAGATTGAGCCTAATGCAATAATTTTAATAGATAAAAACAAAGAAAGAAAAAATGGGTTAATTTTAGATTTAATTTTTTTAATTATTGGGACAATCTTTGGACTTATTGCGCTCCTAGTTAATTTGCCAACATTTGCATTTTGGATGTTTTTTGTTGCCAGTGCACTTTTTCTTGGTTATAAGACATATATAAAAGCTATTTTGCTTCTTTTCAAAGGTGTTATCAATGAAAATCTACTTATTACAATCTCAATTATCGGTGCAACAGCACTAAAAGAACATATGGAAGCACTAATGGTAGTTTTTCTTTATACTTTAGGCAAAATTTTTGAAAAAATGGCGGTAGATAAATCCAGAAAGTCTATTGAAAACTTAACAAATTTACAACCAGAATATGCTGTTATATTGAATAATGGTGAAGAAACCAAAGTGAGTCCAAATGATGTGGAAATTGGAAGCATTATTGTTGTAAAACCTGGAGAAAGAGTGCCTATTGATGGGATAGTAATTGAGGGTAATGCCACACTCAATGTGCAGAGTTTAACGGGAGAAAGCATGCCTCTTTCTATTGTTGAAGATGAAAAAATTTTATCAGGTGCAATTGTTTTAGACGGGGTTCTTCGAATTAGAACAACAGAAGAATATAAAAACAGCACTGTAAGCAAAATTATGAATCTTATTGAAAATGCCCAAGACAAAAAATCAAAAACAGAAACTTTTATTTCTAGAATAACTCATTGGTACACACTTGGAATTATTGTTATTGCCATAATTACTCTTGGAATTGGCTGGGCAATATCTAGAAATTTTGAAGCTTCAATATATCGAGCTTTAAAACTCTTGGTAATTTCCTGCCCTTGTGCTTTTGCAATCTCTGTTCCACTTTCCTATTTTTCAGGTCTTGGCAACGCATCAAAGAATGGAATTTTAATTAAAGGTTCAAACTATCTTGATGCATTGAGTAAAATCAACACAATTGCATTTGATAAAACTGGTACACTTACAACTGGAGAATTTCAAGTTGAAAAGGTGGAAAGTTTAAGTGAAAATTATAGTGAGAAAGATATTATATATTTGGCAAGTTTAGGTGAGCAATATTCTTTGCATCCTCTTGCAAAATCTATTGTTAAGGCAAATACAAAAGAGCTGGAGCAAATAAAAAATGTAAAAGAGGTCGCTGGTGAGGGTGTTTATTTTAAGTATAACGAGAGCGATTATTTTGTGGGAAGAAAAAACAAAAAGAATAACTTGGCAGTTGAAATTTATGAAGACAATGTGTTAATCGGTAAAATTTATCTTAATGACACTATAAAATCATCTGCTTTTAAGGCATGTCAGCATCTTAAAAAAATGGGTGTTAAAATGCTTCTTATTTCTGGTGATAATAAATCAAAGGTCGAGGCGGTTGGAAAGGAAATTGGCATTGACGAATGCTATTTTGAACTTTTGCCACAAGACAAATTTAATTTGCTTCAAAAATGTAAGAAAAGCAAAAAAAATTTTTTAGCATATGTAGGGGATGGAATAAACGATGCTCCGTCGCTTATGATTGCAGATGTTGGCATTAGTATGGGAATAAATGGAAGTCCAGCAAGCATTGAAGCAAGTGATGTGGTTTTGGGAGATGACAATATTGAAAAAATTCCACATGCAATCAAAATTTCAAAATTTACCAAAAAAATTGTTTGGGAAAATATAATTCTATCGGCTGTGGTTAAAGTTGCATTTCTTGTGTTAAGTTTGGTTGATGTCGCCAGCATGATGCTTGCTGTTTTTGCTGATGTTGGTGTTACACTTGTTGCTGTTTTAAATAGTTTAAGAGCTTTGTATTATAATCCTAAAAAAATAAATTTATATAAAAAATAAATTTTTTAAATTATTAATTAATTTTTAAATAAAAAGTTCGAAAATTTCGAGCTTTTTATATTAATTTTCATGAAATTAATAAATTAAGCCAAATATTAATTTTAAGTATAATATAAAATTGTATTTTTTTTTGTTTTGTAAAAAATAATAATATGTTTGAAAAAAAATTATTTAAATATTTTGTTGATGAATGCAATGATGGCTATGGTGTTTTTGAAATTGAGGAAATTAAAAGCTATTTGCCAAAAAAATATTCCACTAATGACATAAAAAGGCTTCTGAGACATTATGAAATTGGTGGATATATTAGCATTAAATATAGCGATGACAAAACATATTGTCTCTCTCCACTTGCAAAGGCAAGAGCAATCGCGGAAGAGGGAAAAACATCGGCACTCTCATTGACAGTTGTTTTAAATCTTATTTTTGCATTTTTGGGAGCATTTTTGGGTACACTTTTTTATTATATAATCTTTTAGGAGAAGATGTTGCTGGATAAAAAAGAAAAAATGGTTATGAAGTATCTTTGCAAGGTTTGCCCGCAAAAACAATCTTGCCTTATTTCTGCTGACGAAATTGCACATTTTCTTTGTAAAAAATATCTTATCTCCATTTCTGAATTAGATGACATAATGCTTTCGCTATACAAAGATAATTATATTGATTTTGTTGCTTCTAATAGCAAAAAAGGCTATTATTATTGTATTAGGCTTAAAAGTCGCGGACAAACATTTTTAAATGATTTAAAAAAAGAAAAAAAGAATTTTGCTATAGCCATTATTAAAACGATTTGTTTGGCTGGAATATCATTCGCAATTGGTGTAATTTTAAAGGCAATTTTTGGAGGTTAAATGCAAAAGAAATTTAAAATTGAAAGTAGTTTTGTGCCCTCTGGCGATCAGCCAGAGGCTATTTCTAAACTCGCAGAAGGAATTCAAGATGGATTAAAAGAGCAGGTTCTTTTGGGTGTAACTGGAAGCGGGAAAACTTTTACTATTGCCAACCTAATTGAAAAAGTTCAAAAGCCAACACTTGTTATTGCTCACAATAAAACACTTGCAGCTCAGCTTTGTAATGAGTTTAGAGAGTTTTTCCCTAACAATAGGGTTGAATATTTTGTTTCTTATTATGACTATTATCAACCAGAAGCTTACATTGCCACAACAGATACTTATATAGAAAAAGACATGTCTGTTAATGATGAAATTGATAAATTAAGAAATTCTGCAACAAGTTCTTTGCAGGAAAGAAACGATGTTATTGTTGTTGCATCTGTATCATGCATTTATGGTTTGGGCTCTCCAGAAGAATATTTAAAAATGCATATATCATTAAGGGTCGGAATGGAAATTGAGAGAGAGGAAGTAATGAAACGCCTTATTGAAATTCAGTATGAAAGAAATGAAATTGATTTCAGGCGTTCTACTTTTCGTGGGAAAGGTGATATATTGGATATTTTTCCAGCTAATTCTTCTGAAATTGCAATCAAAGTTGAGTTTTTTGGAGATGAAATTGAACAGATAAGTGAATTTGAGGCGGTTAGTGGAAAAATCATATCCCATCTTGAACATGTTGCAATTTTCCCTGCAACCCACTATGCAGTAGGAAATGAAAAACTTAAAAGCGCGCTATTACAAATTAGGCAAGATTGCGATGAAGTTAGCCAACTCTTTAAAGAAAATGGGAAGCTGATAGAGGCTCAGAGAATTACGGAAAGAGTTAATTATGATTTAGAAATGATGAGTGAATTGGGTTATTGTAATGGTATAGAAAACTATTCAAGATATTTTGATGGTAGACAACCAGGAGAACCACCATTTACTTTGATGGATTATTTCCCAAAAGGATTTTTGACAATTATAGACGAAAGTCATATGACTTTGCCACAAATAAGAGCCATGTATAATGGAGATAAGGCTAGAAAGACATCACTTGTAGAATATGGTTTTAGATTGCCTTCAGCCTTTGACAATAGGCCACTAACTTTTGAAGAATTTAATTCAAGACTAAATCAGGTTGTATATATTTCAGCAACCCCAGCAAAATATGAAAAGGAGAGAGCGGGTCAAATTGTTCAGCAACTTATAAGACCTACTGGACTTCTTGACCCAAAAATTGAAATTTATCCAATTGCAAATCAAGTTGATAAATTAATGGAGTTAATTGAAGGAGTTGTTGAACACAATTCTAGAATTTTGGTGACAACATTAACAAAGAAAATGGCAGAAAGTTTGACTGTCTATTTGTCAGAACGAGGATTTAAAGTTAAGTATATGCATTCAGATATTGACACTCTTGAAAGAATTGACATCATAAATGGTTTGAGAGCAGGAGAATTTGACATTCTTGTTGGAATCAATCTTTTAAGAGAGGGATTAGACCTGCCAGAAGTAGAGTTAGTTTGCATTCTAGATGCTGATAAAGAGGGATTTTTAAGAAGTGAAAGTGCCTTAATTCAAACCATAGGTAGAGCTGCGAGAAATGCAAATGGCAGGGTGGCAATGTTTGCAGATTCAATAACAGATTCCATGAAACGAGCAATAGATGAAACAAATAGAAGAAGAGAAATACAAGATAGATTTAATAAAGAGAACAATATCGTGCCTAAAACAATAATTAAACAAATTAAAAACACAATTGAAATTTCACATAAATCACATGACAATTTAAAAATAGAAGATATACCTCATGAAATTGAAAAATTAAAGGCGATGATGAATTTGGCTTCTGCTCAGTTAGATTTTGAAACAGCAATAGAACTTAGAAATCAAATCGCCAATCTTAAGAAAATATTATCAAAAACAAAAAAATAAATTAAATAATTGAAATATCAAATTTTAAAATATTCTTTATTATTAAAAACAAATATAACTTATTTCAAAATTTTTTGATTTGAATTATAGTTTTTACTATTTTTTCAATATCATTAATATTTTCAAATGGAAGTTCTATGTTATAATTATTAAAAAAAACATTGTTTTGTTTGCAAATTTGTTTAACTGTTTCTTCGTTACAATCTATAAGTTCACAAGTTTTTCCATAGTCAGTTAGCAACGGAATTTCAGAATTTTTTATAACAACAAAACATGTGTTTAATGTATTTAAATTTTGATTAATCAAAATTTGAAACACATCTTTTGTTAATTGACGAATTTCATACCTACTTTGAATTTGTATAAGTGCTTGTTTAAAGTTCATCACATCTCCTTTGGATCGTTAAAATAACATATTTTAGAAAGGTCAAAAAGTGGTTTGTTATATGAAAAATGGTAATTTTCAATTATATTTTGGTTAATAGGCATTTTAATATTGGAATTTTTACAAAAGTATAAAAAGGCATTTTTAAATATATTTTTGTCATCACTATTAAAATTTTTTATGTTTAAATTAACTTCTTTAGCGGGCGAATAATCTAAACAATCCCATGAAAGCACTTGATTTTCAAAAGAGTTTTTGTGAATGTGCGGGGTTTTTGCATAAATGATTTCGCTTTCTTCAGACACAACTTTTTTCCCCTCAAAAAAACATGGATGAGGATTGCCTATAGAATCAAATCTTAAAAGATTAAACCACTCTTTTCCTCCAGCCAAAATGTCAAGTTTAAAAGTGAAATCAATATAATCGTTATATGTGCAGTTTTTTATTATTGAAAAAGAGAAAATTACTGGTTTATTTTTATATTTAGAATAAAGATAGATTCCTGTGATATTTTTACCTTTCTTATTAAAATTGTAAACATCATTATAAGGCTTTTTAGGCATTGTTATAAATAGATTAATTTGTCTATTTGAAAAAGGCAAAGGCATTTTCTGAGTAAATGATGATTCAAAAGTATTTTCATTTAATAAATCAAAATTAAAATTTTCAGGTATCCAAAATTCTGAAAAAAAATTTTCGCCATATTTATTTTTTATATTTTCAAATAATTTTATTTTAATTTTATTGAAATTTTTTTCATTTTGCTGATATTGTTTTAGGCTCTTCATATTTATAATTATATTTATGTTAAATATATTGTCAATATGGTATATTGTTTAAATATAAAATAAAAAAAAATTAATAAGATTTTTTAAAAAGATTTTTTATGTGTTATAATAATAGCATGGAACAAAAAATAAAGGTAGTTGGAGCAAAGGAAAATAATTTAAAAAATGTAAGTGTTGAAATTCCAAGAAATAAATTGGTGGTTTTTACTGGAGTTTCTGGAAGTGGAAAATCCTCACTTGCTTTTAATACCATTTTTGCAGAAGGACAAAGGCGGTTTGTTGAAAGCTTGTCATCTTATGCAAGGCAATTTTTGGGTGGAGTAAAAAAACCTGATGTAGAGAATATTGAAGGGCTTTCACCATCTATATCGATTGACCAAAAAACAACAAATCACAATCCTCGTTCAACTGTTGGAACCGTTACAGAAATTTATGATTATCTAAGACTTTTATTTGCTAGAGTCGGAGATGCTTATTGTCCAAATTGCAATAAGCCAATTAAATCTCAAACAACTCAAGAAATTGTTGAAAGCATTATGACAATTGGACAAGGAGAAAAAATTTTACTTCTTGCACCTATTGCAAGAGGGCAAAAGGGAACTTTTGCAAAAAATTTCGAAAGCTTAAAAAAGAGTGGTTATGTTAGAGTTATCGTTGACGGTAATATGTGGGAACTTAATGATGACATTGTTTTAGATAAAAACATAAAACATAACATTGAAGTTGTGGTAGACAGACTTATAATCAAAGAAAACATTGAAGCAAGGGTGGCAGAAAGTGTGGAAAATTGTTTTAAACTTTCTGATGGATTAGTGATAGTGTCACATAACGATAATCAAGTTTTAATGAGTAACAAGCATTCTTGTCCTAATTGTGGATTTTCTTTGGAAGAAATTAGTCCAAGAGTTTTTTCCTTTAATAACCCTTATGGGGCTTGTCCAAATTGTTCGGGTTTGGGATTTATTAACGATATAGATGTTTCGAGAGTATTAAAAAATTCTCATCTTTCTATTAGTGGTGGAGCATTTAATCTTACTGGCTGGAATTATGAAACAGGTGCAATGGCAAAGATGTATTTTGATGCTCTAGCCCAAAGGTATGACATAGATTTAAATTGTCCCGTAAAAGAATTGCCAAAAGACAAACTTGATTTGATTTTGTTTGGTAATAATGGTGAAAAAATTGATATGAGCATGCAAAGTGGAAAATTTACTGGACAGTTTAAAAATAGCTTTGAGGGTTTAGTTAATAATTTAAAAAGAAGATATGACGAAAGCAAAAGCGAATTTGTGCGATTTGAAATTGGACGATTTATGTGCGAACAACCTTGTCCAGTTTGTCACGGGAAAAGACTTAATCAAAATGCTCTATCTGTTAAAATTGAAGGTCTTGATATTTGGCAAATGTGTCAAAAAAGTGTTGAAGATTTGATAAGTTTTTTTGAAAATGTTAAATTCTCAAAAACCAAACAAGATATTGCCGAAAGCATTTTGAAAGAAATTTTGGCAAGATTAAATTTTTTAAAAAATGTTGGACTTGAATATTTAACACTTGCAAGAAGTGCGGAAACACTAAGCGGAGGTGAAAGTCAACGAATTAGACTTGCAACCCAAATAGGCAGTGGCCTTGTTGGTGTGCTTTACATTCTAGATGAACCAAGTATTGGACTCCATCAAAGAGACAATGATAGATTATTGGATACTCTTTTTCATTTGAGAGATTTGGGAAATTCTCTTATAGTGGTTGAACATGATGAGGATACTATTAAAAGTGCAGACTTTATTGTTGATGTCGGTCCATATGCAGGTGTTCATGGTGGAGAGATTGTTGCCTCTGGCACTGTGGAAGACATAAAAAAATGTAAAAACTCTATTACTGGTAAATTTTTATCTGGAGAAGAAAAAATTGAAATTCCAAATGAAAGGATTAATCCAAGTGGCTTTCTTTCCATTAAAGGAGCCAATGAAAACAATTTAAAAAATATTAATGTAAACATTCCATTAGGTGTGTTAACCGTTGTGACTGGTGTTTCTGGAAGTGGCAAGAGTAGTTTGGTTAATGGAATAATTTATCCATATCTTTCTGGCAAAATTAATGGAAGAACATTTAATAAAATCAATTTTAAATCTTTTGTTGGTGATGAACAAATTGATAAAGTAATTTTAATTGATCAATCTCCTATAGGGCGAACTCCAAGAAGCAATCCAGCAACTTACACTGGAGTTTTTACACCTATTCGTGAACTTTTTGCCTCTACTCAACTTGCAAAGCAAAGAGGCTACACCTCTGGAAGGTTTAGTTTTAATATTCGTGGAGGTCGATGTGAAACTTGTGAGGGGGCTGGTGAAAAAGAAATTGAGATGTATTTCTTGCCAGACATTTCAATACCATGTGAGGTATGCCATGGTGCCAGATATAACAAAGAAACACTTCAGGTTGTTTATAAAGATAAAAACATTTCAGATGTACTTGAAATGACGGTTGAAGAGGCTTTAAAGTTTTTTGAGAATATACCAACAATTAGAAACAGACTTCAAGCACTTTTTGATGTTGGATTGGGATATATAAAACTCGGGCAATCTGCAACAACTCTTTCTGGTGGTGAGGCGCAAAGAGTTAAACTCGCTAGTGAACTGGCAAGAAAGAGTACCGGAAAAACATTATATATATTAGATGAGCCAACTACTGGACTTCATAGTTATGATGTAAAAAAATTAATTGGTATTTTACAACGTTTAAAGGCAAATGGAAACAGTATTTTGGTTATTGAACACAACTTAGATGTAATCAAATGTGCCGACTATATCATTGACTTAGGTCCAGAAGGCGGCGACAGGGGTGGAGAGATTGTTGCTACTGGCACTCCAGAACAAGTTGCACAATGTGAAAAGAGCTACACAGGAAAATATCTAAAAAAAATCTTAAATTCGAATAAAAAATAAATAAAATTTGTAAGGAAAAAATAATGTTTGAAAAACAAAGCTGGACAAAAAAAGATATCGAGCAGTTTTACAATTTTTTAGAAGGTATAAAAAATCAAAAGAAGGTAGAGTGGACAAGAAAAATAATCAATACCAATATGCCACTTTTGGCTATAAAGACACCAGTTATAAAAGATATTGCAAAACAAATTTCAAAGGGTAATTTTATTTCTTTTTTACAGCAAAGACCTTTTAAATATTACGATAGTTTGGCAATTTGTGGACTTTTAATACCAAAAATTAACGATTTTGATACAATGGTTAACCACTTGTTAGAATTTTCCAAAATAATTGATAATTGGGCAAACTGTGATTTGTTGAAATTTAATATTAATTCAAATGAAGAAAAATATTTTTTACTTTCAAAAAAATTACTTTCTTCAAAAATGACTTTTGAAAGAAGAATAGGAGTTATAATTTTATTTGAATTTATAAAAAAAGAAGATTATCTTGAAAAAATTTTTAACTGTTTAAACCAATTATTTGATGAAAAAGAATATTATGTTAATATGGCATGTGCATGGCTCGTTTGTGAACTATTTATTAAACAAAGAGATAAAACTTTAAATTTTTTAAAAACAAATACTTTAAATTATTTTGTTTTAAATAAAGCAATTTCAAAATGTAGAGATTCTTATAGGGTGAGCGAGCAAGATAAATATATGCTTTTAAATTTTAAAAAAAATTGAATAATTAATTTTTAAATGTCAAAAAAATTGTTATTGATTATCGTAATTTTTAAAAAATATAGCAGCCTTAAATAAGGTTGCTGTATTTTAAAGTTCTGGAGTAGTTTCTTCCTCTTTTCTTCTTTTTAACTCTTTTATTTTATTTTTAGAAATTTTTATTTGATGTTTTGCATTTTGAGCATCTTGTTTGTTGTAACTATCTGGATTAGTAAAAAGTAAGAAGGTTGATGGTATTAATGAAGTAGTTCCAAGTAAAGAAATAGCTGACATTTCATCATATTTGCATGATTTTTTGTAATACTCATAATATGGCTCAGGCTTGTATTGTTGCATATAATATTTAGTCATTATATTTGCTCTAGCAACTTCTTTTAAAACATCATATACCTGAGTATTCACTTAGTTCATTTTCTACATTTTCTTTATATTGTTTAAATTCTTCCGTGTTCGCTACCTCATAAACTTTCTTATCTAAAGAACTCCCTTTTATAATTGAATATGATAGACTTGAAAAAGAAAGCGCTGATATGGACTAAGAATATTAAATCGGCTTTTTTTAAGCTATTACCTTTTAGATATGTTTTTTTGTTATAAGCAATTTTTTGTTTTTCTTTTTTTATTTCCTCTTTAATATTAGAGATTTTTACCTCTATCTATATGTATATTATATTCAAAATGGGGGCAATAGGCAATTTGAAAAAAGTTAAACTTATACATATTAAATGTGTTATGAAATGAAATTTGTAAAACTTTAAATAAATGTCATACTTTCGTCATATTGACAATTAATTTTATGAATATTAAAATATTATTGAGGAATTATGGAAAATTATTATAGTCTTTTGGGTGTTGAACCGTCTTCTTCGAAACAAGAAATTAGAAAGGCATATTTAAAACTATTAAAAAAGTATCATCCAGATGTTTATAATGGCGACAAAAAGACGGCTGAGAATGTTACAATAGAATTAAACAAGGCATATACAATTCTTTCTGATATCGAGAAGAGAAGGGATTATGATTCACAACTAAAAACTTATAAAAATTATGATATAAAGCAAAAGCCCCAAAAAGCTAATGAGTATAAGACTTTTACACATAAACGAACATCAACAGAGAATGTTAACACTAATGCTAAATTTAAAAATGATAAACAAAAAGCGAAAGATGAATTTTATAAAAAAGAATATGATAAAAAAAATGAAATAAATAAAATTAAAAGAAAAAATAAAAAAAATAAAAGTTTTTTAGGTGAAACTAAATTAAATTTTGCAATTTTTACGGTGGTTTTGGCAATAGTTGTACTTATTTTTATATTAATTTTAATTTAATCAAATAAAAAAATACTGAGAAATTGCATACTTAGAAAGTGTTTTTAACCTGTAAAAAAAACTTATGAATTTCATTAAAAAATAAGATGTTAGTAAATTATATTTGTTATAAAACTTTAAAATATAATTATTTAATGCCTTGTCATGGGTTGATTAGGGGCAGTTAAATGCTTTGTTTAAAGATAGATGGCAATTAATCAATCTTGTTGGAGTTATAATATAGTCCATTTTTACATCATGCTCTTCAGATGGGATTTTATCAAAAAGTTGAAAATCGTAGCAAAGTGCCACCTTTAAACATTCATTTTCTTTTAAAAACCTATCATAATATCCTTTTCCAAACCCTATACGATTCCCTTGTTTATCTAGCACAATGGCAGGGATAATTGAAACAAAATTTGAAATTTCTATTTTTTCACCATTAGGCTCATCGATACCGTAATTATTTTTTTTCATATCATTACTAAATTTCACAGCAAAGATTTTTCCATTTTTAATTTTAGGAAGATAAACATTTTTTTTATTTTGTATTAAAAACTTTATTATTTGTTTCGTTTCGACCTCATTTTTAAAAGAATTATAAATAAAAAAATTTTTATATTGTAAAAGAAGTGGAGTAAGGCTATTAAAAATTTTATATGAAAAAAGCGAAACTTCTTTGGAAGTTAACTGTTCTCTTTTTATTAGAACTTGTTTTCTTATTTGTTGTTTTGTCATTGCAAATATTATACAATTTCATAATTGCATAGGCAAGTTTGTTAGCACAATCTAAAATTTTTTTGTGAAATATTTTGAATTTAATAAAAATAAATGCACTAAACTTATAACTTTTAATCTTATTAAAATTTAAACATCAAACATTTCTACCAATATTGAAAAGGCTTTTCAAAATATCAATTTTTATTTGTAGTTTAAAAGGAATTTAATATTATTTTTCATTGAAAAAAAACGACCTCAAAAGAGGTCGGTTAATTTAAAACTTAAAATTAGGCGCTTTGTTTTGCGTCGCTTAAAAGTTTTGAGAGGTGAGCAATTCTTCTTGAAGCGCAATTTTTATGAATGACATTTTTGCTTGCTGCATTGTCAAGAAGAGAAACCACTTGTTTTAAAAGCTCATCTGCACCTTGAAGATTGTTCTCAGCAAGTGCGAGCTTGAATTTTTTTGTATAAGTAGAAATTTTAGACTTAACAACTTTGTTTTCAAGTCTTTTCTTTTCGTTTACATTAACTCTCTTTTTAGCTGATTTGATATTAGGCATGACTATCTCCTTTAAAATTAACATGAAGAGTTTATCATAACATTAAAATAAAATCAAGTATTTTTTGTAATATACTCAAAAAAAATGTCAATAATAGACATTATGCAAAGATTATATGACGAAGAGCCAAGCGATGACTTGGTTGCTAATGGATTTGTTGTTGATAAAAATTTTAATTATGATATTTCTCTTGCCACTCTTTCTATAAAAAACGACAAGCAATCAAAAAAGTTGAATAAGGAGATAGGGGAATATAGAATTTTAAACTCACCATTATTTAATACTGACAACGATAAAATTTTGCCTTACACTAAAAAAATTTTTAAAAATATTTTAAAAGATTTGGCAAAATCAAAAAGCAAGGTATTAATTGCTGGACTAGGCAACGAAAAAATTCAAGCAGATGCTTTTGGGTCGTTATGTGTTGATTTGTTACAACTTAAAAAGAATATGTATGCAATAAAGCCTGATGTTTTTCAAAACACTAACATTATGGCATGTGATATTATTGATGGAGTTTGTAAGGTTTTAAAACCAGAACTTGTAATTGTCATTGACAGTCTTGGAACTTATAATATAAAACGCCTTGCTTGTTCATTTCAAATTTCAAATGTTGGGATATTGCCGGGTGGAGCATTGCATAATAAAAATAAAATAATTTCCCAAAAGACCCTTGGAATTCCATGTTTGGTAATTGGTGTTCCTCTCATGGTATTCTCCAAAGGTCTTGACAAAAGTCTTAATGACTTTTATGGAAATTTAATTTTAACCCCAAAAGATGTGGGCGATGTAGTAAAAAAATGCGCGCTAATGGTTGCTGAAACTATTTATGAGTTATTTTAGGTTCCGCAAATAGCTGTTGGATATAGAGGTAATTCTCCAAGTCCTGGGCATTGCGCTGCAGGTGATTCTTGGCAAGCTGGAATTTGAGGATATCCATAGCTTGGAACCAAAAGGTCAACATTGGCAACAACTTTTAAAATCACTTGGATGCAGGCTGTTACAGTGAAAACATTTGGAGCTGTAAAGGTTCCAATTTGACTGGTTACTATTGCCTGAGCTTTAATTTGAATTGCTGCAGCAGATGGTTGCGGTACAAATAATATTACATTTTTTGTAACGGTGATGCTTGATGTTGCAGTTCCTTGAACCCCATTAGTATCTCTATAAGTAATTAAAATTGGAATGGTAATAGTTGCACTAACATTTGCATAATTTGGTTTGCTTTCAATTCTGTCAATAACCAAATTGCTTATCACAGTTTCTTGCGCTGGATTGGTTTCAGCAGAAATAAAGGTTAATGGCAGAGTTGGATTGGCTGGTGTGAAGTTTGTTGCTGTTAATGCTAGGCCTGTTTCTGTTGTTAAGCTTACACATGCATCAAATACTTTTGTAACTTCAATTAGGGCTTTTTCGCATAGACCTGTTGTTGCGTTTCCACAAATTGGTCCAGGTCTATTTGGATTATTATTGTTAATATAAAAAGACATAAGAACCTCCTTTAATTAAAATCTTTCATATTACGATATGACAAATAATTTTTTTTTGTCACAAAAATTTGATGTTATGTTTGTTTTATTTGCGTTTTTTTTGATATACTAACATTGTTAGATTAATTGTGCTTTAAATTTAAAATTTTTGGAGGTAAAATGAAAAAAATTAGAATTGGTATTAATGGATTTGGAAGAATAGGAAGATTGGCTCTAAGAGTAATTGCAAACAGGGCAGATGTAGAGGTTGTAGCAATAAATGATCCTTTCTTAGATGTGGATTATGCATGTTATATGTTCAAATTTGATTCTGTTCATGGAAAATTTAGTGGTGAATGTTTTGTTGAAAATGGAAAAATGTTTGTCAATGGCAATCAAATTGATTTTTATGAAGAAAAAGAACCTTCCTTAATTCCTTGGGGGAAAAATGATGTTGACATTGTAATTGAGTGTACTGGCAAATTCAAATCCAAAATAGATTGTGAGGCACATTTAAAAGCAGGAGCTAAAAAGGTCATAGTTTCAGCTCCTGGGAAAAATATGCCAATGTTTGTAATGGGCGTAAATGAAGGAAACTACACTAGTGATATGAATATAGTTTCTAATGCTAGTTGTACGACTAATTGTCTTGCGCCATTGGTTAAAGTTATTGATAGAACATTTAATATTGAAGAGGGATTAATGACAACAGTTCATTCAACAACTGCAACTCAACTGACTGTAGATGGCAGTTCCAAGAAAGATTGGCGTGGTGGAAGAGCGGCTTCAATTAATATTATTCCATCATCTACTGGTGCAGCAAGCGCAGTGGGTGAGGTTTTGCCAAATATGAAAGGCAAGCTTACTGGAATGAGTTTTAGAGTTCCAACTGTAAATGTGTCTGTTGTGGATTTAACCTGTAAAGTGTCAAAACCTGCTGATATGAAATCTATTATTGAAGCAATTAAACATGCCTCAGAAACCGATATGAAAGGTGTTATAGGTTTAACTGAGGACGCAGTTGTTTCAACCGATTTTAATGGCGATAGCAGAACCTGTATTTTTGATGCTAAAGCATCAATTATTTTAAATCCTCACTTTTTAAAACTTGTTGCTTGGTATGATAATGAGTGGGCTTACTCTTGTAAACTTGTTGATTTGGCAGTTTATATAGGTAAAAATTAAAGCTGTATAAGATATTTAAAATAATATATTTTTGTTTCTTAAAATTTTGTTTAATTTTAAGTTATTATAACCATTTATATTATTTTTGTAATGCTAAAATTGTTTCTTACTTTTAATGTTTTAGCATTTTTAAAATTAATAACTAAATTAGTTTGTTTATAATTATAGACAAAAATGTTTATCGAAAACAGTATGCTTTGTTAATTATAGGAATTAACAAAGTTTAATATATTTGAATAGACTTAAATATGGAAAAACAAAGGAAATACATAAATTTGAAAGATATATGTGAAAAATTTGATTTGAAAGGAAAAGTAATCTCAATAGCCCCATTCGGAAATGGAAAAATAAACAAATCATTTAAAGTGGTATGTGATGATGATGGAATGGAAAAATTTTATATTTTACAATGCATTTCAAACAAAATGGGCTCTCCAATCATTTTAATGCAAAACACGATAAACATAATTTCGCATTTAGAAAAAAAAGGATATAGAGGATTAAATTTAATCAATACAAAGGAAAACAAAAATTATTATGTCGAGCAAAAAAGATTTTTTAGAGTATTTGAATTTTTAGATGGAGAAGTTTTTGAAACCATAGATTGCCCACATAGATTTGAAAAGGCGGGTGAGGCTTTTGCTCAGTTTGCAAAGGAATTGCAAGACATTGGCGATGAAAAAATTATAAGTTTGATTCCTAATTTTCATAATACTAGTAAAATTTTTGAAGACTTTGTAAAGGCAGTTAGGGATAATCCGACTGGAAGAAAAAAAATTGCAAGAGATGAGATTTGGTTTTTGCTTTGGAAAAGTGATATTTTAAATGAATTTGAAAAATTAAAATTTAATGAAGAACTTCCAAAGCGTATCATTCATGGTGACACGAAATTAAATAATTTAATTTTTAATAAAAACTCTCATGATGTTTTGGCTGTTGTTGATTATGACACTGTAATGAAAAATTATCTGTGCTATGATTTTGGTGATGCAGTTAGATCGGGTTGTAATTGTGTTTCGGAAGATGAATGTAATTTTTCCAAAGTAAAATTTAACATGTCTTACTTTAATGCCTTTTCAAAAGGTTATCTTAGTGTGTGGAAACATGAACTTTCTGCTGCTGAATTGAAATCGATTGCAATTTCGCCCTTTTTAGTTACATATGAGCTCAGTTTAAGATTTTTGACAGATTATTTATTAGGTGACATTTATTTTTTAACTAAAAATTCGGATGACAATTTGATGCGATGTAAAAATCAAATTGCTCTATTAAAAGATATGTATCGATATAAAGATAAAATTTTTGACACTGTTTTAAAAGGAGTAAAAGATAAAAATAAAAATCAAAAACATTGGTTTGAAATTTAGGATTAAAAAAAATAGAGCGGATGCTCTATTTTATATTAAATTAAACTAATTTAATTTATGTTGTTTACTTCATTTTGCATTAGTGGCCAAGCAACAATTGATAAGCCAAATAAAGTGAGTACAAGATAAATTATACCATTGTCTTTTCCACCAAGTTCTTTAATTCTTCCTCCGACAACATAACTCCAATATAAATTATAAATTCCGAATGTGATTATTGTCATAAAAAAGTGACCAACACCACTAAAGCCTTTGCCAGTTGCTTTTTTAATTTGATTTTGGAATGAACAATACCAATAAATACCATAAATTCCAAAAGTGAAAAGAAGCAACAAAACCATGGTAATAATGTTACGTTTTTTCATATTAAATTCCTCCTTTTAATTATAACTCTGAATCTATGAGAAAAAGAGTTTGGGTATATTTATATTTGTATGAAAAAAACTTAAGAGCTATTCAACAAATATATTTAAAAAAATTATATCATAGTCAAAAGATTAAACTAAATAAATTTCCAAGATTTTTAATAAAATTAGTATTTGACTTTTAAAATAATTAGATATAATATTAAAATATGAGGACAAAGTTTAGAAAAGACACAAAAAAATGTCCTCGTTGTGGATGCGTTTGCTTGAACTTTCAAAAAAAATGCGAAGAATGTGGTTTGGTTTTTGAAAGATTAAAAGAAGCAACTAACAAAGAGGCAAAAAAACAATTTTTTAAAAAAGATAAATCTGTTGTTATGGTAAAAGAGCTTCCTTCTGATATTCAACGATGGAAACTTATTTTATTGTGTCTTTTTTTAGGACCATTTGGCGTGCATAACTTATATGTTGGAAGATACTATAAAGGCACATTTATGCTTGTTGTTGGTTTAATTTCTTTAATTTTGGCATCTTTGAACAATGTCCCAGATTTTTATGATGTGTTTATGAGCTATTTTTTTGTTTTTCCAGCACTTTTAGGAATTTTTTGGATTGTTGATTTGTTCAACATTTGTTTTGGATTTTACAAAGTGCCGGTTGCATTGGAGAGAAAATGAAAACTGTTGTTGTTGGAATTAGTGGTGGAGTTGATTCATCAGTGAGTGCCTATCTTTTAAAAGAACAAGGCTATAATGTTATTGGTCTTTTTATGGTAAATTGGGAAGAAGGTGAAAATTGCACTTCTGAAGATGATTTTGAAGATGTTAAAAGGGTTTGCAATAAAATTGGAATTCCGTATTATTCTGTTAATTTTGCAAAGGAATATTATGAAAGAGTTTTTGAATATTTTTTAGAAGAATATAAAAATGGCAGAACGCCAAATCCTGATGTTCTTTGCAATAGAGAAATTAAATTTGGTCCATTTTTAGAATATGCAAAAAAACTTGGTGCAGATTATATTGCAACAGGTCATTATGCTAAAAAGATTGAAAAAGATGGACTATATTATCTTGCCAAGGCAAAGGATTTAAATAAAGACCAATCATATTTTTTAAATCAGCTTAATCAAGAACAACTAAAAAGTGTATTATTCCCTCTTGAAAATTTGGAAAAGACAAAAGTTAGGGAAATTGCTGAAAAGCTAAACTTGTCAAATGCCAAGAAAAAAGACTCAACAGGAATATGTTTTATTGGTGAGCGCAATTTTAAAAACTTTTTATCTGGATACCTTCCATTTCAAGGCGGAGAAATACGAGATTCTCACGAGAGAGTTTTGGGAAAGCATGATGGACTTGCCTTTTATACACTTGGTCAAAGGAGGGGGTTGGGTATTGGTGGTCAGCCTGGTGAAAAAAGCGGAAGATGGTTTGTGTATAAAAAGGATATGCAAAACAATGTATTGTATGTTTCGCAAGGGAATGATGATATTTTGTTCACCTCACAACTCATTGCAACAGACTTTAATTGGATTCCAAAAAAACCTCAAGAGCAAGAATTTGAGTGTTTTGCAAAATTTAGATATCGTCAGCCTGACCAAAAAGTAAAAGTTTTTTTGCAAGATGGAAAGGTTAGAATTGTGTTTTTTGAAAAACAAAGAGCAATAACTCCGGGGCAATTTGTTGTTTTGTATGATGAAAATGGAATATGCTTTGGTGGTGGAGTTATTGACAGTAGTTTTTAATAAAAGAATTAAACTTAACGGTTTTAAAACATAAGTGTAACAAAAAGAACATTACCGATATAAAGTAATGCTCTTTTTGTTAGTTTGATAATACAAGCAAAAAGATGACTAGTCTTGTTTTGATTTTTGATTTTCATCTTTTTTTAGTTGCATTTTTTCTTGATTTTTGCTTTTCATGTTTGTTTTGAAAGATTTAAAATAATTGGCACACGTGCAATAACATTTATACAAAGATTGGTCATGCCATTTTAATTTTATTGCTTCGTATACAATAGAAACAACAAAAGCAATTAATATAAACATGATGCCAACAAACCACCATGTTAAAATTGTGCCATCAATAAGTGGGCTGTTTAAAAACATATTATTGGAATAGCCAAACACTTGATTTGAAAATATTCAGTTTTAATAATATAAATGATTTATAAAACATAAAAACACCTTAGGAATTTAAATTCTTAAGGTGTTTTCGTTTTTTTTAATTTAATTATTTTGTTTTCTTTTAAATGCCTCTCTTCCACGCATTGTGTGGTCCAAAATTATTTTTCTCATGCGCAAATTTTGTGGAGTGACTTCCAAAAGTTCGTCTTCATCTAAAAATTCAAGACATTCTTCTAAAGTTGGTTTTTTAACAGGTTCGAGTCTGAGTGCATCATCACTTGAAGAAGAACGAGTGTTAGAAAGATGTTTTCTTTTGCAAACATTTACTGTTATGTCGTCACCTTTTGGATTGATTCCAACAATCATGCCACCATAAACTTTGTCGCCAACATTAATAAAAAGTTTGCCTCTTTCTTGTGCGTAGAATAATCCATATTGAACAGCTTCTCCGTCTTCATGGGCAATAAGAGTCCCATAATTTCTTCTGTTTATATTGCCTTTATATTCTTCATATTGCAAAAACACATTGCTCATAATTCCGCCGCCTTTGGTGTCTGTAAGAAATTGATTTTTATAGCCAAATAAACCTCTTGCAGGTATGTGAAATTCAAGTCGTGTTCTATCACCATGATTGTTCATGGATATCAAGTTGCCTTTTCTGGAAGCTAGGGCGGTGAGTACACTTCCAACACTTTCTTCTGGAACATCTACAACCAACCTTTCAATAGGTTCTGTTTTTTTGCCATTTTCTTCTTTATAAATAACTTTTGGCATACTTACTTGAAATTCAAAACCATCTCTTCGCATGTTTTCTATTAAAATAGAGATGTGCATTTCTCCTCGACCCAATACACGAAAAGAATCAGCACTATCTGTATCATAAACTTTTAAGCTCAGGTCTTTCATGGCTTCTTTGTAAAGTCTTTCGCGAAGATGTCTGCTTGTGCAAAATTTACCTTCTTTGCCTGCAAATGGACTGTTATTGACAGAAAAAACCATTTCCATGCTTGGTTCGCTTATTTTGACAAAGGGGAGGGTGTTGATTTCATCTTTATCGGAAAGTGTGTCTCCAATGGTAATGTCATTGGCTCCCGCTATGCATATTATATCACCAACATGAGCATTTTGAACTTGAACTCTTTTAAGTCCTTGAAATTCAAATAAGCTTTGTACCTTAAAAGGTATTTTTTTGCTAGAGTCATGATAGTTGGTAACCAACAAGTTATCCCCAACTTTTAAACTTCCTTGTTCAATTTTTCCAACTGCAAGTTTTCCGCAAAATTCATTATGTTCAGTTGCGCTAACCAACATGTTAAACTTTTTGTTTGCGTCACCTGATGGAGCAGGTATATGGTTTAGAATCAAGTCAAAAAGAGGTTTGAAATCTGTGCCTTGTTCATCTGGGTGCAGCGATGCAGTTCCAAATCTTGCAGATGCGTAAATAAAAGGAGAGTCAAGTTGTTCGCTTGTGGCGTTGAGTTCTAGCAATAGTTCTAGTACCTCATCGCCGACTTCTTTAAGTCTTGCATCTTTTCTGTCTATTTTATTAATGACAATAATTATCTTTAGGCCTAGTTCCAAAGCTTTTTCTAACACAAATCTAGTTTGAGGCATAGGTCCTTCATAGGCATCTACTAATAGCAAAACACCGTCAACCATTTTTAGAACTCTTTCAACTTCTCCGCCAAAGTCGGCATGCCCTGGAGTGTCAACAACATTGATTTTTACATCATTATAATAAAGTGAGGCATTTTTACTCAAAATGGTTATTCCTCTTTCTTTCTCTAGAGAGTTAGAGTCCATAACTCTGTCTTCAACAACTTGATTGTCTCTAAAAACACCACCTTGTTTCAACATCTCGTTGACTAATGAGGTTTTACCATGATCAACATGGGCAATAATTGCAACATTTCTAATTTTGTTATTTTCCATAATTTTTCCTTTTTAAAACTTTTCCATTTTATCACAAATAATTCATAATTAAAATATTTTTTTAAATTTTACTCAAAAAAAGCACTAAGTTTGTAAGGGGATTGGAATTGAACCAATGACCTTCGGGTTATACTTCGCTAATGCTTCGTGGCGTTCGCATTTTAAAAAAATGCTCGGCATGGAGCTCTCCTCCGGGTCGGGCGATGCACTCATGGCTTCGTGCATTAAATTGCTTAACGCAATTTACATAACCCTCTTTAAAATAAAAAAGCACTAAGTTTGTTTAGTGCCTTATTGGTTGCGGGGATTGGATTTGAACCAATGACCTTCGGGTTATGAGCCCGACGAGCTACCGAGCTGCTCTACCCCGCGACAATAACCATAAACCATGATATATTATTTTTTTTTATTTGTCAATAGTTTGGATTAAATTTTTTAAATTATTAAAAAAATTTATTATTAGGAAAACCTATAACTAAAAACCAATATTAATCCTCAAGACCTAAAATATAATCTGCTGAAACATGGTAAAGTTTTGTTAAGTTTACTAGTATTTCTAAGTTAATTTCTAGTTTTCCACGCTCATACTTACTATAATTAGAACGATCAATTTTTAAATAAGAGCAACTTGTTGTTGTGTAAGATTATGATCTTTTCGAAGCTCTAACATTTTTTTACTTACTATTTCCATATTATATATTGTGCCAAAATTACCATCTTATATTATTCAATGGGTAAATATTACCCAAAACGGTGACTTATGGTTAAAATTTGTGCAATTTTTGGACACAACGATATTACACTCTATAAAGATTGAATTTACTCTTGAAAACAGCATAAAACTCGATGAAATTCAAAGTCAAATTATGAAATTGAGTTCACTTGAAAAGGTGAAAAAATATAATTATTTATTATATAACATAAGAGTTTTATTGTCAATATTGGAAAGTTTAAAAAAATATTATGATAAGTGTAATAATAAATTAGGAATGTTAAATAGGGAAATAGCTCAGTTAGAATTTAAACTATTAAAGAATGATAAGGAAAGAGAATTTTAAAATTTTATTTTTAATTATGAAAATTAAAATCTAAATAAAAAACCCAAAGCAAATTTATATAAGCAAAAAGTTTTGGGTTTTTTAATATATTTTCGATCAACTATTTTAACTTTTTATCGTCAATAAGTGTATCAAGAAGCATTATTGTGTTTTTAGGATTTTGTTTTTGAGTTTCCTCAAATTTGGAAGGGAAGCTAACTTCCATGTCGAATTTCAAGGCATATGTGCAATATGCTCTTAAATAATCTTTTGCAAATAAATATGCTTCTTCAATAGAATTGCCCTCTGTGGTTAAATTTAAATCGGGTATTAACACTTTATATTCATTATCCAATTTAAAAAAAACAGCAGGATATATATAATGATGTAGCATATAGCAAGCCTCCTAATGAATTCAAATATAGTTTAACATATCATAATTTAAAATACAAACATTTATGCCAAATATTTTAAATTTAAATGCTGACAATGGTTAACTTTAGGTTAAACCTTTTAATGTTTTTAAAGTGTTGATAATTTTGACGAATAATGTTAAAATAAAACTATGAAGAAAATTTTAAAAGTTTTTCTTAGTTTGTTTTTATTTGCATGCATGCTAATGCTATCAGCATGTGGTTTTTCTGATATTGAATTTGGCAATAGTGGTGCTATTGGAGGCATTGGTTCTAATACTGAGAATCAAAGACCTAATTTATTTGCAGACATTGCGGGATATAAGGTTTGTTATAGGCCAAATTCATATCCGTTTAGGGATTATTATTATAACATTTCAAATATACTTTTAAACAAATTATATTCTACATATGGAATGGCTGGAATGAGTTTGCAAATTGGAAATGATGAAATTGATGAAAAATTGATTGAAAAGCTAGATCAAAATTATAAGAATGAATACAATATTATTGGTGAAATAGATAAAACCGAAACCAGATATATTAAGTTTAGAAATGAATATTTAGTATATTATTGTGATGATGTTAGATATTCAATTTATGTTTTAAAAAACTTAAATGGAGAATACACTGATGCAACTGGAAATGTTTTAAGCGACCAAAATGCAGAGCATTACTTTTTTGCACACAAAGGTGAACAAAATAAGTGGTTATGGAATTCGCCAAGCAACTCGTCTGATGTGGATTTTGCAACCTCAAAGGCTTGTTTTGATGGTTTATACTCCTCCACACCATTAATTGCCAAAAATGCATTGAATTATGTTGCAGGAAATGATGTAATAAAAAATGCAACAAAAAAATATTATTCCGAAATTGTTTCAGAATTTACTCCTGCATTGCAAACCGCGATTTTACAAATTGTACTCGGCATTACCCCACAAACATTTACATTAGATGACATAAATTCGGGAGTGATTAGCAATATTTTAGGAACAAGTGAAATGAGAAATGGCGAGATTGTTGCAACGGGTTTAAAATTAAAATTTCAACAAGAAGCAACTTATGTTGGGCTTACTGATGCTGACAAAACTAAGATTGAAAATTATATTTTGGATAATGTTATTGGTCAAAATAAAATTTCTTCTGAGGGCAAATTTACAAGAGAAGATTACCTATCAACAATAAGAGAAGTTTGGGAAGAAGAAATTTTGATTGTTGATGAGGTTGAAAATTCATCAACAACTTATGGAATGCTTTTTCAGCCATATCCAGCGACATTGATAAAAGATTATAATGAAAACACATTTTTTATTTCAAGCAAGAAAGGCGAGGCATTTAAAGATATTCCTCAAATGCAATATCAATCAATTGTAATCATGCCTGAAAAAGAAATTTATTTGTGGGAATTATGGTTGGTTTTTGCTGGAGAATCTAATTTAAATATTAACACCTATTTTAGATATTATAATAAAACTAATAACACATTGACCATCGGAAAGCCTAAAAAAGCAACAACAATTTTGGAAAGCGAATTTGATGCTTTTAAAAGTCCATATTATTCAATTAGTATTGATGACAATGGCAAAGAATCGTTATTTTATTTAGATGAATTTAACAATGATATTGGCGGCGGGATTTTAAACACGAAAGGAGAAAGTGTTTTGATGACTGGTGATATTTCAAAATTTTATACCCTAATTGATTCGGCAAATGGATATTCTACCGTCACCGTTCTCAATGCTGATATGTTTAACACTCAAAACGGTTGTTCTTATTTGGAAATTGTTTTTGATGTGGAAAATCAATTGGATCTGGATAAAGACAAATCATTTAAAGTTGCTTTGTCAGGTGTTTGGCTTGGCACAAACGATATGATAGAAGATTATAAAATGAAAAATAATATAGCTTAGTTTTGTTTGTAATTTTTTTTGTTGCATTTTGCATATATAGGTATATGAAGACTTAAAGCATAAAATTTTAAGTTTTTTAGAAAAAAGGAAAAATTATTGGAAAGTTCTTTTCTTGAGCTTAGATGCAAAGAGGTAATAAATGTTGTGGACGGGAGAAAACTTGGCCACATAATTGACATTGTTTTTGATTTGGGTTCGGGTAGAATTTGTGGCTTTGTTGTTCCTGGGAATCAAAACTTTTGGAATATTTTTAAAAACAATAATGAACTATTTATTCCTTTTAGTCAAATATGTAAAATAGGCGAGGATTCCATTTTGGTGGAAATATTTCCACCAACAAATTCGCCTCAGCAAAATGTTATTGGTTATATGGCTAATAAGTCTAAAAAAAATGATTAGATGATTAACATAATTTAATTATTTTGTCAAAATTTTGTTAAAAACCTTGACAAAGTAATTTTTTTAATATATACTCACAAAGTCATTATGGCGGTGTAGCTCAGTTGGCTAGAGCGTTCGGTTCATACCCGAAAGGTCAGTGGTTCGAATCTACTCACCGCTACCAAATTTAAAGCCATAATAGACAAGTTTTGTTGTCATGGGCAAAACGCAGCCCAAGGTCAACAAGAAAGGTGAGAGGCAGGCGGAGATGGGCAAACGGTTGCAAATGAGCGAAGATGGGCAAGCGAAGAGAGATGCGACCAAGTTTAGAATAAACTTGCGATTGGTCGCGAAGAAAAATTTGTGACCGAAAAGCAAAGTTTTGACCGAATGGGCAAAACGCAGCCCAAGGTCAACAAATTTTTCTGGTCCCGTGGTAAAGAGGTTAATACATCGCCCTTTCACGGCGGAGTCAGGGGTTCAATTCCCCTCGGGATCACCAATTAAGCCCAGTTGAACCTGTTGGTTCGGCTGGGCATAGTTTTTATAATAGTAAACAAAAAATGGTTTTCAAAATATTGATGCAGTGATATATTTTTTTAAATATATAAAAAGTTAGGAAAAATTAAAAAGCTATGGAGAGGTGTTGTTTTTGACGACATATTTTAATAAAATTGGAATAACAAAAAGTTATTCCTTAATGTTTATGGCTTATGTTTTCAACAGTGGTCTAATATTCATCAATATGTTTTTTTATAGTTTTCAAGGCATTTTTTTCTAAACGACTTACTTGTGCTTGTGATATTCCAACTTCATTGGATACTTCCATTTGAGTTTTTCCAATAAAATATCTTAAATTCAAAATTAGTTTTTCTCTTTCACTCAGTCCTATTATGGCATCTTTTAAAGCTATTTGCTCCATTAAATTTTCATCGTTATTTTTATTATCACTTACTTGATCCATTATTCTAACAGTTTCAGAACCATCTTTGTAAACAGGTTGATTTAAAGAAATTGTGTCGCTAATTGCATCAAGTGAAAAGGCAACATTTTTATAATCTAGACCAACCTCTTTGGAAATTTCTTCAATGCTTGGTTCTCTTTTATATTCTCGTGTCAATTTTTCTCTAGCTTGTAGGGAACGATAGGCAGTATCTCTCAAACTTCGGCTGACTCTTATGGAATTATTATCTCTTAAAAATCTTCTAATTTCACCAATTATCATAGGCACTGCATAGGTGGAAAATTTTACACCTAAATCAATATTAAAATTGTCAATTGCCTTCATTAGTCCAACACAACCAACTTGAAACATGTCATCAGCTTTTTCCTTTTTTGATGCAAACCGTTGTACCACAGAAAGAACCAATCTTAAATTTGCAACGACAAATTCTTCTCTTGCTAGTTCGTCTCCTTGTTTTACTCTTTTCATCAAATCTTCCAATTCATAATTTTTTAGCTTTGGTAACTTGTTTGTATCAACTCCACATATAGCAACTTTGTTAGCCATTTTTGCCCCCTTAGAATTAAAAGATCATAAATTCTTGCTGTCCATAGTTTTACCAAACAAAATTAAAAATATACTAATTTAAAAAAATTTTTATACATCTCAGATTTTAAAAACTTTGAAAGTATAATAAGTTGTTTTATCAGTTATTTTGTTAATTTCTTTGGCATAAAATAAGGTATGTTTAATTTTTTTGATGATTTAAAAAAAGAATTTAAATTACAGCCAAGTGTATTTTCAGCATTTAATCTTGTTATGGTTTCAACAAGTTTAGTATATTTAGAAGGGCATAAGGGATTATTAAAATTAAGTGACGAAAATGTTACACTAAGGGTTAAAAAAGGTGTAGTTTGTATTATGGGCAAAAATTTAAAAATTTCAGAAATGACTCAAAAAACAATTGCTATATCGGGCGAAATATCAAAAGTCGAGGTGCTATAATGCTTTTTAATAGTGGTTGCAAGTTTGTGATAAATGGTGTGAATCAAGAGCGAAATTTTAACAAATTGTGCAAAGATTATGATCTTTCTGATATTTCTCGTAAGAGTTATACTCACACCAGTTTTGTTTGTAAAATTTCAAAACAAAAAAAAATAGAAAAAGAGCTTAAGGAATGCGGTTTTGAAATTATTGAAAAGAAAGAGTTTGGAATTTTTAGCTTTTTAAAAAATCTTTTAACTTCATATGGTTTAGTTGCAGGTTTTATTTGTGGTTTGATTGCTTGCATAATTTTATCAGGATTTATTTTAAAAATTGATGTGGTAGGACTTGAAAAAATAAATCAAGAAGAGGTATATTCAATATTATCTAATCAAAATGTAACCACTTTTTGCAAAAAAAAGGATATTTCTCTTTCTTCTTTAGAAAAAACTTTAAGCAAAAATATTGAAAATATTTCTTTAGTTAGCGCAATAATCAAAGGTAATACTCTTGTAATTAGCATAAAGGAAAAAGTTCAAAATGACGAGGTGGACAATTTAGATAATTTTCAACCCCTTGTTTCAAAATTTGATGGACAAATTACAAATATAAAACTTGTTCAAGGGACATTAAAAGTAAATGTAGGTGATATGGTTAAAGTTGGTCAAATTTTAGTTGAGCCTTATATTTTAGATTCATCAAACAATAAACGTGCAGTAAAGCCTATAGCAGAAATCGAGGCGAGAGTATGGCAAACATTTAAAACAGAGCATAAGGAAAGTAAAATAGTTAGTAGAAGAACGGGCAAAGAACAAGTGGTTGAAAATTTGATTTTTATGGGATTGAACTTGACAAATTTTCATAATGAATGCGATTTCCCTAGTTATGAATTAAAAATTGATACTATTTGCATATCAAATAATAACATTTTGCCAATTTATAGGCAGAAAATAACATACTATGAAATGGAAACAATTTTGATAGAAGAAAAATTTGAAGAAAATAAAGAAAAAATTTTTGAAGAGATTAAACAAAAGGCTTTGCTTTATTTAGATAAATGTGACATAATAAAAAATGAGTATTTCAATGTAAACAAAATAAACGGGCAATATGTTGTTGAATATGTTGTAGAAATTATTAAACGGATAGATTAGTTGTATGAAGGTTAATTTTTTAAATATTAAATCATTTTTATTAAGAAATAAAATTAAAAAAATTTTTAATTATGCAATTAAAGAATGCAAAATAAATTGGAAAAATTTATATGTCAATGTTGGTTTTGTCAGTGAAAGTGCAATTCAAAAACTAAACAATGAAAATAGAAATGTCGACAAAATTACCGATGTTTTGTCATTTCCATTTTTCAACTTAATTCCAGGACAAGAACCAGATTATTCCATTTTTATAAAAGAACAAGAGCCAAATACTAAATTAGTTGAATTGGGCGATATAGTAATTTGTGAAAGCGTTGCAATTCGTCAAGCTAAGCAATATGGACATTCTATCAAAAGAGAGGTTTGCTATTTGGCAACACATGGTTTTTTGCACATATTAGGTTTTGATCATATGTCTGAGGAAGAAGAAAATAAAATGAATGCTTTATGTGAAAAATTTCTTTTAAAGTTTGGTGTTAAAAGATGAGCGGAAAGTTAATAGTTGCAGTAATAGGAAAAACCAATGCAGGTAAAAGTACTTTGGTTAATGCTATTATTGGTGAAAAAGTTTCAATAATTAGTGAGAAAAAACAAACAACGCGTGAAAATATTTTAGGCATTTTGAATGGAACGGACTTTCAAATAGTTTTCGTTGACACACCAGGGATTCATAAAACTAAAAATATATTGGACAAAAACATGATGAAACAGGTCAGAATTGCAAAAGAGGAGTGTGACCTTATTTTATATGTTATAGATTCAAATAAAAACTTTGACCAAGAAGAATATGAAACCGTTTCTAGTTATGCAAACACAAATAAATTGATTTTAGTACTTAGCAAGATTGATATAGCAGGCTTTGAAAAGGTTTATCCTTTAATTGAAAAATTTTCTAGAATTTATTCTATATTGGAAATCATGCCATTGTCAGCCAAAAATGATGTAAACTTGGACAAATTATTAAATCTTTTAAAACAAAATTTAATTTTTTGCGATGAAGAAGATTTCGATTTTTCTAGAGAAACCTATACAAATCAATCTGTAAGATTTATGTGTGAAGAGCTTTTAAGGGAAAAGTGTTTAAAATTTTTGCAAGATGAAATTCCTCATGGTATTTTCATTGAAATAAAAAGGTTCGAAGAAAAACCAAACATAATTGAAATTGATGCTGAAATTTCCTGTCAAAGGAAAAACCATAAGTCTATCATTATTGGCAAACAAGGAAGCATGCTTAAAAAGATTGCAAGTGCATCGCGGTGTGAAATGGAAGTTTTGTTGGATAAAAAAGTACTTTTAAATTTATATGTTTTTTCTCGCAGTGATTAAAAAGGGTTATATATTTATTTTTCTATATTTTTTGTCAGCAACTTTATATGAATCAAAATAGGGCAAAAGATTGTGTCTTTGATTAGTTAAAGTGTATCCATCAACACAAGTTCTATCCATGAATAGAACCTTTTCATCTGCATCAGCTGAATAAGGAAGATAGGAATAAAACTGTTTCATGCCAACACCACAAAAAAGTTTAAAGCCATTTTCTTTGAGCATTTTATGCTTATTGCATAAATTGTTGCCATTAAAAATTTCCCATTCACCATAAGGATAAACATAAATTTGTGTTTTACCTATTAAGGGCACAACTTGTTCATTCCATTGTCTAAGTTCTTTACTAAATGCTTTGTCGCTTATTTTTTTCATATGATAATGTCCAAAAGAATGACATGCAAAAGACCAGCCATTTTGTTTTAGTTTTTTTATGATTGGTTTTACTTTTTCTATTTCGCTATATCTTGTAGTGGTATTTTTTTCACCAGTACGATAGCCTAAAATGCCATCATAGCCAGTTAAGCAAATCAAACCTTTTGCGCCACCAATTGAAAAATCTGGATGTTTTTTTACAAAACTCTCAATTATGGGAATAAATTCATTAGAGTCTGATATATTTTCATTTCCTCTTATGATGGTGCTGGTTGCTAAACATCCATTTTCATCTAAAATTATTTTATCGACCATACCTAAACTCATTTTCTTTTGATCATATACCACATCGTCAAATGAAAATATTAAAGGCTTTTTTCCCTTGGGAACCCATAATTTTTTTTTAATCGCATTGCCATTTTTATCAAGAGTAAAAGTTTGATTTATGTCTATTAAAGCATAATTGTTTTCATATAAAGCTTCCAAGATTTGTATAAATTCGTCTTTTGTTATGCAATCATTTGCAAAATGTTTTCGCATTTTATTATTTTCATCAAAAGCTATTTCGGGAAAGGCAAGAAGGCAATGAGTAAAAAGATGGTGCACATCACCTTTATATTCCTCCCACTCCTCTGCATAAATATTTATGTTAAATTTGAAATTTAATGCAAAAACTGACATTAAACAAATTATTATTGATATTATTAGATATTTTTTTATGTTTTTCATATTATTATCTTTTATTTTTTTTAATTTTTTTATACACAAAAAAGCATAAAAACAAACAAAAAATACTGCTTTTCGCTTTTTTTGTTTTGATAAAATGGTTTTGAAGGAGAAAAAGGATGAAAGCAGCAAATAATAATGAATATTATGATAGAATAATTTATAAAAAAAATGCAATTTCATGTTTAAGAGATATTTTGCTTCAAGATGAAGAATTAAACAATATTTTATTTATTTCAAGTAATTCAGCTTTTTTAAAATATGGAGCTTTTGTAATTAATGAACTTGAGGCTTTGGGTTGTCATTATGAAACTTTAATGCATTCAAGTAAATTTGATAAGTATGATGTTGAAAAAATTGTAAAAAAATTTAAAAATATTTCTTATATTGTTACACTTGGTGGTGGGGGAATTACCGACCTTGGTAAAATTGTGGCTAAAATTTTAGGGTCTAAATTAATTGTTATTGCATCAAATCCATCTACAATCGCGTATTTTACAAAATATAGCTATGTGGATTTTGGCAATCTAAAAAAGTGCTTTAAATGTGATTTTGCATATAAAATAATTGTTGATGAACTTATTATTGCTTCTGCAAGTGAAGATAGCATGGTTTGTGGAAGAAATTTAATTGCTAGCTTTTGGGAGATGTATTTTACATTGCAATGTAATAGACTGCTTTTTTCAATTCCTTTTGATGCTTCAGAATTAAAATTGGTGCTTTGCAAATTTAAAGATAATCTAGAATATATTTCTTCTTTTACACAAGATAGTAAGTTTGTTTTAATGGATATTTTAGTTGATTTGGCATTTGTTATAAAAGATTTTTCTGCTTTTGAAAGTGGAAATTTGGCATTTGCATTTTTACTAGAAAAATCACAATCTATTAAAAATTGTAATTTTGGAACTTTATGTTTGATTGGTCAAAGAATTATGTTTGAAAATTATAACAATTTTTTAATGCAAAAGCGACTAGAGGTTATAACTATGCCTGATTTTGAAAACTTGGCGCACAACTTGCAAAATTTAAAAATAAGTGCAAAAGAAGTGAAACTTTTACAAGTTAAAAGGGCCTATGCAAGCAAAAAAATCTATAAGCGCTTAAATGAGGTAAAAAATCAATTACTTTGTCTTTGCAATAATGTTCAAAATGAAATTTCAACAATTCAAGTTGGGAAAAATATAGTTGTTGATATTGATAGATGTTTTATAAGTTTAAATTTGATTCCTTTTCTTTATGATACTCCTCCACTAATTTCAATTATTGCAAGTACAGGGCTTATGAATTTTTAATGTTTTGGCTATAATTTGATTATGAAAAAAATTGTAGTGGCAATTTTTATTGCAATTTTAATTGCGATTTCAACTAATTTTCACAAAAAAGATGAATTAAGTATTTTTGTTTCTAATGAAGGAATTTGTGAGTTTTATTGTGAAAAAGTTTTAAAAAATTCAAGTTTTATTTCTTCTATTTTATCGTCAGGGGATGGTTTTTTTGTTTCGACAAATTTAAAAAGCTCAAAAAAGGTTTATGATGATTTATTAAATGTGAAAAGTTTTAAAATTATTTTAAACAAAGACTTTGAAATTTCAAAATTAAAAATGCAATATATAAAAACAGAAATGGTTGAAGATATGAAAATTAGTTATGGATTTTCAAATTTTTTTAATAATTGTGTTTGTATTGATGGCAAAAAAGCAAACATTCAAATTGTCGAAAAGCAGGATAAGATTATAATTGGAGTTCCTATAATAATGGGAAGTTATTAAAAAAATGTTTAAACATTTTAATTCTGGCAATAATCATGTCAGGAGGTTAAAATGGAAAAACAAAACAAATTCATTTCTTTTTTTAAAAAGTATGGTTACTATTTCATTGCTGGTATATTAGTTATCGCTATTGGTCTTACATTAATTTTGGCTACTAGACAACCGAAATTAAATTATGTACCTGATGACGAAAATATCATAGATGTTGGAACAGAGCCTATTTCTTTTACATTGCCAATGAATGATTTGACGGTTTTAAAAGCTTTTTCTGATTCTGAACTTCTTTACAACAAAACTATGAAGCAATGGGAAGCTCACAAATCATATGATTTTACTTCTAGCGATTTGTCGGTATTTGCCGTTGCAAGTGGAACTGTTAGCGATGTGACAGAATCATATTTAATGGGAACAACAATTGAGATTACTCATGCCGATGGTTTCAAAACTGTTTACTCTTCACTTGACAAGGAAACAGAAGTGAAAAAGGGTGACAAGGTTGAAAAAGGTCAAAAGATTGGACAAGCTTCTGACTCTGCTGCAAATGAAGGAAGTGAAGAAAAACATTTGCACTTTGAAATGCTTAAAGACGATACTAAAGTTGACCCAAGTAATTATTTAAATTTGTCTAACAAATAAAACTATGGAAGCATGTAAAGGCGAACTTTTGTGATTGATTTGCATTCACTCGCCATACTCGGCTTCCTTGTTTTTTACTTGCAAAGTGCCTAGGAACTTGGTTTTATGAACTAAAAGGTTGCATTTAAATAAAAAAAAGGTAATGGTTTTATTACCTTTTTTTCTATAGATTTAAATTAACTTAAAATTATTTTAATAATTGTCCAAAATTTCATTCATTTCAACAACATTTGTGGTTGTTATGATTCCAAGTGGGACTTCTTGCATACTGCCATTTTTTGTTATTAACACAGCAACAAGTTTTCTATTTTGATAAAAAAGATCTAGAATTTCGTCTATTGTTGCATGAGCATTTACAACTTCATATTGTTTAAAAGGTGAGTCTGTTTTTAAGATTGATTGGATTTTTGTTTTTTCTAAAAACTCATCAATGTTTTTATTTGCCAATAAAACTTTTCCAATTTGTTCTAACAATTTTTGACCATTTGCAACACCTAAAAGCGAGCCATCTTTGTAAACGGGGATATTGCTAAATGATCTGCTTGCCATTAATTTAACAACTGATTTGATATTTACTTCTGCGTCAACTGTTAGAACATCATCGTGACAAATTGTTGAAAGTGCATTGGGAGGGGTTGTGATTAATTTACAAATTCTTTCTATTGCTTCCACAACCTCATCGTGTGGTTCTGCAATTAGAAACTCATCATTGCTCCTATGCACAATTGCATTTCTCAAACGACCATAATCAATTAAATCATCTTCATATTTTCTCACAACATGATTTACCAGAACCGATTTTCGTATTAAGTCGGAAAAACTCATGCTTCGCTTAAAGTTATATTGTGTTCTAAGTGCATAATCAATCTGATTGTAAGCATTTATAAATCGTCTTGCATTTGTTTGTGCTTTTTGCATATTTTAAGCTCCATTTTTATTAGTATATATTAAGAAATAAAAAATTTAAAACAAATTTGATGTTTTTTGCTTAAAAATTTAATATTCTCTATTAAGAGATAATAAAAAAGACATATAAAATAAAACAAAAATTTAATTTTAAATTTGATTGTGGCTTAATTTTCAAAATTTCAAAAAAATGATTTAAAAATTTAAACCATTTTAAAAATGTGACCAGTTCTTGTTGATGCAACATCAATTTTGACATGTTTGCCCTCGATTATATCTTTTGTTTCGAGGTAATGAACGGCATTGTCAAAGGCAAGAATTGGAGTGTTGTTTTGCTTGCTAAGATGTGATAAAACAAGTTGGCGAGTTCCATTAAGAATTAAAAACTCCATTGCCTTTGCACTTTGAATATTGGAAAGATGACCATGATCACTTGTTATTCTTCGTTTTAAACTTGCGCTATAATTTGGATTTGCTTTTAACATTTGCAAATCATGATTTGATTCTAAATAAATTAAAGGACATCCCTTTGCAAAATTTAAAATATTTTCATTCATTGCTCCAACATCGGTTACAATAGCCATTGAATTGTTTTTAAAGTTTATTCTATATGCATTGGTATAAACTGCATCGTGGGGAACTTCTTGTGCTAAAATTTCAAGCCCTTTAAAGTTCAAACTTGTGGTTATTTGTTTTTTGTGAAAATCTTTTACTTTATCAAATTTAGAAATTAAAATATCCCAATTAAGCTTATTTGCATAAAGATCAACATTATATTTAGAAGCAAAAATATTTATTCCTTTTATGTGGTCATAATGCTCATGTGTTATAAAAATAGCATTTATAGTGTTTGGTAAAACGCCAATTTCTTTGAGTTTGTTTTCAATTTGTAAGCATGAAAGACCTGCGTCAATTAAAACTCTGACACCATTTTCTTCTACATATGTACAATTCCCCTCGCTTGAAGAGGAAAGATTACAAACTCGCATGTTAATTGTCCTTTGTTAAAAAATTTTCAATGTAGTTTAAAATTTTCTCTCTAGATTTGGTTTCCATTATTGAATGCGGGAATATATTTCCAACTGGTATTTTAATTTTTTTTGAAAGAGATGTTAGATAGTTGTTTATTTTGCTTTTTGCAACTTTGTCAGTTTTTGTTGCCACCACAATAAAAGGAATTTGCCTAGAAAATAGAAAATCTATCATAATTAAATCAAGTTTTGATGGTTCGTGTCTTATATCTAAAAGCAAAATAACCAGTGATAAGTTTTTGCTCATGGTAAGATAATCTTCCATTAAATTTGCCCAATTTTCTTCCATAACTTTTCCTGCTTGGTGGAAACCATAACCTGGGAGGTCAACAAATCTAAATGAATTATTTATTAAAAAATAATTTATCATTCTTGTTCTTCCTGGAGTTTTAGATGTTTTTGCAAGCGATGAGTTGTGACTGAGATTATTTAATAGTGAACTTTTACCAGCATTGCTTCTTCCAACAAAAGCAATTTCTACGACATCATCATCATAGAAATTAGATTTGTGCATGACACTTTTTAAAAATTTTGCTGATTTTATTTCCACTTTAAAATATTATCATAAAACGATATATTTTTCAATGTTTTATGCCAATTATTTGTTTATTTGTTTGTAATTTATTTTTTTTTCTATATAATTAAAACATGAAAACACACATGATGCAACAAGCTATAAAACAGGCCCAAAAGGCTTATAAATTGGGAGAAATTCCAATAGGTGCAATAATTGTGTTAAATGGAAAAATAATTGCAAAAGCTTATAATAAACGCAACAAAACAAAAGATGCAACATCGCATGCTGAAATTTTGGCTATAAAAAAAGCTTGTCGGGTTTTAAATGATTGGAGACTTGTAGATTGTGAAATGTTTGTAACTTGCGTTCCTTGCCCTATGTGTGCTGGTGCAATAATAAATGCTAGAGTTAAAAAAGTATATTTTGGAGCAACAAATGATAATCAAAAGATATTTGAAGAAATAGTTAAAAACAGTAGTCTAAATCATAGTTGTGATTTTGAAGGGGGGATTTTACAAGATAGATGTGCTAGACTGCTTATGACTTTTTTTGAAAATAAAAGATAGTTGAAATTATTTTTATTTTTTAGTTCTTTATGCTAAATTAAAACAAGGAGATAATTATGGTAATTCTTGCATGTGATCATGCTGGTTATCCTTTAAAAGAGGAAATTAAAAAATTTTTTAATAATGAAAATATTACTACGATTGATGTTGGAACTTATTCTTCTGAACGTTGTGATTTTCCAGATTTTGCAAAAGCAGGAAATGCTAAAGTTCTTGAAAGTCCGCAAAATGTAGGTATTTATATTTGTGGAACTGGAATTGGCATGAGTATGGCGGCGAATAGAAATCCAAAAATTAGAGCGGCACTTTGCACAAATGTTAAATTTGCTTCCCTTGCAAGAAGACATGACAATGCCAATGTTTTAATATTACCTGGAAGATTTATGAATAAGCTTAAAGCAATTAGCATTATAAAAGAATTTTTGACAACAGACTTTGAAGGGGGTATTTATGCCTCTAGGCTTAAAAAAATGTAGGGAGATAATATGGTCAGTTACATTTTTAGTGTTATTAAAAAAAGATTAATTTGGAAAAAAGTTGTTGAAATTTTAAATAAAAAACATAGCGATTTTCAAATTATTTTTGCAGTCTATAATCAAAATCCAGATTTAAATGAAATTTTAGATTTAAAAAGCGAAAAAATTAAAGTTTTGCAGTTTGATACTGATGATGAAAATCACATGATTTCACAAGCAATATTACAATGTGATGGAAGTTCTTTGATGCTTTGTAGAGATTATTTTCAATATTCAACTGTAATGTCTGATTTTTTGCTTGAAATGGCAGAAAGTGGAGCTCAAGTTGTTATGTTTAAGCATAACAAAAAATCAAATAAGTTAATTGAATTTAATAAAAAATTACTAAATAAATTAATCTATTCTATTTTTAATTTTAAAATGTATGAAGGTGATATAGGTCTTATTTATTTTGGCAATATAGCTTTTTCCGTTATGAAAAAAACTAATGCTATTTTATTTACCAAAATCAACAGATTTGTTGGCTTTGAAATATCCTATGCGAGTATTGACCAGCTTCCCAAAGCAATCCCACAAAAAAAAGGCTTAAAAAAAGAGGTTTTAAAGTTCTCTATTTTTTCCATAATTTTAATTGCTTTGATTTTTAGTATGAGTTTTCTTATTGCTTTTAATAAAATTGGTTTTGTTTTGGGGTTGCTTTTCCTAACTTTAATAATTTTAGATGTTTTTTATATAATATATTTATCTTTAAAGTTGGACATAATAAAAAGAGTGGGAGATGTGTTTTAGGAGGTTATTATGGAACAAGAGAGAAGGTTGGCAAGAATATTAGTCAATTATTCGTGTTCGTTAAAAAGTGGTGAAAAAGTTATGGTGGAAGTAAGTGATGTTCCAGATAATTTTCTCCAAATTTTGTTAAATGAAATTTATAAGGTTGGAGCATATCCATTTGTTATAAAAAAATCAGCTGAACTGAAAAGACAAATGCTGCAAAATATGAATGAAGAATATGCTGTTACACTAAAAAAATATATGTTGCCAATAATGAAGGATATGGACGCATACATTTCAATTAGAGGAATAAATAATAAATATGAGTTATGCGATGTAAATCAAGAAAATTTAAAAATTTACACAAAGTGTTATCAAGACGAAGTTCTTGAAGAAAGAGTTAATAACACCAAATGGGTGATATTAAATTATCCAACAAGTGCCCTTGCTCAAGAGGCAAATTTGAGTACATTAGCCTTTAAGGAATATTTTTATTTGGTTTGCAATCTTGACTATGAAAAGCTAGACAAATCTATGGATAAACTTAAAAATTTAATGGAAAAAACTGATATTGTTCATATAGTTGGAAATGGTACTGACCTCACATTTTCTATTAAAAATATGCCTGCAATAAAATGTGCTGGTAAATGTAATATTCCAGATGGTGAAGTCTATACAGCACCTATTAAAAATAGTGTAAATGGAGAGATTGCGTATACAATTCCAAGCATTTATGATGGAAAAAAATTTGAAAATATCAAATTAAAAGTGAAAAATGGTAAAATTATTGAAGCAACTAGTTCAAATACTGCTGGATTAAATTATATTTTAGATACTGACGAAGGCGCCAGATATTTTGGAGAATTTTCACTTGGAGTAAACCCTTATATTAAAAAACCTATGCTTGATATACTTTTTGATGAAAAAATGTTTGGCTCCTTTCATTTGACACCTGGAAGATGTTATGAAGATGCTGATAACACTAATCAATCTAGCATTCATTGGGATATGGTTTGTTGTCAGACAAGCGAATATGGTGGAGGAGATATTTATTTCGATGATGTTTTAATTAGACACAATGGGCTTTTTGTTTTGCCAGAATTAAAAGAATTAAATTTTACTGAATCCAAACAAATAGATTGAGAAAAACAATTATTTATGTCTTTTAATATATTCGATTAATTTAATTGTTATTAATTTTATAATTCTAACAAATTATTTTTTATATCTTTTAGTTTGCTCAAAAAAAATTAAATTAATGCAAAAAACAGTAATTTAGATTTCTAAATTACTGTTTTTGACTTCATATTAAAAAGTGCATTTTTTAAAATATTTTAAAAACAATTGTTTTTAGCCAATTTCATTCCAATCAAAAGCCAAATTAGTTCATTACAACAGTTTTTGTTGGGAATTGGTGGAAAAACTGGAGGTGGCTGTATCGGTCTAAAATCAGGTGGACAAAAGGGTGGTTGTGGTGGAAATGGTTCAATACAAGGTTGGCAAGGGCTTTGACATGGTGGACATGTCTGCCATGAATTACAAGGATTGCCTTGACAAGGTGAATTGCAAGATGATTTAAAATTTTGTCCGCAATTACAATTTCTATGGAACGGATTATAAAATTCGTAAGTACACATATTTTTTCTCCTTTTTCTTTAGTTTTAACCAAATATGGTCATAACATTTTATGTTAAAAAATTCAATATGGTTTAATTTAATGAAAGTAAGAAGAAGATTTTTTTAATTGAAAGAAATTTTACAATCTTAACTTGTAATACTACAAAATTGAGTTCCAATGCCTGACTATGACAGCTCCAGCGAATTTCTATTTGTAGTTTCCACAATTAAAATTCTATTTTCAGCTATTGTGCCCATGTTGAAAAGTCTTTTAATTGCTTTTTTAAACTGTGCATTCATGGTTGATTTTTTTGGTTTAGTTGAGTATTAATATTAAGTATAAAAGTTCGCTGGGGTTAGTTTTGGTGGGTATCGGACCCTTCCAGAACTAATTGTTTGAATTTCAATTCAAATCGCGAATTTTTTTATTGCCTGCATATAAAATATCTTTTTGAGTAAAGTTTTTAATTATATAGTTATCAAAGTTTTGTTTGCCATAAACAGACTTAACAATCTTTTATTCTATTGTAACTTCATTATATCTGCCAGTTAAACCAACTTTAATTGGACAAAAAAATTATAAACAATAATAAATGTAATTTTTATGTATAATTTGAAGTCTTGACTACTAGTTTCATGTTTGCATGTTGTCAATTTGATGTTTTTATCTTTGACTTATAAATTTTACTATGATATGATTTTATCATGGATTTTAATGAAATTATTTCCTTAAAAGAACAAGGAAAAAAACTTAATTCAAAGCAAATTAATTTTATGATTGATGGTTTTGTAAATGGTGGCATCAACAAAGAGGCGATGGGCAGATTTTTGGTGGCAATTTATCAAAATTCACTTTGTAAAAAGGAAAGCTACTATTTTTGTGATTCAATGATTGCTCAAAGTAAAAATTTAGATTTATCATGTCTTGAAAACACCGTCGACAAACATTCAACAGGTGGGGTCAGTGATTCCACTAGTTTAATTGTTGTACCACTCTTTGCACTACTTGGTTACACATGTTTAAAAATGAGTGGCGGTGCTTTGGCTCATACAGGTGGAACGGCAGATAAAATTAAAGTTTTTAAAAATTTAAAAAATGAATTAAGTTTTTCTCAAGCCATTGAAATTGCTAAAAAATGTGGTGGTTGCTTTGTGACACAAAGTGAGGAATTAGCCATTGCAGATAAAAAAATTTATGCACTTAGAAATGAAATAGATGCAGTTATGAGCATTCCCCTTATTGCAACATCTATAATGTCTAAAAAAATAGCATGTGGGGCTCAAAATATTGTACTTGATATAAAATTTGGCAATGGGGCTCTTTTAAAAACAAAGCAAGAAGCAAAAAAGCTTGGAAGACTTATGAAATATCTTGGAGAATGCTATGGAAAAAATGTCAGCTTGATTTATGGCGACATGAATCAACCTTTAGGAAAATATGTTGGTGATTTTATGGAGGTTTTAGAGGTGATTCAAACTTTGAAAAAAGCTGAAAAATCTCCTCTTTTGATGCACAGTATTGAAATAGTGGCAAAAGTTGCATGTAAGCATAATGAAAAACATCAATTTAAAAAACATTGTTACGAATTGGTGAAAAATGGGAAAGTGTTGGACAAATTAAAGGAAATAATTTTAATGCAAGGTGGAGATGAAAGCCTTTTTTCATTTAATTATGATATTTGGCACGAGGCAATTTTTGCAAAAAATGAGGGAATTTTAACCAACATTGATTGTGAGGGCTTGGGCAATTTTGATCATAAAATGAAAAGTGTAGATGGTTATTTGGGCTTTAAAATTTTAAAAAGACTTGGAGAAAGAATTGAGTTTAATGAGCCTGTTTTTGAGGTGTATTTCGAGAAAGAGACTGAGATTTTTGAAGTTGGTGAAAATTTGCTTGCATGTTTGGAGGTAGAGTGATGAAAATAGAAATTATAAGTCAAAATGTCGACCAAACAAATTTGATTGCGCAAACAATTGCCAAGACAATTAAAGCACCAGAGGTTATTTCACTTTGTGGTGATTTGGGGTCTGGCAAAACTACCTTTGCAAAGTATTTCATTAAAGCATTAGGCATAATTGAAAATGTTACAAGTCCAACTTTTACTCTTTTGAATGAGTATGAATTAGATAATATAAAAGTTTATCATTTTGATATGTATCGTTTGGAAAATTCTGACGAGGCTTTTGAAGCGGGCTTTGAAAGATATTTTGCAAAAGAAACTTTAGATGGAATAACTCTTGTTGAATGGGCAGAAAATGCAATAGAAATATTACCTAAAGAATATTTGAAAATTTCCTTTACCAAACTAGGGGAAAATGAAAGAAAAATTTCTGTGGAGGAAATTAAATGAAAGTTTTAGTTTTTAACACAACAACTCAAAATGCAGATTTGGCACTTTTAAATGGGGAACAAATCTTGATTAAAAGATTGGAAACGCAAGCTAAACATAGTGAAAGTTTGCTAGTTGAAATAGAAAATTTGCTTGAACAACAAAATCTCAGTGTCCTTGACCTTGACTATGTAGGGGTTTCAATTGGACCTGGTTCTTTTACTGGTATAAGACTTTCACTAGCAATTTTAAAGGGTTTTTTGACTGCCAATAAAAGATTAAAAGCGGTTGGTTTTACCACTTTAGAACTTATGGAAAGATGTTATGAAAGTGATGAAAAGTTGGCTTTTGTCATGAATGCATTAAGTGGGAAATACTATGTTGCCTATAGCGGAGAAGAACCCTTTTTATGTTATGATATCGGAATGATTGATAAAAAAATTGTAGGACTTTTGGAAGAAGGACTAAATATAGTGGACGATTATGTTGAACTAGATGGTTCTAAAATGCTTGAACTTGTTCTGGAGAAAATTCAAAAAGGGCAAACAAGCTCGGATTTATCTCCGTTATATTTAAGAAATTCTCAAGCAGAGGAAAATTTTAATGCAAATAGAAAGAATGAATGAAAATCATATTGATGATGTTTATCTTATTTCGCTAGAGGAATTTAAAGAAAATTCTTGGAGCAAAAATCTTTTTATTAAAGAATTGCAAGATAATAAATTCAAAGATGCTTTTGTGGGAATAAAAAATAATCAAGTTGTAGGTTTTGTTAACCTTTGCTTTAATGATGAAGAAATGACAATTTTAAATCTTGCAACTAAAAGTGCTTTTAAAAGACAAAATGTTGCAAAAATGCTAATGCAAACGGCATTTGAAGTTGCAAAAAATAAAAGCATATCTCGAATGTTTTTAGAAGTTGAAGTCGATAATTTTCCTGCCATTAATCTTTATAAAAAATTTGGCTTTGAAGTTTTAAAGATTAGAAAAAATTACTATCCAAATCATCATGATGCTTTGGAAATGATAAAATATTTGTCTGACTGAAATAAAAATTTTTTAATATAAACTATGTGATGTTAAATTTTGCTTGCATCAAAATTTAAGTTTTGTTTACACAAAACAAGCAAAAACTAAAGTTTTTTCTTCATCACTGTTTGAATTAACATCAGTTTTGCTTGCAAATGACTCCGTCGCTTGC
>CALWMK010000013.1 GCA_944381825.1 uncultured Clostridia bacterium
TGTGTTAGAGCAGGAGTTTACTTCCGTAAATGACTGTTCTAACACCGTTTTACAGCAAACGCAGTATTGCGCAGCTTGTCACTTTTTCCCCTTTCCTCAGACTGAAGAAAAGCAAGCAAGACAAGGCTCGGAAAATGTGTTAGAGCAGGAGTTTACTTCCGTAAATGACTGTTCTAACACCGTTTTACAGCAAACGCAGTATTGCGCAGCTTTTCTTCAGTCTGATTAGGGGGTAACTATTAAAATTTTTCCCTCTAACCACGATTTAAAAAAGCTTTCAAGCTCTTTTTTACTTGCCTTTTCAAAACATGCAATCATTTGCTCTGGACTCGCTTCTTTGAACTTGTAGGTTTCAAAATATAGTTTCAAACCACTGAAAAAATTTTTATCACCAATAAGGGAGCGAAGAGAATCAAACATAAGCATGGATTTAACATAAGCCATATAAACATATTCTGGCTCGGTATTATATTCATCTAAAGCTCTTGTCATGCTAGTGTCAAGTTCTTTATAAACTGATGTGTAAATGTCAACAAAAAAAGCATAACTTTTTATTCCATTGTGTATTATTTTATCTTTGTCAACATTATAAGATGGATTTTTTTCATAAAACATTGCTGTTGTATAGTCTGTAAGGCCCTCATCTTGCCAACCATTATTAAAGGCATTACTTCCAACTAAATTGTACCACCACTGATGGGCAATTTCATGAACTATAACATTTGTATAATCCTCGTATGATGGAAGATTATCTGAAATGTAAACCAAATTTGGATATTCCATGCCACCATGAACAAAATTTGCTTCAACAACAGAAAGAGTTGAATAAGGATATTCTCCAATCAGTTCAGTAAATGTTTGAAGGGCACAGCATGAAGTTTCAAGAGAATCTTGGCTTTGTTTGTCGGAATAATAGTAATACATAACTTTTGTATTGCCAACCTGCTTTGTTAAAACCTCAAACTTTTCGCTTAAAACCATTGCAAAATCTCTTACATTTTTAGCTAAAATTTTTGTTTTTTTAAAGCCTTCTTCTTTTTCTTCTGAAAGCACCTCGCCAGTACTTGCTAATATAAGTTGTTCAGCATACTTTATTGTCACTTCATAGTTTGACATTTGTGAATAGAATGGATCGCCATTACTTGAATATGGTTTTGTCATAAATTCGCCATTTTCAAATACACATGCAATCGGATAAAAATTTCCAAAATTAACTGTATTTTCACCATACCCAAATCTATGATTAATGTTTGGCAAAAAAACCTTAAATGAAATTTTAACATTACAAGTTGAATTTGGATAAAGAGGTTGATCAAAAGATATTTTTAAAATATTTTCGTCAATTCCACATATTTCATATTCCCAGTTTTTATCATTTAACAAAACATTTTCGATTTCAATATGTCCATAACTAGTTCCATTTGGATATGCTTGAGTATAATTTGAAAGAGAAACCACATTTTGCTTTGAGCCCTCTCTAAAAGCATTGGCATATAAATGGAAGCACAACTCATTTAAAGGGTCGTTGTAGTTGTTTACATAAGTTAAATTTTCTTCTCCTATCAGACACTTGTTTTCATGTTCATATGTTAAATCGAGTAAATATGTGCTAATTGTTGCATTTGGTTTGTTATTCTTACAACCTACAAACGACAAACAAAAAATAAAGCTTAGAAATATTAGTAAAAATTTTTTCATAATACCTCACATTTTTTTATATATCTTATGGCAAAAGCAAAAGAAAAAGAAGCAAAAATTTAAAAGGCAGGTCAGACAAACTCTTTACATTGACATTCTTAAAAGCTATATGTTAAAATTGTTGCCAAAGGAAGATTAAATGAGTTTTTGCAAATTTTCAACACAAATGATTGCTTCTGACAAAACAACAGTAGACAACTTGTTTTTGAGTGAGTTTATGCCATATGCTCCTGAAAACTTTGTCAAAGTTTATTTATATGGACTTTTCAAATGCAACAATTCCGACAGCTTTGACAATGAACTTGAAGCTTTTTCAAGAATTTTATCAATGACTGAAGATGAAATTTTAACAGCTTTTTATTATTGGCAGGAACAAGGACTTGTTAAAGTTATAGAAACTTCACCATTTGAAGTGAGATATCTTCCACTTAAAAATTTGTTTACCAATGTAAAAAAGTATAAACCAGAAAAATTTGAGGCTTTCACCGCACAAGTCCAAGAAATAATTACCGGAAGAATGATAACTGTTAATGAATATGCTCAATATTATGATCTTATCGAAAGAGAAAAGTTTCAACCAGAAGCTCTTTTAATGATAATTAAATACTGCATAAATTTAAAAGGTAACAATATTGGTTATAGCTATATAGTTACTGTTGCTAAAAATTGGGCGCAAGAAAATATTACAACGACAGAAAAAGTTGAAGAAAAACTTAGAATGTTTGAACTTTTTGACACTTCTCTTCAACAACTTAATAAAATATTTTCAATTAAAAGACAACTTACAATTGATGAACGAGAAATGTATCAAAAATGGACAGATGTTTTTGGCTTTGAAGACGATGTAATTTTATATGTCGCAAAAAATTTGAAAAAAAACAAGACATTGGGTTATGATAAATTAAATTCAAAGTTGACTAAATATTATGAAATGAAACTTTTAAGTGTAAAAGAAATTTCCGCCTTTGAAGAGCAAATGAGTCAGCTTTTTGACACTGCAAAAAGTGTTGTAACCTCTCTTGGCTTATATTATGAAAATCTTGAGCCAGTTATTGAAACCTACATTTCTAATTGGAACAATTTGGGTTATTCTTGTGACACACTCACACTCATTGGAAACTTTTGCTTTAAAAAATCAATACGAACCCTTGATGGCATGAACAAAACCATAAACAAATTATATAAATTAGGGCTTGTAAGCATGGATAGTATTTTGGGTTATATCGATGACATAGCTCAGTATGATAAAACAATAAAAAATCTTCTTGAAAAACTTGGATTAAATAGAAATGTAAATTCTTGGGACAGAAACTTTTTCCAAACTTGGACCGAAACTTGGAAAATTCCGCAAGAGGTTTTTGATTATGCAGTAAATCTGGCAAAAGATAAAATTCAACCCATGCAATATCTTAATAAAATTTTATCAACATTTCATGAAAATAATGTGGATACAGTGGAAAAGGCAAAACTACAAACTCCAACCACTTCACAAGTTTCAAACAAACCTAGCCATTCAAGCAAAGGTAGAAGTTATAGCAAGGAAGAATTAAATGCCCTATTTGACTCACTTGAAGAGTTTGAGGTGTAAAATGAAAATAGAAAAAATTGCCTTAGAAAAAATTAAAAAAAGAAAAAAACAAAATCAAGAAATTGCAAGTGCTAATTTACAAAAAGCCTTAGAGGATGAAATATTTAAAAATCTTTATTATGAAAAAAAAAGTTTGATAATAGAGGTGGCAAAATGCGAAGCGGACAACTTGCCTTCAAATAGATATAAATTAAATGACCTTGAACATAAGTTGCTTGATAGATTAGAACAACTTGGCTTACCAAAAGATGGTTTGGAAATAAAATATTTTTGCCAAAAATGCAAAGATACTGGATATGTTAATGGAAAAATTTGTTCATGCTTAAAAAGGGAAATTAGCAAAACATTGTTTGAAAAAAGTGGCTTAAAAAAAAAGTTGCATTGTTTTGATGATTCAAACTTTGAAATTTTTGACAATAGTGAATTGATGAAAAAAACCTATCAAAAAATGGAAAAGTGGTGTGATGAATTTGAAACTTCATATCTAAAAAATATCGGTCTATTTGGTGGTGCAGGAAGTGGGAAAACTTTTTTGATGGAGTGCATAGCAGATAAACTTATAAAAAAAGGAAAGTATGTTTATTTTACTACGGCATTTAAAATGATTTTAAACCTACTTGAATATCATACCACATTTGATAATACAAAAAACGAACTTTTGCAACAATATTTAGATTGTGATGTTCTAATAATAGATGATATGGGAACAGAACCAATTTATAACAATGTTAATGAAAATTATTTATATTTAATATTTAATCAACGCATAATGGAAAATAAACCCATTATTTATAATACAAATTTTACATTAGATGAATTTTACGAAAGATATGGAGAAAGAATTTTTTCAAGATTAATTAATAAAAGAAATTCCAAAGTTTTTAATTTTTTAAACTCCGACTTAAGGATAAAAAATAATATATAAAGTTCGTACCTTTGTACATGGCAAATAAAAAAGATAAGTCCTTATTTTGTGGCATTATCTTTTTTTTGTTGTTTTAAAAAAATATTAAAAAAAGACATATTTTTTTCAAAAAAATGCAAAAAAGTTAATTATTTTTACAATTTTAATTAAACTTATACTAATGTTAAAAAATTTAAAAGAACTTTTGGCTCCAATTTTGAGTCTAATTGCAATTGTTGGACTGGTTTTTTATATGTGGAATAGTTGATTTCGATAGCGATATTTTTATTGACTTTTTGCTTAGCGCCTTAATTGTTTTAATAGGTCAATTATTATTTATTACTGGAGCAGATCATTCTATTGTAAAAATTGGAAAACATTCTGGCTCTGCTCTAATAAAATTTAAAAGAACCTGGATAATTTTACTTTTTGGTGCACTTTTTGGATTTTTTGCCACCCTTGCTGAACCCGACATACAAATTCTTGCAGGCATTGTTTGTGCGGTAAATAGAATTCCAAAAATTTTATTTATGAGCATAATTGGTTTGGGAGTAGGACTTTTTACAATGATTGCTTATCTTCGAATTTTTAAAAAACTTTCCATTAAAATATTTGCTCATGTGTTTATATGCACTTATTTTCATATTTGCATTTTTTATTCCAAATGAATTTCTGGTCTTAGCATTTGACTCATCTGGAATGACCACTGGTCCAATTACAGTACCTTTTTTGTTAGCACTTACTATTGGTCTTTGTTCTATTAGGAACAATAATAAAAAAGAAGATTGTTTTGGCGTTGTAGCCGTCTCTTCTGCTGGTTCAATTTTGGCACTTGAAATTCTTTCTCTTTTTTTTCCAGTTTCATCGGTTGTTTATACAATTTCTAACCAAAGTTTTTTTTCACTTTTAATTGAAAATATTATAGAAGTTTCAATTTCTTTATTACCAATTTTAATTATATTTATTATAATGCAAATTAGCTGTTTTAAATTTCCAAAAAAATATGTAATTAAAATTCTTTTAAGTTTTTTAATTTGCGGTTGTGGGCTAACAATGTTTTTAACTGGTGTTTCATATGGTTTTTCTCCAATGGGTTTATATTTAGGCACCAATTCTCCCACTTATCTTTTGTTTGTATTGGCTGTTGCATTTGGAGCCATTTTAGTTTTTACAGAACCAGCCATTTTAATATTATTAAAACAAATTGAAGAGGTAACAAACGGAATAATTAAATCGAAATATATATTAATTGCCATTTCAACCTCGGTTATAATTTCATTGATTATTTCAATTCTAAGATTATTGTTTGAGGAAAAAGAAGTTGTTTTAATATTATCTAATAATTCAAGATATAAAAAGACAATGACAGAAATTAAAAAAGCCATATTACAAAACAAAAATGCACAAGGAATTTGTTTCACTCTTCCTGTCAATGATTTTTTAAAATTTGAATAAATCTTATTAAAGCTAATAAAATTCTAGACTTTTAAATCAATTCCAACTTAGGTTTGATGTTTTTAGTTAATAAATTAATCAAACTAAATTTGTTTCATTATGTTTCAATTATAAAATCAGCATCCTTTATTAAGGTTTTTTTATAAAAATCTTGCTCTTTTTCAATTTTTAAACAATTTGCGAAAACTGTGCATCCGCCACCATTTGCCAAAACTCTTGCAAGATTAAAAAGTTTTTTTACAAGTCTTTCAGCTTCAAAATTTTCTTGAAAACCTGTTTTATTATTTTCTAGTGAAAAAAAATCTTCAATAGATTTCAGCAATCCCATTAAATCAAAAATAACTAAAGCCACTTTCTCACCTTCTCGCATTAGCAATTCAACATGATTAATAGCATTTGTGATGGTTTCATAATGATTTTGAGGATGGTCATTCATATAAGAACATAAAAACTCACCATTAAAATCTTTTGTTAAAGACAATTTATTATAAATGGAAATATTTACACAAAGAAAAATTAGCTTATAATTACTCTGTAAAGAAAGGGTTGAATTTTTCAGTTTTAAAAGCCCTTGTTTGAAATTTTCATCAATATATAATATTTTTGAACCAAAATTGAAATTAAGATTCGATACTAAAGGAATTTCATCTAAAACCAATTGGTCAACATCAAACAAACTTCTTTCTTTTTGTGGGGCTTTATAATTTACAAATTTAAGTTCGGTTAGCAAAAAATAGTCCATTGAGGTCATTTTTCTTGCCGATCCGCCAAGTAAATCTCCCTCCAAAAGCTTATATTCATTTATCATTAAATCGGGCACAGATACAACACAATCAAAATTCTCGAGATCTCTAAAATAAAAATAACCAGAAATGGTTTTTCTTAAATAACCTTTAAAAAAATGTAAAGTTTTATCAAGCTCGGTTTTTTTATTAAATTTTAACGATGCAAAAAGCTTTTCGTCAGATTTTGTTTTTAAAGATGTTTCAATAAATTCTTTAGGAACAAAAATATCTAAATATTTTTCAACATTAGAAATAGTTTTTGGTGGTCTGCCTCTATTTGAAGACTTTACAGGATTTAAGTTGCCTTTATTTATCTCTAATATTTCATGTTCTAATTCTTCCCTCTTTTTTGTTGTAGGAGAAGCCACACCAACTTTTCTAGCAAGTTCTCTAAGTTCATAAATACCAAGACTATTAAGAGTTTCTTCTTTATAATTCTTAAACATATACCTCTCCTTTTAATCAACAACATTTTATCATAAAAAATATGAAAAAGAAAGAACAATTATAAATTTTTTGAACAAATTTCGACATTTTTGCTCAAAATTAGTATTCCATAGATTTTCATTTTAAATCATTTATTGTTAAACTTTATAAAAGAATTTTGAAAAAAAACACTTGCTTTTTTAAAAAAATGTGACTATAATCTTCAAGAAGTTTTACAGTTATTAAATTTATATTTTAATTTGAAAAATCAAAAGAGATAATTAATTTGAATTTAACACTTAACAATCAATTAAAAGGAGAAAAAAATGTGGGATGCACTACTAGATGCATTATTAGACACTTTAAATATAATTCCTATTTTGTTTTTGGTGTATTTAATAATTGAATTTGTTTCGCACAGTGACAATTTTCATTCCAAAGTTATAAAGGCAAAAAAATTTGGGCCTCTTATTGGTGGGGCACTTGGAATTTTCCCACAATGTGGATTTTCTAGTGCAATGGCAGACCTTTATTCCAAACGAGCAATTACTATTGGAACATTATTTGCAGTTTTTATTGCAACATCCGACGAGGCAATAGTGATAATGATAGCATATCCTAACTTTATTTTAAATTTGCTTATTTTTATTGCCATAAAGTTTGTAGTTGCAGTGATCATTGGGTATATCATAGACTTAATAACTAAAAGTTATAAAAAAATAAATAAAAATATTAATTCTCATTTTGTCGAAAAACATTGTGAGTGTAATATTTTAAAAGAAACCATTATTCAAACATTACAAATTTCCTTGTTTGTTTTTGTTGCAACTTTTTTAATAAATGCTTTGTTGTTACTTGTTCCAATTGAATCATTTACAATTTCATCTAATAAATTTGTTCAGGCTTTGATAGCACCACTTATTGGTCTAATACCAAATTGTGCATCCTCAATTTTTTTAGTTGAACTTTATCTTAACAATCTATTATTTTTTGGTTCATTAATAGGTGGACTTTCTGCTGGTTCTGGAGTTGGAATTTTGGTCTTATTTAGAAAAAACAAAAATATCAAAGAAAACTTGTTGATTACATTGTTTTTATATTTGATAGGCGCAATTTTGGGACTTATAATAAATTTATTCTGCTAATAAATAGACAAAAAACAAAGCACTGTCATTTTTTTAAAAAAAACTCTTGAATTTTTCAAGAGTTTTATTTAAATTATTCTACAATTCTTTTTCCCATTGCAAAATTGGATATTCACTTCCCTCAGCATAAACATAATCAGTTGCATTTAAGCTTACAAGTAAATCAACACTATTTGAAAAACTATTTGCTGAAAATCCGCTTGGACCATTGTTAATAACAACCATTCCAGAAACTTGCACATAATACGAAGTTGTTTGCTTGGTGGTGTCTTGAGCATTTGAATAACCAACAAGTAAACCTATAAATGCGGTGCCTCGTTCTGAATTTAATGTTTGTATATTATTTGTTGAACTATAGCAATTATTAATTACAATTCCATTTTGATTAGAAGCATAACCTACCAAGCCACCAACATACAAAGTTCTTGTTTGAGAATTTAAATCAATAATAATATTTTGTGCATTTGAATAAGAATTTTTGATTATGCCTTGATTGTGTCCAACCAATCCTCCAACATAGCTTATAGCATTTCCTGTAGTTGTAACAAATCCTTCAATATTTCCCTTATTATAACATTCTTCAATGCTAGAATTAACATGAGCAGAAGCCACAACACCACCAACAACAAATGTTTTAGCATATATTCTAATATTGCCTTCATTGCCACATTGTAATACCTTTCCATAAGTTCTTGAAGACGATGGAGAAACTGTGTTGTTGTATACTATACCGCCTACATACAAATTTGAATTTCTAATTTCATGCTGTGTTTTTATTCCATCCAAGTTTATAATTGCCTTGTTGAACGATTTGCTAACAATACCATAGTTGTTGCATGCAAGTGCACCAAAATAGAAATCAATACTTTTATTAAGAGAGGAAGTGTAGCTAAAAGCATTTACTGTACAATTTTCTATTGTTCCATAATTGTAAACGCACAATGCAGAAACATACAAACTTGTGATAGAAGAAATATTATTTTGCGTTATGTTAGCATTTATTTTTAAATTTTCAATTCTACCTTTCACTCCCAATGTATTAAATAGGGCAACTGAAGAATTAGAACTGTTTGTTAAAGTATAATAAATTTCATAATTATTTCCATTGAATATATTTTCAAACTGAGTAATTGTTTCGGAAACAAATAAGTTTTGGCCAAGTGAAAAATAGAAAACTTCTTCCCCACCAAAATAAGATGGTTTTGATTGTCTATAATTTATATTTGCAAAATCACTTTCTGAAGTTAAAAGATAAGGATTTTGTTTTGAGCCATCACCAGAGGTGAATAGATTATTATTTATAAGCGTGAAAGGTATTTCCATACCATTGTAATCTAATACAAAACTTTCATCGCGAACCAAACCTTCCTTTATCTCCTCATTGTTGAAATAGACATAAGATGATGCAACATTTCCGCCAGAAAGCACAACGCATATACTAATTCTATGAAGTCCAATTTCTTTTGGATAAAAACTGGTTTGTTTTGATAAATATGTGTTTTTTTCAAGAACCACGATGTTTTTGTTTTCATCAAGACTAACAAGTTCGTCAACAATTCTAAAGATTACATCGCTTCCTTCTGAATCATAAGTCCAAGAAATTTCTCTTTGTCTTTCACTATATTCTAATCCACTAGTAATTGACATAGGTGGTGAAACCGTTCTCAGTTCACTAGGATTTGAAGAAATAATCTTGTTTTTTGTTATAGGAATCACGGTTATTGTGTAGCTTAAAAGATTAGAATTTGGTGTCAAAAGAGCACTACCATCAATTTCTGCATAATAGCAATCTTCTTCTCCATCAAAGCCCTTTTTGATGTTCAAATTTCTTGTGTCTAAAATATATGTTTCACCATTCATATTGCTATATCTAACTACATAATTATAGTCTGTTATTTCTTTAATATAATTAAATAATTTCCATCGAATAACAAAACCTTCTTCATCACCTTCTAAATAAACAACATCACCAATTTCAGAAAGCTTTTCATAGCCACTATCCAAACTAAAATCTGAATTTAGAATTCCAAAATTGTCGCCTATGGTTTGAATTTTAATGTCGTATACTCTATCTGCAACAATGTTATTATAAATTAACAAGTCTTCTTGATTTAACAATGCCGAATCAAAAATATTATTTTTTACCATAAAAGCATATTCTTCGCCATCTCTTATAAAACTTATTTTATAATTATTGCTCTTCTCGTCAGTTGCATCCCAAGAAATGATTCCATCTTCTACTTTTATATTTTGAACTTGTTTGAGTTTATAAAATTCAATTGTTGAAGCATTAGTGATTTTGCTTAAAAGCAATTTGTATTCCTTTCCATCTTCTGTGCGAATATGTGTTAATGTTGAATAGGCTTGTATATAGATTTTATAATTTCCCGCTTTGTAGTTTGAATTTAATTCTGTTAAAACATATTGCTCACCATTAAGGGTAATAAAATTACTATTATTTAAATATAATTCTGGATAATAGTTTAAGGAATCAAAACTAAGCTTATATCCATTCACAGAAGCATTGCTATAATCACTCACATTTTTCCATACCAAATTACCTTCATATGTTTTTGCATCTTCTACTGAAGGAAGCAAAATAGCATCAATCCCACTGCTCATCAAATTAGATATTGCGTAACTTGTGCTGGAACTAGATAAATTGTCAAAAGTTGATCCTAGTGTTCTAAAATTATAGTTATTATATCCTTCAATTTGTGATTCAAATTCGGTTTTATCTCTATTCAATTTTTGAGCAATAGGTTCAGTTTGGGTTCCAATAATAACTTGATAACCACAATTTCCAATCACATTATCCCATACAAATATACCATTCAAAACCTTGGCATTAGGAGCCTTTAGTTTTGTTATTTTTCCTAAATCTGTTTCCTTTCCAGAAATTACATTTGTTCCATTACCAATTGCCTGCATAATTAGCGAATATGTTAATACATTCCCAAGTGAATCACTTTCTTGCAATTGAGCAAAATCCCAAGAATTATTAGTAAAATCTTTTTCAATATTATAGTTTGAATTTGATGTTAAAAGTTTTAATTTATAGCCTGTTGTTTGCGAAACGGTATCCCAATTTAGTATTCCATCTAATAAACTTGCGCTAATTTGAGGAAGAACTAAAATATCCAATGAGTTTGATACAAAACCATTTAAATAGTATGAGTTGTCACCAGCAACCATAACAAAGAGTTTATGATTGCCAGAAGCTAGATTTCCGTTATTGACCAGTTCACGCAAATCTACAAAAAGCTGATTTGTTTGATAGACAACTGTTCGTTTTCCCACATTATTTTCTGAAATTATTAAATATTTAAATTCAGCACCATAAGTTTTATTTTGTGGCAAGAAAATTTCATCCCAAGATAGAATATAATTGGAAATGCTTATCTTTGGCGCATGAGGGATATAAACTTCGAAGCCTGTATTGTTCATAGATGTCAACCATGTTTTGCTATTGCCTTGTTGACTTAAAGTCAAATAATGCGCGCCAGGTGTTAAATTGCCAATTTCATGTGTTAAAAATGAAGTATTAGGCCAACCGAACTGAAAATCATCTTTAAGTCCTAAAGAGGGGGCTATTAACTTAAACAATTCACTATCAGCCAATGCTGGACGGAAAAGCTTAAAAGCTTCAATATTATATTTTCTTATAATATTTTGATTGTCTACAAAGGTAAATGTAATCAAATTGTCTGCCAGTTCTTCGATTATATTACTATAAACAAAAGGATTTGAACCTTCATTTAATGTTATTGTTTGATTTATAAAATCGATATCAACATCGTAATCAAGACCGCTCGCTTTCCAAATCAAATTGCCATTAATCAATGATATTTCATCTGGAGCTTTTAATTTTGTAATTTCTTGTAAAATGTTATTTTCTTCATCTTTTGTTTTATAAAAGGTAGAAACAAAGCTTGGCGCAACTTCACCCTCTTCTACATTATAAACCGCTCTAACTCCAAAATAATATTTTATATTTTTTTCTTTGCTACCAAAACTTTCAGGCACAACAAAGTAGGTTTGATTTGTTGGAGTTGAAATTTCAATATAATACTCAACAAATTGATTATAATCTAGCTGTTCATCGTCTGTTATGTTATAATAATATAAATAATACGCATTGGCATTTTCAACTGGAGCCCATATCAATCTGCCATCCTCAATTTCTAATTGTGGCGCTTCTAATTTTTTAAAGCCTTTAACTTTAACTTCTTTGGACGACAAGCAATAGAACTCACCATCAACAAGATTAGAATTTCCAATTGATTTTAAAAATACATTATAATCTCCACCCAAAATGTTAAGATTATTGCAATTTATATTATAATAATTTTCATAACTAACTATTGAAATTTCTTTTGAACCACTTAAATGAATTAAAGTGGCGCTAGAATTTTCTGTTTTTGTATAACTTATTTTAAAATTGTTAACATTTTTTTTGCTCCAAGAATATGAAATCGTTTCTGAATTGTTAGGATTTTCTAATACTTTAATTTTTATAGCTGATGAATAGTCAGAATAAAGCATATTTGCTTCCTTTGAAGTTGCTTGCACCCTTATTGTATATAAACTATTAGTTGAAAGTTTTTTGCTTCCCTCATAAATTTCATTTGAACTATAAGTAGAATTTGGATCATTTTTGATTAGATCATATTCAAATTCATTTTCATCACATTTTGCTCTATATCCGCCTGCCAATTCAACCTCGTCAAAATCAAAATCTCCAAGTGTTACCTTTAAATTTTGCAAGGTGGAAAGTTTAAATGCTGTAAAGTTTTCATCTCCCGCGCTATTTTGTCTATAGGTTGAATCTAAAACAACATTTTCTTTAATTAAGGTAGTTGTCACATTTCCAACATTTTTAACATTTGCAACTATTTGTCCACTAATTCCAGTTAATAGATCAAAGTTTTCATTTATTGATTTGACAAAAAGTGTTTCTAAATCTTCGTTGCCATATTTATAACCCAATTTTAAAAGATAACTAATTGCAGAAACATCTTGATTTTTTGTCCATGTTAAAATTCCGTTTTGAGCAAAAATATTTGAGACTGGAGCCAATCTTTTTCCACTTATTTCACATGGCTTAGAATCCATTTCAACATTAGAGGTGGCAATTATTGAAATATTGAACAATCCTTCTGTTAATTGTCTATCAAAATCTCCAACAATTTCATAAATCAATTTTCCAAATTCATTTGGCTTATGCGCTTCGTCTACAAAAACGGTGTTGTCCAAACTCAAAATGTATACAATATCATTTCTTGTTTTTAATTCTCCAACATCTATTTGTAAATAAAGTTTACTTTTAACATTAGTATCTCTGTAAAAACCTTCATATTTTAAACTTGATAAACGTTTTTGTTCAGAAATGCAAGTATTTGAATTTAGATAACCATCGCAAGTAGAGTAAACCTCAAAAATAAATTTTCCATCTTCAACAATTTCATTCCACTCATTAGGATACGAAAAATTTTGCCCCGAAGTTAAATTTTTTGTCAAAATCACTTTTTCATTGTCATCTGTTTTAAATTTAACAACTAAAACATTGGTTGAGTTTGAATCGCTTAAAATTTCTAAATGATTACCATAAGTTGTAATTTTAGGTTTAGAAAGCTTTATAATTTCAAAGGAAGTAAATTCACTAGAAAGAATGTTTTGACCATTTCCTAAAGCTAAGACATTAAAAATGACAACTCCACTATAATTCATTTCAATGACTTCGCCATAATCATGACTAAGATTGGTTGTTTTATTAAAAGTTGATATGTTATTTTGAGCAAGTTCATAATATGTTACATATCCTAAAGAACTTACATTTTGAGAATAACTAAATACACCCTCTTTAGACACAAAAAGTGAATCTTTTTGTATAGGTGCCAATCTTTGAACCAATGCGTTTTCACTCATACTTGATGAAATACAATTTTCTTTTGTTGCGATAACACCTATTTTGAAATTACCATTATTTGAACTATCATATTGAAATTTATCTGTTGTCAAACTATTTTGTGAAGTTTTGGCAAACAATGCGTCATTCACATAGATTTCGTAAAAATCGGCACCATTGACTGCATCAAATGAAATTGTAACATTTTTTTGACTAATCTCATCCTCTGCCACAATTTTTATATTTGTAACTTTGGGCAATTTTGCAAGTGTGGTATTTTGTCCAAATTTTCCGCTTAAATATCCAACTGTCTCATCGGCACTTAAAGTATAAGGATTAACCAAACCTCTAACACAAATTTCATAGTTTAAAATATCATCATCAATAAGTTCTGAGATTTGCTCATCAAAAATAGAAATTTGATTTGTATAAACTTTTAAAAGTGTTTCTTTGTTTCCACCAACAAATTTGATTTCGTAAGCATCTGCATCAGCTAGTCTTTCCCAAGTTATCAAATTATCTTGTATTAATGGCGTTTGCAAAACATTTAGTCGTTTAAAATTAAAAATTGTTTTTGAACTGTTTAAGTAGAAAATATCACCAATTAAACCAGAAGCAATATTTCGCAGTGAAATAGAGGTAAGATTTTGATCAATTTCACTTAAATTGTAATCTTTTAATTCAACTTTATCATTAACTAAAATACATTTACTTCCTTCAAGTTGATCGGCTTGAATACTTTCGTTTTGTAAAACATTTAAGTTTAAAATCTCATTAACTCGTGAGAGTTTAATTGTTTGCCAATCTGAAGGCAAATAATTGTCTGCAACGGCTTGTACAGCAAGAATGGCTTCTTCATCTATTTGTGGTGATTGAAAACTTGTCAATGTTGTATTGCTTATATTTTCATTGAAAGAAATGTTATAACTTGTAGCGTTGAGAACTTGATTCCATATTATAGTAACATATTGTTGTTCTAAACTGTTTTCTGGTGTGATATTCAAAGGACTTGGTTTAGCTAATCTTTGAAGTAAAAAAGGTTCGCTTTCAAGTGAAGAAATTTTCCCCAAATCGCCATTGCTTATTTCCATTGGTGAAATATATGCTGTTATATACAAATTAGCCCCATCACCATAGGCTTCTATAAATTCTTTAAGCTGAACATTTTCTAACAGATTAAGGCTATTTTCATCACTTTCGATTGTGATAGCATTTGTGGAATTTTCAAATCTAATGATATATTTTTCTGCATCAACATTTTTTGACCATTTCAAAATATTGTTTGAAAGTGAAATATTTGTAACTTTTTCTAATCTTTTTACATTGAAAGAAGAAATTTCACTATCGATAAAATAATAATTTTCATAATCTTGTTTGGCTAAAAATCTTACATTAACTGAAAATTGGTCTTTTTCATCAAAATTTTCTGTTTCAATGTCATTTATCATTATTTGTATTGGTTTAATAGAATTGGCTGAAGTAGGAATGTTTTTAACTTCAAGCACTCCGTTTGAGTCAACTTTTAATGATTCCGGCAATGGCAATTTTTCAATGACTACGCTACTAAATTGAGAATCTAATAATGTGCCTTCTCCATTGTTTTCTGCAGAATTATCAACCGATTTCGCAATTGCTTTAAAGGTAAAAATCCCACTATTAGCAACAACATTTGCAACAGAAACTTCCAAATTTTGCGAAAGAGTTGCAAACTCAACATCGTTTAATAATATTACATACTCATCAGCAGACTCTACTTGTGAGATAACCAACTTTTGATTTTGTTTGTCGAAATACATTTGTGGAGTTTTGAGGTGCTCAATTATTTTGAAATTTATTTTTGAACTAGCAAGTGCTGAAAGAAAATCGCTTTCATTTCCGATTGCAAAAATTTCAAGGCTATAATTTCCATAACTCAAATTATTTTTAGATAAATAATTTAAATTCGTTGTATTTGCTTCATATTTTTGATTGTTTTTGTATAAAACATAATCAAAATAATTAACTCCAGCTTCAATTTCCCAATTAACTTTGTTTTCATCTTGCAATAACTCAGGACTAGAAAGACGAACAACATTTAAAATATTGCTCTTTGCATCTTCTGAAAGCACAAAATAATTTAAGCCTTGATTAGAAAAAGAATTGTCAAATCCAATAACCTTTATTTCATAATTTTTAGCTTCTGAAAATAGTTCATCTGTTGGAAGTAATAATTTTAAAATTTCTTTACCGTCAAGCAGTTGTTTTGAATATTGAACAGTCACATCATCAATCAAAACTTGATATCCCTCACAACCTGATACAGAAACAAAATCTAAATAGCTATATCCATCAACAACTTTATGTTTCAAATTAGTTATAGTTGGCAATTTTTTTATGTGGATTGTATTTGATTTCTCACTATCTATTTGATTTTTTTCGCGGGCCATTTTAACAGCATAAACTTCATAAATTCCAGCATTTTCATTAAAGGTAAATTCGTTAGAAACAAAATCATGGTCAATAGTTTCACCCGTAACTAAGTTTTTAATATAAATTTTAACATTTTCATCATCAGTTTTAAATTTATGTGTTGATTTATCAAAGGTTAAAGTTGGCACAGAAAGCTTTTCAATTGTGATAAAGTCTGAAGCATTAGAAGATAGCAAGTTATTATTATTTCCAAGTGCTTGTATTGAAACATAATATTGACCATATTCAAATTCTTCAAATTTGTAACTACCAGTGTTATCATTGATATATTGAGTTAGTCCAACGCTTGTTTTTATTGTAAGTTTGTAAGTGGCGCCCAGTCCAGCTTGTGAAATATCAAAATTTAGAACACCATTTGAAACCGTCAAACTAGGGGTTTTTAGACGAATAAGCTTTAAATTTGTGACCTCGCTAAAAGCATTTTGCCTTTTAGCACGCACTTTAATTAAATATTCTTGTTCTTTTTGCAAATCTAATTGGCAAGAATTTGTTTCAAAACTTGTTGAAGTATTATTTATCTCAACAACATATTCACAATTGTCTACACTATCCCATGAAAGAATTGATGTTTGGTCATCGTAAACTAAGTTTTGAATCTTATTCAAAACCTCAAATGAAATTTCTTCAGAAAATTCAGAATCTAAAAATGATGCATGTTTTGCTTTTACACTAACATGATATTTTCCCGGCTGAGAAATCTGTAAAAAGTTATTATTTGTAGACTGAATGGAAGATGAACCATCTTTAACAATCTGCACATCATATGAACTTGCAAAAACAACTTTTTCATTACTAAATACAAAAGCTTGGTCCCATTTAACATTCATATTTTCATAGTCAAAATTAAGACCTGCTACCTTTTGAAACTTTTCTTTTTTAGGTGTGACTTTAACGCTTAAATATGTAACTTTAGATGAGATTTTTGCCTCAATAATCGCCACTCCGCTTTCTCTTGCAATCAAAATATTATTAGGTGAAATAAAAGCTATTTGACTATTGCTAGTTGAAAATTTTAAATCTTTCAAAGAAACATTTTTTGTTTTTAAAATGGTGGAAAGCTCAAGTTCTTGCCCCACATTCATTTCAATTTCCGACTTTTCAAAAGATATTTGTGCATCATTCACACATCCATAGAACAATCCCATGGAAAAAAAACACAACAGAATAATCAAAAATTTTTTAAATTTCATTCTTTTCACCTTTTATGTGATTTATTTTACTTTTGCAATTTTTATAAAGCTATCTGGATTAAGCGAAGCTCCTCCAACCAATGCTCCATTAATTTCAGATAAAGACAATAGTGTTTTGGCATTATCTGGTTTTAAACTGCCTCCGTATAAAATATTCATATTCTTAGCAGCCTTTTCTGAAAAGTTTTGAGAAATGACATTTCGGATGTATTTGGCACATTCTTCAATTTGTTTTCCAGTTGGAGTTTTACCAGTACCTATTGCCCAAACAGGTTCATAAGCAATCAACACATTTTTAAGTTCATTTTCATAAAGCCCATTTAACGCTTGATCCAATTGTTGTTTTAAAACTTGTTTGGTTTTTGAGGTTTCTCTTTCTTTTAAAGTTTCTCCAATACAAAGAACAGCTCTCATGCCATATTTTAAAAGAGTTTTAATTTTCTCATTTATTAGTTTGTAACTTTCTTCAAAATACATGCGTCTTTCGCTATGTCCAACCAACACTATTTTACAAGAAAGGTCCTTAAGCATTTTTGCACTTATTTCTCCAGTAAAAGCTCCGGATTCGTTTTGATGGACATTTTGAGCCCCAATTATAATTTTAGTGTTTAACAACATATCTTTTGCAAGAGCCAAACTTGTGTATGGGAAGCAAACCACAAGCTTGTTTGTTATTGATTCCGACAAAGTTATAAGTTCATCTAGATAGTTCTTTGTGTCTTCTTGAGTAAAGTTCATTTTCAAATTTGCAATTATAATTTTTTTCATATTTCACCTCATTAAACATTGTCAATTACCGCCACACCCGGCAAAATTTCGCCTTCTAATAATTTTAAACTTGCTCCACCACCAGTAGAAATGTGCGTTATTTTCTTTGACTTGCCAAGTCTATGAATTGCAGCAATACTATCCCCGCCGCCAACAACAGTTTTACCTTTTACTTTTGCAATTTGTTTGGCAATTTTTTCCGTTCCTTTAGAAAAATTTTCAAATTCAAACACACCCAAAGGACCATTCCAAATAACGGTTTTAGCTTTTTTTAGTTCCTTAGAAAACAATTTTATCGTTTTAGGACCAATGTCTAAAGCAATTAAATTTTCTGGCACATTTGCACCTTTCACTCTAACTGCTTTGGCAGTTGGTGAAAAAACAGACGCACATAAATTATCAATAGGCAATAAAAGTTTAACATTTTTTCGACGAGCTTCTTCAATTATGTTTTTTGCCAATTCAAGTTTTTCGTCTTCAATCATTGATTTGCCAACTGCATAGCCTTGTGCCTTTAAAAAAGTATACGCCATTCCACCACCTATACAAATGGTGTCAACTTTTTTAAGAAGATTCATAACAACATATATTTTATCAGAAACCTTGGCTCCACCTAAAACTGCAACAAATGGTCTTTGAGGATTTTCCAAGGTAGAAAGGATGGTGTTCACCTCTTTTCCCATTAAATAGCCAACAGCATTTGGCAATAGTTTTGCAACACCAACAATTGATGCATGATTGCGATGTGCAGTTCCAAATGCATCATTAACATAAATATCTGCCATTGAAGCCAGTTGTTTCGCAAATTCCATGTCGTTTTGTTCTTCACCCTTAAAAAATCGAAGGTTCTCTAATAGTAAAATTTCACCTGCATTTAATTTTTTTGCCTTTTCTTGAGCATCCGCCCCCACAACATCTTTTCCAAAATAAATTTTGTTAATTAAAAGATCAACCAAGCGTTTTGCAACTGGAATAAGTGAATATTTCATATTAAATTCACCATTGGGTCTACCCAAATGAGAACAAATTATAAGCCTTGCGCCTCTCGATAAAAGCTCCTTAATTGTGGGAAGTGCATTAATAATTCTTGTGTCGTCTGTGATGTTTCCATTTTCATCTAATGGCACATTAAAATCCACGCGTAAAAGCACCCTTTTTCCCTTTACATCTATATCTTCAATTGTTCTTTTCATAAACACCTTCCTTTATTAAAAAAATTTTAACATATTGCAACATCTTCTTGCAAAGAATTTAAATCAAAATAAAAAAATTATTATTTATATAAATAATAATTACAAAAATAAATTTTTAAATATTTAATTTATTTTCAAAAACTTTTTTCATATTTCTTAAAACATCATCAATATTTTCCATATTGGCAATTTGAAGTTTTAAATCTGGAGCATAAATTCCTTTTAAATACCATAAAAAATGTTTTCTTAAATATTTACATAGAAAATCATCCTTAAAAATTTGTCTTAACATAAAAACATGCCTACAAACAAAATCAAAAGGAGAAATATTACATTTTATTTTTTTGAGCTCGGCAAAAATCCAAGGTTTGCCCAATGCCCCTCTTGCAAGCGAAACACCATCCACTCCTGTTTGCCACATTTTTTCCAAAGTTTGTGAAGAGATAATATCTCCATTTCCAACAACAGGAATTTTAACCAAAGAACAAATTTTAGAAATTGCCTCATAATCAACAACTCCGCTATAACCTTGAAGTCTGGTTCTTCCATGAACCGTAATATAATCCGCTCCTGCTTCTTCCAAGGCTTTTGCAATGTCATAATTAATGTTATTTTCACCCAATCTAATTTTAACTCCAATAGGTTTTTTGGTCGCTTTTTTGCAAGTTTGGACAATTTCTTGCATTAGTTTTATGTTTCCAAGAAGAGCACTACCTTCACCATTTTTAACAATTTTGGGAGCTGGACAGCCAAAATTTAAATCGATAATATTAAATTTTTTAAGTTCATGTTTCCTTATTGCTTCATAAAAAACTTGAGGTTCCTTACCAAAAAGTTGAACCGCACAAGGACTTTCTTCATTTAAGGTGTAAAGCATTTTAATTGTTTTTTCGCTACCATGCAAAAGACCTTTTGCACTTATCATCTCAGTATATGACAAATCAGCTCCACACTCTCTGCAAAGCGCTCTAAAAGCAAAATCTCCAACTCCTGCCATCGGAGAAAGAAATATAGAATTAGAAAAATTAAATTCACCAATTTTCATTGAATTTATTATATCTCAAATTAAAAATATTTACAAATTAAAAATTAATTTTTTTGTTTTTCTTTTAAACCAAAAATTAAGTTTTTAAAGGATAAAACTTTAAATAAAAACACTGGTAAAAAATAAATTAAAATTCCAATAAATACTATGAATATTGTAGAAATATAAACATTAAAATTCTTTAATAACACCTTTAATTGTGAACAAATTATACCCATAATAATAGAACTTAAAATTGGTATTGACAAATCAAAAAACCTCATTTTAATATTACAAAATTTAGAAATTAATACTAAATTTAACAAACTAGAAATGCTATAAGAAAGTAAACTCGCTAAAGACATTCCATAAACACCATTGGTTTTTATGAACAAAATAAGAAAAAAGATATTTGACACAAAAAGAAGCATTAAAGAAACAAATGCCTGCCATTGCTTTTTCATGGCTTGTAACATTACAGTTGAAATTTGAACAATGCAAATAAACAAAATTGAAAGACTGGAAATTTGCATCATATTTGTTGCGACATCAAAAAGTTCGTCCACAATTGCATTATTAAAGGCAATTTGTAGCACATTAGGCGCAAGAACATAAAGACCTACCATACAAGGAAAAGCTAAAATCCAAACAATTTTTAAACAATTTTTTATAGATTCCTCGGCCTCTTTCTTTTCATTTTTTTCAATTTTATATGCAAGAAGTGGAAGCAGACTTGTTGCAAGTGCGGTTGAAATTACAGTAGGAAAACTAATAATAGAATTAATCATTCCGCTTTGAATTCCATATACTGCGGTTGATGTAATATTTGACAAACCATTACTTGTCAGCAAATTAACCACCAATAAACTTGACACCACAGCCAAAAGCGGCAAAACCAAAGAGGTTAAAGTTATTGGCACTGAAAATCTTAAAAATTTATTCTTTTCAATCACACAAGTGGAATATAAATGAGAAAAAAATTTCGTCTTTTTATTAAACATAAAAGTATAAATCAAAAGATAAATGAAAGAAATAATCTCAGAAAGACAAATTCCAATTAGAGCGCCTAAAAATCCATATTCAGCTCCATATCCAACCAATAAAACAGCAAACAAAATACCAAAAATCATTTTAAAAATTTGCTCGAAAATTTGAGAAAAAAAAGTTGGAAGCATATTCTCAAAGCCTTGAAACAATCCGCGGAACGCGCAAAGAATTGAAGAAAATATTATTGTAAGAGCAATTATATAATATCCTCTATAAACATTTTCCACACCTTGAAGCAAGGATATCCGATTTGCAAAAATCAAAAAAATAATGGCGAAAAAAATTCCTATCAATAAAGAAATTTTAATCGCATAAAAAAAATATTTTTTTACCTTACCATAATCTCCATTTGCTCTTGACTGAGAAACAAAGCGAGATAAAGTTGCAGGGATTCCTCCACTTACAAAAACCAAAGCAAAACTATAAATTGGAAAAACCATTTGATAATAGCCCATTCCCGTTGCCCCCAAAATGTTAGCTAGAGGTATTCTAAAAAATGCACCTATAAATTTGCAAATAAAACCACCAATTGTCAATAACAATGTTCCTTTTATAAATTTTTTCATATTATTATTTTGTCAAAGATAAAAGGTATTATTTATGAAATAAAAACAATTTTAATAATTTAAGAATTAGATTTTAACAAAAATTCACACACTTTCTATAAAATGTGTTAGCATTTTAAAAAACTATTTTGCTTTTTCATTTATTTTACCTATTGACGTTTTTAAATTAAAAGCTTATAATATAATGCATAATAAATGTTTTACAAATTTACTTTAAGGATAAAAAATGAAAGATAATATTGTATCAGACAACACAAATTTCAAGAATAACGATTCGGTAAAAATTTCAAAAAAATATCGTGTTAAAAAGAATATATCAAATTTTTTTAAAACAACATTTTTGCTTGTCGCAGCTTCACTCCCAACAGTTGGATTTATGAACTATGGAAAAAATAAATCTTTAAAATACGAACAAAATAATTTCATTTTTGAAAATAACAAGGTTAATGCAGACATAGATTATTTTGGTGGCGATTCAAGATATGTTTCAAATATATATAATTTTTTTTATTTTGGACAAAATAATCTTTATAACCATTTCAATTTAGGCGAAAATCGCCCAATAAAAGTTGGTTTTAGTGAAAAAATAACAAACGAACAAAAAGAACAATTTGACTATTGTTTTAATTATTTAAATCAAATATTTGAAATTATCAATCCAAAATATTGTTTTGAACTAAAAGATTGTAATCAAGAAAAAGAATGCGATATTTTTGTGGATTTTCAAAATATTGAACAAAGAAATGGTTTAGACATAGGCGCACATGTTAATTGGAAAAAAAATTATTTTACTAATAGTTGTATTTCATCTGCTAAAATAACTTTTAATAGTTCATTAAAATTATCTAACACTCAACTGCGCTTTTATATGCTTCATGAAATGATGCACATATTGTTGGGTTCTTCAGATATTAATGAAAAAGAATCCGAAACTTTTTCTATTTATAATTATGGTGATGTTGCCTTCATTATATCACAAATAGAAAATGCCTATTCTTCTAAAGCTGAAATTCCTACAAATGGATTAATCATACATAGACCTATTTTGACAAAAGAAGAAAAAAATAGCTATGTGTTTTTAACACCTGTTGACCTGGCAACACTAATTGCTCTTTATGGCGATTCTTCTAAAGCTGAAAACAAAATAAAATATATCGAATTACTAAACAAAACTGAAAGTGAATTGACCACTCATTTTGGAAATCAACCATTTTACAATCCAAAAGACATGCCACAATTCAAATCAGAATCAAATGAATTTGAACAATAAATATTAATTTCATTTAATTTGTGTAGCCAAGTAAAGTTTAATTTATTTTTTAACACTTAAACTTAAGCTTTTTTGAATTTTACCATATTGACAATATAAGATAATATTGTTATAATACTACACAAGAAAGGAGAATTAATATGGCTAATGAATATTTTAAATATTTAACAATCTTTAAGCCAAAAAATACCGTTTATATAAATAGAGAACTTTATGCAAAAATGTTGGAAGATAGAGAAAAATACACTCCAGAGCTTATTGAAAATTTTTTACTAGGAAAATTAACTGGAGATATAGCTGTTCCAAGTTCAAAATTCCCTCTTATTATGGCTGATTATGGCATTGCATCATCGGCACAGTTAAACGGCTGTTGTGATATCAAGTGGGATTTGCTTTTAAAACTTTCACCAAACGAATTTGCAAAACAAATTTCACTTATAGCAAGAAAAATTGACATAACCTATCCTTTTATATCTGAAAGATTAAGACAAATGTCAATTCAATTACAAAAGGAAAAAGAGGAACAAAAAAATAACAATCAAGAACTTTAAACTTATATTTAAAAAATGTAAGGAGCTTTCCTTACATTTTTTTTGTTATTTCATAAAATAATTAATTACAACTTTTCTTTTAACTTAATAAAAAACTATAATTCTTGAATATTTTCTTTAGCGATTTTTATGTTCTCAACATCATTGTTTTTTATAACTTCACCTTTGTCTTCAACTATCGAAATTCTACCAAAATCTTTTTCTACTGCATTTTTGTTGATGGATTCATAAATTTTTTCAAGAGATTGCTTCATGTAATTTGAAATTGAATCTTCAGATAATTCTGAAATTTCATTATCTTTTGAAGTATTACTATTAAATGGAGTTGGTGGCAATGTGGATGTTTTGCTCTTTGACTTTGGATTGCTTCCAGCTTTAGATTTATTAAACTTCACACCTCCCAAACCTTTTCCAAGTTTTATAATTTCTTCTTTTATTTTTTTAGGCGGTTCGGTGGCGATTTTCAAAATTTTATAATTAACTTTAGAATAACTGGTACGAAGTTTACCAAGCATTTCATCAAACTCTTTTGGTCTATTTTTTTCATTTAAAATTATTTTATCTAAAAGCTTTTTTAAATTTCTGTAATAATCATTTTTTTTAGGGTCAAGAAATTTTGAAAACTCGTGAGATAAAATTTTATATCTTCGTAAAATGAATTTGCCAAATTCTCCAGAGTTATCAAGCAATAACAACATTTTTTTCACATATAGTTTGTCTTTGTTTTTTGAAATTTGCAAGTAGCGTTCAAATTCAGCCTTCATCTTTGCCTTTTTATCTAATAAAACTTTTGCCAAATCTTCATTTTGTTTGTTTTTTCCTTCGCTTTCATCACTTGAAACAATATTAAACAGTTTTTTTACTTTTGTCATAAAATAAATGTCATCATCATCTTTATAATACAAAACTGGAGTGATTAAATCTTCAGCATTATCTCCTACAAAACTACTAAAATTTTCAACAAACTTTAATGTTGCATATTTAGTGCCCCTTCCCAAATTTCCGAAATCAACAAAAAATTTAAAAACAACATTTCCACATTTTGCCTCAAGTTCTAACCGTGAATCATCTTGCTTTTTAATTGTTTTAAAAAGCGATGCAAGAATTTTTAAAATTTCATCTGACACAACATATTTTCCATCTGCCTGAAACTCGCCCAACAGCTGATTTTCCATTTGTTCTATTTTAATTTCTTGCAAAAAATAGGTAGAACTTTTTTCATCTACCTCTTTTGAATGATAAAAAGTTTTTAACTTAGTTTCGTTTACCATAAATAATTTTATTCTTAAAAATCTTTTTAAATTATACTATAAAGATTATACCTTAAACTCAAAAACTTTGCAACACAAATTAATTATGTTGAGCCAGTTTAATTTTTCTATCTTCAGCCATCAAAGCTTCCAACATTTCATCAATATTGCCGTCTAAAAAATCATTAAAATTGTGAACAGACATATTTATTCTATGGTCTGTAATTCTGCCTTGAGGATAATTATAAGTTCGAATTCTTTCACTTCGATCACCTGTTCCAACCTGTTGTTTTCTATTTTCACTATATTTAGTGTCTGCTTGAGTTTTATAAAAATCATAAAGCTTAGAGCGCAAAATGCTCATTGCTCTCTCCCTATTTTTTATCTGTGAGCGTTCATCTTGGCAACACACCACAATATTAGTTGGCAAATGTGTTATTCTAATTGCGCTTTCAGTTTTATTGACATGTTGCCCACCAGCCCCACTTGAACGATATGTATCAATTTTAAGGTCTTTATCCAAAATTTCCACATCAATTTCTTCAACTTCAGGAAGAACCGCAACAGTGCAAGTTGAAGTGTGAACACGACCTTGAGTTTCAGTTTCTGGAACTCGCTGAACTCTATGTACACCACTTTCAAATTTTAACCTTGAATATGCCCCTTTACCCACTATTAAAAAACTTACCTCTTTGATGCCACCAAGTTCGGTTTCTGTCAAATCGGAAACTTCAATTTTAAAACCTCTTCTTTCTGCATATCTTGTATACATTTTAAAAAGAACATTAGCAAATAAGGCTGCCTCATCGCCACCAGCAGCTGGTCGTATTTCCATAATTACATTGCTTTCATCATTTTCATCTTTAGGAATTAAAAGTTCATTAAGTTGTTCAACTTTTTGTTCCAACTTTAAATTAAGAGAATTAATTTCCTCTTTGTAAAGTTGTTTCATTTCTTCGTCTTTTTCATCTTTCAAACTTTCATTCAATGTGTCAAGTTCAGCATTTAATTTCAAAAAGTCTTCATATGCAAAAACAATATCTTCAATTTTACTTCGTTCTTTAACAAGTTTTTTCCAACCCAAATTGTCAGCAATAATTTCAGGCTTTGCAATTTCTTCAGTTAAAAAATCAAATCTTTCTTTAACACTCTTTAAATTTTCAAACATAATTCACCTATTTTAATTTTGCAAAAACAAATCTATCTTTAAAGCTATAATCTTGATGAATTTCTACATCCACAAATGATTGGGAGAGCAATTTTTTTACACTTTTTCCTTGTCCCTCACCTATTTCAAGAGCCAAAATGCCATTCTTTTTTAAATAATCTGGAGCTTGTTTTGCAATAATTTTATAAAATTTCAAACCATCTTCACCACCATCCAAAGCAATTATTGGATCATAATATTTCACCTCTTTATCAAGATGTGGAATATCTTTGGATTTGATATACGGAGGATTGCATATAATCATATCATATTTTTTTCTTTTATTCAATCCAAAAAACATATCACTTTTTTTTAAATTTATTTTTAAAGAATTTTCTTTTGCATTCTGTTTTGCAACTTCTAAAGCTTTTTCACTTACATCACTTGCAAAAACATTTGCATTGTTGTTTTTAAATTTTATTGCAAGAGCAATTGCTCCACTACCAGTACATAAATCAAGCACATTGGGCTTGGAAAATCTTTGTAAAATTTCTAAGCATTTCTCCACTAAAATTTCCGTTTCTGGTCTTGGCGATAAAACATATTTAGACACTTTTATTGGCAAAGAAAAAAATTCACATTTGCCAAAAATTTTGTCAAGGGGTTCACCTTTGAGTCTTCGTTCTAAAACTTTTTTAATTCTCAATTCTTGAGACTTTTTTATTGTTGTAATAAACTTAAGGTCATTTTTCTTTTTGTCCAACACCATTGCAACAAGCCATTTTCCTTCGTCTGGGTCATCAATGCCAGCATCTTTAAGTTTATTATTTACAAATGCCAAAATTTGTGAAACAAAAACCTGCGATTGTTCTCCATCCTCATCTTCATTCAATTTTCTTAAATCATTTTCTTTTAACAAATTCATCTCCCAAAAAGCAGTTGAAGCAATTAGTTCACAAGTAGAATTGTTTTTTGCAGTCACAAAAAAACTAGATATAATTATAATACCTCTTATTCTACTTTTTTCCAAATAAAAATTCAATTCAAAAACTATAGAAAACCCTATCAAAAAAAGTAAAGTATTTATTAAATGCTTTAATAAAGGCATGGTTTGAATTCCAACTAATGTTATAAAGAAAAAATTGAAAATAAATCCAGAAACAATAAAATTTAAATAGTTGGTTGCCCTATGATTTTTCAAAAGTAAAATATTTTCATTTTTGTTTAAAACAACATTTGATGCCGAATTAAAGCTTAACATTCTATTGATGCCAGAAATATTTTTAAAACAAAATAACACAAGCAAAAAAACAAACACTTTTATAAAAGCTAAAATCAAATTTTTAATAAAAGTGTTTATGCTTAATCTAGCAAAAATTAATGACACTTTAGCTGGAATAAATCCAAATAAAAAAAGCGAAACAAAAAAAGATAAAAAAGAAACTATCGTAATAAACACACTTTGTTTTGAGATGTTTAGCCTTTCAGATACAGTAGAAATCATTTTGTTTTGAGGTTGTTTTGACAATCCTAAAAGCAAAGAATAAAAAAATAAATATGTTCCAAAAAATAGAAATTCTAAGCCTCGCAAAAATGGAATTTTTGGATGCTGAATATTCTTTTTTTTAAGGTTTTGTTTTTCAACAATATGCATTGCTCTTTCATTTATTATACTTAAAACACCGATGTTTTCATCTTGAGCAAGCACACCATTAAAAGTTGGATAAAAATTCATATTTTTATTATTTACTAATAAAAACTTTTTAGTATTAAATTGACTTCTTTATTATAATTAATTTTTCAATATCACCTAAAAATATGACTTGTTTATGCAATCGCATTAAAATCTAATTATATTCTCAAAATTATTTGCAATATAAAAGTTAATTTTTTTAACATTTAATCCTACATAAAAAACTTCAAGTTAAAACTTGAAGTTAATTTATTACACATTAAATTTCTTTTTGAATTTTTCAACTCTACCACTCGTGTCAACAAGTTTTTGTTTTCCAGAAAAGAAAGGATGGCATTTATTACAAATGTCAATTTTTATTGTATCTCCGCTTACAGTTGAACCTGTTTTAAATTTATTTCCACAAGCACAAATAACTGTAACTTCATGATAATTTGGTTGAATTTCTTGCTTCATTTTCTCACCTCTAAATTAATGCTTTTAAATATTATCATAATAAACATTCTTTGTCAATTCTTTTGCACAAATAAATTTAGAAAACTAGCTACTATGCCTTTAAAATTAAATCATTTCAAATTAAATTAATAAGTAAATACAAAAATCTAGACAAAAATTTAAAATGTAATTTAAATTATAAAGCATAGATTCTTCCAACCAAGACTGTCATATCATCTTTTATGTCATTTTCACAATTAGTTTTTGCCATTTCAAGAATTTCATTTGCTATATCTTGAGGATTCACAGATTCAATATTATTAATAAACTCGCAAAAAATCTCTTCGCTTCCAAAGGTATCTGTAATCCCATCACTACACAAAACAACTGTATCGCCAGCAGATAACACCACTTTGTTCACAACTGGTTTAATTTCTTTAATAATTCCAACAGGCAAACTTTCACATTTAATAATACTAGTATGGGTAATGTGCTTAACAAAACCAATGCTGGCGCCAAGTTTAATAAAATCTGCAATTCCATTTTTTAAATCTACAACACACAAATCTAGGGCTGAAAACATGTCTTCTTCATTTTTTATATTTAACAGATTATTAACAACATTTAAAATTAGTTCATTATCAAAACCAGCTTTGTAAAAATTTTCTACCAATCCCAATGTTAAACTGCTAACATTCTCAGCTTTTTCACCATTTCCCATGCCATCGCAAACAGCCATGATAAATTTGTCATTTTCAAGCCTTATAAGGCTATAACAATCACCACTCACATTGTTTGTTAGTTTTGGTGTTCCTGCAGTACCAAAAACTATTTCAAATTTTGGTGCATTTTTCAATGTTAACATTGAAAACCCATTTTGCAGTCCGCTACTTGAATAAACCGACATTGGTAGCCCTAAAACTTTGGAAACTATTTTTGAAATTTTAGCCTTTTTTTCGCAATCTTTTTTTATTGCCAAAGTCACATTTACTATGTTTGGTTGCTGTTGATAAATTAATGCTTCACTGCAAATTATATTGTTGTAGTTTAAAACCTCCATCAATTTGTTTTCCTTTTCGTTTTCGAAAACAATATTTTTACCAACTTCTTCTGCCAAATTTTTCATAACCAAAGAAATGCCATTTAACTGCTGGGCAACCAGTATCTTTCCTGAATCCACGCTATTCATAAAATTTGCATATTGTTTTAACTGCTTAGAATTTTCGTTTATAATTGAAACCAAGGCATTGATTCTTCCACACCTACTTGCTAAAAATGGTGGAATGTCAAGAAGAGTGACTTCTTCTCTTTCTAAAGAAATTATGATAAGTTCATTAAACACACTTTTCATTTCTCGCTCATAAATTCTATGACATTTTGTTCTTTCAGGGCAGTTTTGACAAAGTTTTTCAGAAATTTCAGACATAACAAGTGCACATGCTTGTTCTTGCGTTAATCCGCCTTTAATCATGGTCCTAAAAACACCATCCATTTCAGAAAAAACATCGCTTAAAGACAAAAATCTTTTTTTCAAGCTGTCGCGATTTCTGTTGACAATATTTCGCATTGCAAGATTCACTGCCGAAGTAAATTTTGAAGAAAGACTTTCAAGCCAACTCTGAGGAATCAAGAAAAATATTAAGCCAGCCACCACTGTAGGCAACAAAGAAAGATAGGTAAAATTATAGTATAAGTTTAATCCAAAACCAATTAATGCTTCAAGCCCTATTACTGCCACACTCAAAAAAATTCTTTTTGAATGTTTAAAAGGCAAACAAACAAGTGCATACAAAATAAATGGAGCAACATAAACTGCATTGGCACCATTTAAAATTGTTCCAATTCCCCATGCAGATGCAAATAAAAGCGAAAAATTACTTGAATAAGCCAAAAGCAAAATTAAAAGGCACCCAATAAACTTGACTGGTTCAAATATAAAATAAGAAAATTCATTTAAACCGCAAGAAACTGCCATTATAAAAATAAATCCACTAATGATTTCAATCACCTTTAATTTGCTAGTAATTCCACGAATAGTAATTGCGGAAAAAAAACATAAATTAGATAAAAGGAACAATATTCCAATTACTAATGTCGAAATAATTGTCAATAAAGGAATATTTTTAATAATATTTAAATAAACAAAAGCACTTTGAGATATTAATGCATAAATTACTAAAAGATAGGGTTTTATTGGTTTTTTAATTCTCAAATGCAATAAATACATTAACAAAATTACGGTTGCAGTCACCGATGAAATAATCAATCCTGCCACAGAAAAATTTGCCAATGTAAAAGCCAAAATATAAAGCGGACAAATAACATATACTCTTTGATTACACCATACTAAAGCGTATAAAAACCCAAATGCAAATGGATATATTATACCTAATATCCCAGCATTTGAAAGTATGTAAAACATTCCGAAAAAAAATATATATTTAAGTATCTCTAATATTTTTGCTTTATTTTTCAATTTATTTTTTCCTTTTTATAATTTTAAGTCATTATAAATAAAGTTGATAAATAAAAAAATATAAAAATAAGTATTTTATTGTCTAAATTTAAAACATATATTGGAATAATAATTTTAATTAGTTTAATATAACTTTGCCTAGTAATTTTTATGCACTGACCCTTTTTTTTAGAGTATTTTATATATTCTATCTTTCTATACAAATTAAAAAGAAGAAAGATAAAAATCTTTCTTCTTTATTATAATTAAAAAACTTAATCATTTTGAACATGTTTTGCTAGTTCTTCACCATATGCTACGATAGTTAAACCTTCAACTGAAATATTAATTGAATCAGTTTCTAAAACTGGGAATTCTTGAGATTCGGTAATGATACCCATAAACTCCCCGCCATTAATATCCAAATTTATTGTTCCAGTTTCATATTTGGCATTATATCCATTATTTAGGTAAATTGCAGTTGGCATATCAAAGGTTCCACCTGAAATTGTTGTATTGTTAGTTTGGCCATTATATACTTCTACAGATATAGCTTGACCAGCTCCTTGGAAGTATCCCCCTGTTATATTTGCATTTGCCCAATTTTGAAGGGCAGCATAATTTGAGTTTTCACTAACAAAGTTTCCACCATTTATATTAATATTGCCGTATTCATCATTTTTTACCGCATTGCCTCTAACTGATTTAAAGTTTCCGCCTTCAATCATAAGAAAAGCTGCATTTTCTATTTCACAATCTTTATTATTGATTATAACACTAGAATCATCATCAGCATTTTCATTGCAAATATTTCCATTGTTAATTGTCAAATTACCTTCATTTACAATTATATAATACTTAGAATTATCTGTCCTTGTTATTGTTCCCATTTCAGGGTTATTACCATTGTCTAAAATTCTTAAATTACCATTGTTTAATACTACAGGTGTTTTCTTAGCATCTGTATCCAAAACTAAATTGTGTCCGTTTAAATCTAATTCTATATCAAGTCCTTCATTTACAACGATAGACGATGTTGTAGTTATATCGCTACCAAGAGAAACAGCTAAACCATTATCAATTGCAGTTTGAAGCATTAGTTGGCTATTGGCAACTACCTTTACATATTCAACATTAATATTAAGGCTGTCTGTTTCTTGAATAGTACAGGTTTTACTATCACTTATTGCACCATAAAAGTTTCCGCCATTGATTGTTAAATCAATAATTCCAGGTGCATATTTGAGTGTTTGAGTGTTTGCATTATAGCCATCACCATTTTTTAATAGAACAGCTATAGGCATGTCAAAGTTTCCACCATTGATTATAGTGGTATTTATTTCTTTAACGCCACCAAAAGTACCAGCTGCAACAGTTAAAGCCTGACCAACACCACTAAAATATCCACCATTTATGGTTGCAACTCCCCATGTCATAACTGAAGCATGATTTTCATTTTCTGTCATGAAAAATCCATCATTTATTTCAAGAATACCATATTCATCGTTCTTAATTGCATTACTAGCATTACTACTAAAGAATCCTCCATCAATCACTAAAGTTGCAGGATTTACCGCGTTACAATCCTTATTGTTTATAATCACGCTTGATACATCTTCATTCATTATGCCGAATCCACCACTTTCTATTGTTAATGTACCCTCATTTATAATAAGGTAATAAGACTGAGCAATTCTTGTAATGTAACCGGCAACCTCATCAGTTTGAGCTGAATCTTTAATTTTTAAATTTCCATTATTAACAAAAGCTGCAGTATCGTCAACAGTTGGGTTGAATATAACATTATGTCCATTTAAATCCAATGTAGAGTTCTCTGAATTGATAGTAATAGTTGAAACTGTTGTAATTTCATCTACAAGTTTAACATACGAATCATTTAAATTTAATGCTGAAGCAAGAGCCAATTCTGTTGAAACCTCAAATCTATTAATTCCAAAAGTATTTAAGTATGCAACATCTTCTGCATTTGCAACTGGATAAAAGTTTTTTGTATTAACAAAATTTGTAAATTCGGTTTCAATTTTTGAATTATCAGACAAATCAAAAGTAAATTTTACTCTAATTCCCCATTCGTCAAGCGAAGTTACTGAAACGTTAGTAACTGTAATTGTCTCTCCAGTTTCACCTTTAATATTAGAAATCAAGTCCCATCCTTGTGCATTCTTTTTATATACATCTCCAGTCAAGGTATCAAGATATAAATCATTTATATTAGCATCTATTGTAGGAGCATTTTCACCCGTATACCATGTTGCTCCATCTGTTCCATTTTCACCAGCAGCACCATTTGAGCCTGTTGCACCTTTTATGTTAGCTATAGGATTTCCCCATCCTTGTGCGCCTTTTTTATACACATTTCCTGTCAATGTATCAAGATACAAGTCGCCTGCATTAGCATCTATTGTAGGGGCATTTTCACCCGTATGCCATGTTGCTCCATCTGTTCCATTTTCGCCAGCAGCACCATTTGAACCAGTTGCACCTTTCAAGTTGGTTATAGGATTTCCCCAACCTTGTGCACCTTTAAGATAAACGTCCCCGGTTACTGTATTTAGGTAAAGATCCCCAGTTTGACCAATAGACATTGTTGGTATTCCTTCACCAGTAGTCCACGAAGCACCATTTGCACCTGGTTGACCATTCTCGCCATTTGCTCCAGCTTGACCATTTGTTCCAGGCTTTCCAAAATTATCCATTAAAAGCTGCCAAGAGCCATCTTCCCTTTGATACAATTTATAATCGTCAGTGTCAATAAAGAAATCACCATTTTTTGCATCTTTAACGGTTGCATAGTCAGTGCCTTTGTACCAAACAGCACTAGTTTGACCATCTTTACATCCTGACATCAATCCAGCAGTGCCGAGCATCATTGTTCCAGCCAAAATAAAAGTTAATGGCTTTCTAAAAACGTTAAAGGGCACCTTACTTTTTGAACTTTGATTAAGTTCTTTTTTAATTTTAGACATATTCTTCTCCTTCCCAAACTTTATTATAATATTAAAGTTATACAATATATATACATACGTTTTACAAAAATGTCAAAAAAATTACCCAAAATGTTTGTTTAATTTAAAAAATACAAAATAAATTCTTATTTGATTTCACTATGATTCTATTTTTATCAATTGTATATAACATAGTACTTTAATTCACACTATCATTTTGAATAGAGGTAATAACAATATCCGCTCCACTTTCGAATATATTTTTATATACAATCTCGCCAATCTCATATTTTTTGACAGGAGCTAATTTCAATAAACTTAACACCTCTGTTATCTTTGCCTTTTCAACTGGAATTGTTGTTTTTATTGAACAAATTTGATTATCCCCTTTAATGATTGCTGTAACAATTCTTTTAGGACACTCAAATTCACTTTTACCATAAGCAACACCTCTCATGCAACCATTTCCGCTAACCTTAATTTCATCTCCGATTTTTTTGACATCAAGCTGGCAACCAACTGGACAAACAATACAAGTGGTTTTCATTCTTCTACCTCCAAATAAATATTTCCACTCAAGTTGTTCTTGTTTATTTTTATTTCTTGCATTTCACCAGGCAACATGGCAAGATAAAATTTAGAGCTTATCACATTTCCACTTTCATTTTTTACAACTATCTTTTTTTTGTCGAATCTTTTTTTTGCTCTAAAATAAAGCATAAATTCACCATCACAAACACAATATCTTTGAGGAACACAATAAGAAATATCTTTAGAAATCTCAATATTACACATTTCAAAATTTGGAAGTTTTGAGTTTGCGTATTTTGCGGCACTTTCACCAGCAATTTCACCTTCTATGCTAGCATTATCGGCAAGGTCATGAATATGCAAAACATTGCCTGAACTAAATATATATGGAATTGATGTTTGCCTAAACTCATTTACAACTGCTCCTTTGGTTATGGATGACAATTCTACTTGATTATTAAAAATTTCTGTTTCAGGAATTAATCCCACAGAAAGCAAAAGACAATCACACTCTACAAATTTTTCTTCACCCACAAAATTAAAATTTTCATCTACCTTTGAGATAAAAACACCTTCGATTCTGTCTTTTCCCACAACTCTTTTAATGGTGTGTGAGAGCAAAAGAGGAATGTTAAAGTCATCTAAACATTGTGTAATATTTCGTCTAAGACCAGAACATGATTTTTGAATTTCGAGCACACCCTCAACTTTTACTCCTTGCAAAGTTAGTCTTCTTGCCATGATTAAACCTATGTCGCCACTACCCAATATTAATGCTTTTTTTCCAGGTATTTTGCCATAATAATTTATCATTTTTTGCACCAATCCTGCTGTGTAAACGCCCGCCACCCTTTTGCCAGCCAATGAAATTCCTCCTGCAGTTCTTTCCCTGCATCCTCCAGCAAATATGATAGTCTTAGCCTTTATTTGTTTTATCCCATGTTGCGTAATAACTTCAACCTTATGGTCTAAAATTTTGCTTGCATAGGAATTTAGCAAAACTTCAATATTTTGCTGTTTTAACCTACTTTCTATTCTTTGCGCATATTCAACACCTGTTAATTCTTCTTTGAATATTTTTAATCCAAAGCCATTATGAATACATTGATTTAAAATTCCACCAAGTCTTGGTTCTCTTTCGATTAAAACAACTTTTTGGCAAAACTCACTTGCGCGTATAGCTGCAGCCATCCCAGAAGGGCCACCTCCAATTACGACAACATCATACATCATATTCAAAATCCTTTAAAACTATATTGCTATTTTTTTCTTCTTTGAAAATGTCTTCCAATTTTAAACCCTGTTCTTTTGCAAGCAGCGAAACAACTTTCATCATGCAGAATCCAGCTTGACAGCGCCCCATTCCCGTTCTAACCCGTCTTTTAATTGAGTCAAAGGTGATGGGCTTGAGCGGACTATTTATTGCTCTTAAAATTTCTCCCTCACTAACTTCTTCACATTTGCAAACTATCTTGCCAAAACTCGGGTTTGTTTCAATTAATTTATTTCTTTCCTTTATTGTCAATTTTTTAATTGAAGAATAATCCTCTCTTTTTTTCATTTGCTTTTCTTCAATATCAATGTTAAAAAGTTGGCAAATAAATTCCGCAATGGCTGGACTAGACGACAAACCAGGCGAATTTATTCCAGCAATCAGTGCCACATCATTATCTACTTCACTGAGTTTGACAACAAAATCATCACCACAAGACACTCTCACACCGCTGTAGTTTCTGATTACCTTATTCCATGGGACATTGTCATACATTTTATTAATAGCTTGTTTTACTTCATTTAGTCCTAAATGGGTTGTTTGTGTGCCATATTCACATAGTTCATTGTTAGGCCCAAATAAGATGTTCCCATCAATCGTAGGGGTTGCCAAAATTCCCTTTCCAAATTTACTTGGAGTTGGAAAAACAGAGATAGACACAAAATCGGAAGCCGTTTTGTCTAAAACAAAATATTCTCCCCGTCTGAATTCAAGATTAAATTGTTCTACATGCAATAATTTAGATATTTCATTTACTCCATAACCAGCACAGTTTATTATTTTTTTTGCCATTATAATTTGATTGAAATTATAAATATAAAAAACTCCATTTCTCTTTTCAATCTTAATTGTTTCAAAATCAAATATAACTTTCGCGCCATTAATAACGGCTTCCTCTGCCAAGGCAATTGTAAACAAGTAAGGAGAAACCAACTTAGCAGTTTTTGCATAAAGAGCATAGTGAAAATGCTTTTTTAAATTAGGAACTTTTTCAAAAATCTCATTTCCAGTTAAAAGTTTAAGCCCATTCACTCCATTATATTTTCCTCTTTCATAAAGCCTTTTTACAGTTTCAAAATCTTCTGAAACAACAACTGCTCCACTTTCCTTTAAGTCTACCTTTAATTCTTTACAGAGCTTATTAAATAACTTATTGCCACGAACATTAAATTTAGATTTTAAAGAGTTTTCTTTGGCATCAAAGCCAGCATGTACTAATCCACTATTGGCCTTGCTTTGACCAGTTGCAACATCTAGCGACTTTTCTAAAAGAACAACGGTTTGTTTGCATCTTGTAAGTTTATTTAATATTGCGCATCCAACAACACCTCCGCCAAATACTGCAAAATCGTAAACCATAAACTCTCCTCTAAACGAAATTTTTTTAAATTAGAATTAAAAATTTTTTATAGTTTAATATATTATTTGCCTTAGAGCAAATAAAATTAAAAAAAATCAAAAAACGCGTATTGACAATTGTTTTTCTTTTGGTATACTAAAAAAAAAGAGGTAGCCATGGCAATTAAGTTTATTGAACCAGGTTCGGCAGTTATTTTAACCTTAATAGACAACAAAATGTTTAAAGAAGGTTGCACTTTTACCAATACTGAATTTGAAAAATCATTAGAAAAAATAAAAAAAGCATGCATGCAAATTAATAAATACAGCAAAAATGGAATTTATTATTTTATTGACATAGAAGAGCCAAATTTAGAACAAGTTGTTTCTCGATACAATTGGATTGTTAAAGAAAACCAAAGAAAAGAAAAGGACAAGGTTATTTCAAAATATAAGCTAGTAAATGTTGAAAATGTTATGCCTGATTGCGTTCCTTATAGATTGGGCACTGAAAATGAACTCAAAACACATTTTAGATTAAGATATGGCAGAGAACTTTATAATGAATTGTTTTCAAGATACAACGAATTAGCTAATTAATTATTAAAAAAAGCTTACATCAAATAATGTAAGCTTTTTTATAATTGTCAATTAGAATCCAAGAGTTATTGTTATGTTAATTCCTTCTGAATAGTTGTTAATTGTAATTTCTCCAAATTGAGTTTCCGTTCCCCTATCTACCGCCTGCATGTTAGCAGAATAATTATCGCTAGTTGTTCCACTAATAGAACATGATGGAGCCATTCCATACATAACATCAGTTTTGCCTGTAAACACAAGTCTTACAGATTTTCCCACTGCACTTGAAGGAAGTTCTAATGTTTGAGTTCCAGAACCGTCAAAATTTCCACTTTCTGTTAAAGCTTCTGTGCTATTTCCATCAATATAAGCTTTCACATTTACTGTTAACATAATTCCAGAATTGTTATATGTTATTCCTAAATCCACATTCTGAGACTCTGGAGGAGTTACAGGTCCAGTTTCTCCCACTTTTGTAAACACAAGTTCATTGCCTATATTCAAAGTTGCAGTTTGACTAGAATTTGTCACATCATATTTAACTTGTATCTCTGCACTGCCACCTACCGCTATCTCTGCATCATTATTTATTAAACTCTTTGTCACATTTGTCAACTGTTCTGTTGCTGTTGTGTTAACTGTTGCCTTGATTGGATAGGCTGATAGATTCTCTACCTTTAGTGTTATCACAAAACTCTCTGCTCCGTCTGCTGTTTCCTTAAAGTACACACTTCCTATATTCCATGCTGGAAGCATATTCGTTTCACTTTGAGCATTGTCATGCACTCCGTAATAGTGACATGGTTGACTATTGTTGTCTGTTTCTGTTTTCGGCACTGCATTTATTCCACTTCCGTTGGCATCTGTATATGCTCCGCTTAGATTCCCTATCACTCTTACCTTCGCTGCGCCCACATCGTAGCTTATCGTTCCACTGATGGATACTTTTGGTGCACTTGCAGCTGCATATACACCAACACACATCACCAGTATGCTCATCATCAGTGTTAATGCACTTGCCACCACCTTCCTTATTCTTTTCATCTTCCTTTCCTCCTATTGTTTTTTTTATAACAATCTTTAGACTGTTTTGTTGAAAATAGCAATTTTCTCATGTCTTTATTATCTCTATTATTAAAAATTTTATTTAATAATAGTTATAACTAAATCATAGCATTTAATTTTTTGATTTTTTTATACACAGATATACCATTTTCATAAAAACTTTTTCGCTTTTATCCACATTTTGTTTGTCTTGTTTTTCTAATAAATGGTTAATTAATTCTATACCCCCCCAGCAAACTTGTCAAGCATTTTGCATCACTTCCTTATTCTTTTTATTTTTTTATTTATTTTCATTGTGAATAAGTGTCGTAGGCACTTTTTATTCCTATCCATCTGCTGTTCTATTAATACTATATGCCCAGTCTATTGCACAACCACTTTTGCGAGTGAGGTGGCGCAGCCACTTTCTATTCTTATTCGTGTGTAACAATCATCTTAGTTTGTTCTTCAACTTATTGCACAACCACTTTTGCGAGTGAGGTGGCGCAGCAGCTTTTTAATTACCTTTCGTAAATTTAATTTTAGCTAGAACTTTTAATTCACCCATTGAGTGAATCGTAAATTATTATGGCAAAAAAAACTTAGAAGCCAAATCATTTACTTCAAATCTTGAATTATATCTCTCAATTTTAACTCTTTTTTCATTACATCTAAAACACATAGATTTATAAAGAGAAAATCTCAATGCTGAAACTTGTAGCCCCATTAAAATCAATTTATAGCTTTTTGCATTGTTTTTATATTTTTCAAGAACTTTTGCATCTAACACATATTCATCTTTTAAATAGTCTTTAATAACAGTCATAATAACTTCCATTGCATAACAAATTTGCCATTGCTTAAATTTTTGCAAAAATTTTGAGGTCAAAAAAGCCTCTTTTTTAGAATCTTTTTTAATCTTCTGATATGCATCGTATGCCTGTTTAAAAGCAAGCTCTTCTTTTATTTTAATATTAGCTAAAGAATTAAGGCTACATCTTTCAATTTCCTTTTCAAGCACAATTTCTCCTTTTAAATATTTTATAACATCATTAAAAATTTTTTCTTTAGAATAATCAAAATTAATATCCATAAAAACTCCTTTAAAGTTAAATTATATTATTTAACTGTCACACTGTCAAGAAGGTTATAATCAAAAAAAAAGAAAAATTCATAAATACAAATTAAAGAAAAAAAACAAAACATTTTGATTTTGCAAATTCTTAGCAATTAATTATAAACGGCAACGATTTCATTTTTGCCGCTTGGTTGTGCATGTGATGTTCATCTCAAAACTTACAAAAATTATGGAAAATTTTTAAAATTCTTTTAAAAAGGCAGAAAATGTGTTATATTAAACTTATGGAAAAATTTCATAATTTCATTTGGCAACAAAGCGAAAAATCTGACGCAAAAAGGGAAAAAAAGTTTAAAATTTTTAAATTTGATAATTGCAAAGTTATTAAAAATATTAGATATGGCACAAAAAAAGATTACAATCTTTTTGACTACTATTATCCAATAAATTATACAAAACCATTGCCCATTATCATAAACTTACATGGCGGTGGTTATGTTTCTGGAAAAAAAGAATTAAATCGACTTATAAGTGAATTTTGGGCAAGCAAAGGATTTTGTGTGATTTGTCCGAACTATACCCTTGTAAAAAAAGAAAAATTTCCTGAACCAATTTTAGACGTTTTTAAATTGTTTAACTATATTACAACAAACTTTTCAAGAAATAAATTCGATTTAAATAATATTTTTTTAGCAGGTAATTCCGCTGGAGCTCATATTGGTTCGCTTGCAGTGTGCATTTTAAACAGTAAAACATTGCAACAAAAATATAAAGTTAAAAGCACTATAAAAATTAAAGCATGTGCATTTTCTTCTGGAATTTTTCACTTGATAAATTTTTATAACATTACTCCACTTTCAGACGCATATAAAAATTTAATCATTGGTGAAAATTACAAAAATAATCCGCTTTCAAATTATTTTTCTGCCATAGATCTTGTCAATGAAAAATTTCCTCCTTGTTTTTGTGTTTCAGAATTAGGAGATATATCTTTAGGGCACACAAAAAAATTTTGCAAAACATTGAAAAGCCTAAAAGTTGATGTTAAATTAGAATTGACTAATGGTTCTCATTGTTTTAATGTTACCAATCCAACCACTAAAAAATCAAAAAAAGTAAATGAAGCAATTATTGATTTTTTTAAAATACAAATGTTTAATACAAAAAACAAAGAAAAAAAAGTTGGAAACATTATGAAAAACGATGATTTTTGCAAATAAATTCACAAATAAACACAATGCTTATAAAAAGTTAAAACCGCCAGAGATTTGGCGGTTTTTTTGTAATTTGTCTAATCTGTTTTTTTATCTTTTTCTAAAACCTTACTTAAAAGCTGTGGTTCGACACTATTTTGCTGTTCTAATTGATAGATGTCCAATCTATAAAGATATTTAACATCAGAGGTATTGTTTGGTGTTTTTGCAAAGTAATAAAGATATCGTCCGTCAAAATCAAATGTGCTTTGATAATCTGAAACTTCACAAATTTTTGTTGCAACTTTATCCTTATAGCTTATTCGATAAAATCCGCTAGAATTTGTATAGTAAACATATTCTCCATCTGTCATTATTGGTGTTACATTTTCATCTACAAGAACTTCAACTTCAAAAGAGGAAATGGTTTGCATAACAAGTTTGCTTTGATAGTTATAAACCATAGGCATGGTTTGATTTAGGCTATCTTTTCCCATATAGAAAAAGTTTGTAATTCCTGCCCAATTTGTAACCTTGCGATCAGGTGTGGAAAAATCCTTTATCCAGTAATAGGTATCTTCAGTTAAATTTTTCTTTGAATAGAACATCACACCATTGTTTCTTGAAATAATTGTAATAGTTTCACCAATCACATTAGAAACCACTTCAACCTTACCAGTTACTAAATCCACATATTTTAGTACATTTCCAGTCAAGCCTATTTCGGTGTCTGATTCACTTCTTGAAGCAGTATAATATAGTTTTGCATCGTTTTCAAATTTAATCTCATCAACCAAGATAGTCGAAACAACATCATCGCAAAGTTGAGTTTTATTAGCTAATCCTTTGTTTGTAAGTTCTTGCTTATAAATGAAATTGCCCTCAACTGTTATTAAATAATTTTTTCCATTCAAATTATAAATTGCAAAATCTCCATTTGTTGAGCTTTGTGTTGTATACAATTCCTTTAAACCAGAACCATCAAGTTTTACTCTAAATATGCTAATTAAATCAAACATATTTTCATTTGATGAATTTTTATGAATATTAGGAGAGGCAAAGTACAAGAAGTCACCAACTATATAAAAATTAGAATTTTCAAAGCCAACCACTTTAGACACGACAGTTTCAACATTTTTTGCGTATCCCTCTTCGTCAAACTCAATTTCCTTTGTTTGAATATCTTTTACCTTAACACGATTAAGCGCATATTCAACAACCTTTCCCTTTCTATTGTCAATTGTAGATAAAGAAGAATATGAGGTGTAGGCATTAGCAAAATAAATGTATTCTCCTTTTTGTGCAACAAATCCGCCATTACCAACAATTATTGCATCAGATGCTGGCATTGAGCCAAGAGAACCACATCCAGTTAATACAAAACAAAATGATAATAGGAAAACCCCAAGTAATGCAAAAATTTTTTTCATAATTTCTCCAATTAAACTAAATAAAATACTACAATATTTAACAACTCGTGTCAAGCAATTACAAACCTTTCCATAAATTGAAACAAAACAATTTTTTACCATAACAATAATTTTTAAACTATTGTGCTTTGAAAGAAATTATTAATAGAAAGATTTATAATTTCATCAAACATAACCTTTTGATATAACCATTAGCAAAAAAGTGTAATGCTTTCAACAACAGCAGTAAATGAAAACATTTAGAGTTATTTTTTGATTAAATATAATTTATTTCATATATTTTAAGTTATGTGATGTTAAATTTTGCTTGAGCTTTGTTTACACAAAACAAGCAAAAACTGATGTTTTTCTCATTTTGAATTAACATCAGTTTTGCTTGCAAATGTCTTCGTCGCTTGCAGACAAAACTTCCGATAATATAAACTATGTGATGTTAAATTTTGCTTGCATCAAAATTTAAGTTTTGTTTACACAAAACAAGCAAAAACTGAAGTTTTTTCTTCATCACTGTTTGAATTAACATCAGTCATTTGAAAATAATGCTTCGCATTGCTTTCCTCTGACTTC
>CALWMK010000014.1 GCA_944381825.1 uncultured Clostridia bacterium
ACAGTTTGAATTAACATCAGTCATTTGAAAATAATGCTTCGCATTGCTTTCCTCTGACTTCCGTTAATATAAACTATGTGATGTTAAATTTTGCTTGCATCAAAATTTAAGTTTTGTTTACACAAAACAAAGCAAAAACTGAAGTTTTTTCTTCATCACTTAGTAAAAAAATAATTTTTACTTTATAATAAAAATAGGAATTTTCATGGAAGATAAAAAATTATTAATAGAAGAAATTATAAAGAGCCTAGAATCCAAGATATTTGATTTGTTTAAATATGAAGGAACGGGTCATGACATAAGTCATTTACTAGGGTTACAAATTTAGCTTAAAAATTCAAGAAAAAGAAAACCAAGGGACTGATCCAATTGTGGTTGGAGTGGCGGCATTTTTACATGATTTACATAGAATAATGCAAAAACAGCAAGGTGTAACAATTCATCCCAAAGAAAGCCTTCCTCTTGTTAGAGAACTTTTAGAGGAATTTAGTTTAAATGAGCATCAACTTGATGAAATATGTTATTGTATTGAACATCATGAAAATTATAATTGGAATGGAACAATGTGGACAATATTAACGCATTGATAGTTCAAGATGCAGATAATTTAGATATGATTGGAGCTATTGGAATAGGTCGTACCTTTACATATGGTGGGCAAATGGCATGCCTATGTATGATCCTAAAGTGCCAATAAATTCAAATAATGATTATACAGAGTTTATTGGGAATGACCCATCAACCATTCATCATTTTTATCATAAATTGTTTAAGTTAAAAGATAATATGAATACAAAAGCGGCAAAAGATCTTGCACAAAGCCGTTCAGATTTTTTGGAAACATTTGTTGAAGAATTTTTAGACGAATGGAATGGAATAAAATAATCTTCTTATGGTTTAACCTTTTTGAAACTAGCAGAATAAAAGAATAAAAAAAAAGGAACTATGCACATAATGTAAAGTTCCTTTTTATATTAGTTTCAAAAATAACAGACTAAAAAGAGGATTTTTATTTTTAATATATTTTAATTTTTATTATTGAAAAAATATTTTTGATTTATTTTTTAATCGTATAATTTTGCCAAAGTCAACTTCAACAAGTTTTGCTTATCTCTTTTATCACTTTATGGTTTCTGGCAATAAATTTTTAAAAAGCGTATTGTTTAAAAGATAGATTATCTTTTATTTTTTTTGTATTTTTTGAGCTATTTTGCCATTTTCGATAACAAAAATCGTACATTCTAAATTGTCAAAGTTGAATTCATTTGTAGTTAAAATGGTTTGATAATTTTTAGCGAGCTTTAAAAGTTTAAGTTTTCTTGTTTCGTCAAGTTCGCTTAAAACATCATCTAGCAATAGAACAGGTTTTTCTCCGCTCGCGTTTTCCATTATTTCTAGTTCTGACAATTTTAGTGATAGCGCACATGTTCGTTGTTGTCCTTGTGAGGCGAATAATTTTACATCTTTATCATTAATTTTAATTTTAATATCGTCTCTATGTGGACCTATACCGGTGTATCCCAAAGCATAATCTTTTTCAAAATTTTCTTCCAATTTTTTTAATAAATTATTATAAATATCTTCCTTGCTTTCTCCGGTTTCACCTGTGTAAGAAAGTGAGAGGATTTCTTGATTATCTGTTAAATAGCTATGAATTTTTTGTGCTATTGGTGAAAGAGCTTTTAAAAATCTAAGTCGGTATAAAATTATGTTGCTAGCTATTAATGCTAATTGCCTATTCCAAATGTCTATGGTGGCTTCAAGCTCTTGTTTATTTTTACAATCTTTTAAGAGTTTGTTTCTGTTTGCTAAAACCTTTTCGTATTGTCCAAGATTATAAAAATAGACCTTGCTTGTTTGAGATATGTCAATGTCCATAAATCTACGGCGGTCTTGCGGAGTTTCTTTTACCAACCTCAATTCATCGGGGGCGAAGTATACCGCATTGAATTGGGTGAAAAGTTCGCCAATTCTTTTAATTGGAATAGAATTTATTTTTATTGATTTTTTTTCTTTTTGGAAAAGATAGGAATCAATCTTGAGTTTAGAGTATTTTTTTTTGATTTCTATTTTGATATTGCCATTTTCCTTGCCAAAATAAATTAATTCTTTATCTTTTATATTTTTGAAACTCTTTCCAATAGCAAAATATAAAACCGCTTCAAGTGCATTAGTTTTGCCTTGAGCATTTTTTCCTATTAAAACATTTAATCCATTAGAAAACTCGAAACTTTCTTCTTGGTAGTTTCTAAAATTAAAAAGTTGAAGCTTGGTTATTTCCATTTTTCTAAGTTTATCATAAAAAATTTTTAAAAGCAATTGCTTGGTTTGTTAATCATTAACATCTTAAATTAGAACCTAATTTTTATTTTCCCCATACGGCTTAAATAAGATATTTTACTTGCGATTTTTTTTGTTTTAATATATATTTTTTAATATGAATATACATGGTGTGGTTGAAAATATTGTTTACAGAAATGATGAAAATGGTTACACAGTTGCCAAATTTTCATGTGATAATAAAATGTATACAATTGTTGGAAAACTTTTGCAAGTAAATGTTGGTGACAATTTAAGGCTAGAAGGAGAATTTGTTTCTAACTCAAGATATGGTTCTCAATTTGCTTTTGAAGGTGTTGAATATGTTTATCCAACCACACTAGCTGGTATAGAAAAATATTTGGGCAGTGGATTAATCAAAGGAGTCGGACCTGTAACAGCAAAAGCAATTGTTTCTAAGTTTAAAGAAGACACTCTTGCAATAATTGAGTTTAATCCATTAAAACTTGAACAAATTAGAGGAATTAGCAAAAACAAGGCTCAGAGTATTGGAGATAGTTTTCGTGAACTTAAAAAGTTCCAAGCCACGATAATTTTTTTGCAAACTTATAATATTAGCATTAATATGGCTTTAAAGATTTATGAAGTTTATAAAGATAAAACAACAGACATTGTGAAAAACAATCCATATAAATTGGTAGAGGATATTGATGGAATTGGTTTTTTGACTGCAGATGTAATTGCAAAGAAAATAGGAATTGACCCTAAGAGTAAATACAGAATAAGAGCTGGATTGATGCATTGTTTAAAAGATAACAGCGAAAAAACAGGTAATACTTTTATTTACAAAAAAGAACTTTTTTTACAGGCAGAAAAAATTTTGGGTTTTGAAGAGGATGAATGCTTGGACATTTTTTCGGCTGTTATAGATGAATTGAAGATAGAATCTCAAATTTTGGTTTTTTTTGAAAATCGTCATGAAATTGTGATGCTTTCAAGGTACTATTATTTAGAAAGCTCGGTTGCACAAAAATTATGCCTTTTAAAATATATGTCTGTAAGTCAAAATTATGATGTTGAAAGCGACATTGTTTTTTTTGAAAAAGTCAATTCAATTAAACTGCACAGTGAACAAAAAAATGCGGTTAAAACTGCAATCAATAGCGGTGTAAGCTTAATTACTGGTGGTCCAGGAACAGGAAAGACTACAATAATTAAATGTATCATTAATATTTTTAATCAATTAGGAAAAAAAGTTATTCTTTTGGCTCCAACTGGTAGAGCTGCAAAAAGGCTTAATGAGAGTACTGGTGTGGAGGCAAGAACTATTCACAGAGCTTTAGAAATTGATTTTAAAAGTAAAGGTAATTTTGTTTATAACGAAACCAATCCGCTTGAATGTGATGCTGTTATAGTTGATGAGGTTTCAATGGTTGACATTTCATTGATGAATTCCCTTTTAAAAGCTCTTCCTCGCGATTGTAATTTAACATTAGTAGGTGATAAAGACCAATTGCCAAGTGTTGGGGCGGGCAATGTGTTAGATGATATTTTAACAAGTGGAGTTTTTGAAGTTAGCATGCTAACAAAAATTTTTAGACAAGAAGATTCTGGGCTTATTATAACCAATGCACATTTAATAAATAGTGGGAAGATGCCGATTGTTGATAATAAAAGTAAGGACTTTTTCTTTGAACAAAAACAAGAAAATAATGAAATTTGTGAAAGCATTATGGAGCTTATAACTCATAGAATTCCAAATTATTTAAATATTGACAGTAGCAAAATTCAAATTTTAGCGCCATTAAAAGCTGGTATATGTGGAACAAATTCTTTAAATCAAAAAATTCAAAAAAATTTGAATCCTCCATCTTTAAATAAAAATGAATTAGTTATGGGGGCAAGTATTTTTAGAGAAGGTGACAAGGTTATGCATGTTGCAAATAATTATAATCTTTCATGGAAAAAGAAAAATGGATTTTTGATTGAAGAAGGTCAAGGTGTTTTTAATGGTGATATTGGATATATTTATAAAATTGATAGACAAACTGGCGAAACAACGGTTTGGTTTGAAGATGGAAGGGAGGCAATTTATACTAAAGATGTTTTATCTGAACTTACCTTGGCATATGCAATAACAATACATAAAAGCCAAGGAAGTGAGTTTGATGTGGTTGTTGTTCCAGTGATTGCTGGACCACCAATGATACTGACAAGAAACTTAATTTATACAGCTGTTACCAGAGCAAAAAGTATGGTGGTGTTAGTTGGTGAAAAAAAACATTTATCTCGAATGATTAGAAATGACTATACTATAAAGCGTTTAACCTTGCTTAAAACACTTATTCTTGATAAAAAGCCAAAAATCGAGGAGATGTTTAAAATTGACTAGATTTTTTGATAATGTTTTAGAACTGATATTTCCAAGCAAAACAAAATGCATTGTTTGTGGCAGTGATTTGGCAAAACAAAATCCTTTATGTGTGTGTTCTAATTGTGAAAAAACAATGCCATATATAGGTGGAAAACTATGCTTAAAATGTGGCGAACCCATTTTAAAAGAAGATTTTTGCAAACGTTGTAAACTAAAGAGTTTTTCCTTTAATGTGGCAAGACAAAATTTTTTTTATGTTCCACCTATTTCAAACTTGATAAAAAAGCTAAAATATAACAATGCAAAATATTTAGCAAAGCCATTTGCACATTTTTTGGCAAAAAACTATTATGAACTTGGTTGTTCTAGTGACATAGTGACATTTGTTCCGCAAGATGAGCACAAGCAATTTCTTAGAGGCTATAATCAGTCTAAGCTTATTGCTCAACATCTCTCTAATATAATTGGTGTCAAGCTTTTTGGAACTACTTTTAAAACAAAAAACACACCTTCTCAAGTTGGGCTTTCATATAAAGAGAGAGAACAAAATTTAAAGGATTGTTTTTGCTTGTGTAAAAATGTCAATGTGTCAAATAAAAAAATTGTATTAGTTGATGATGTTTTCACGACTGGTGCAACAGCAGAGAGCATTTCAAAAGAATTGAAAAAAGCAGGAGCTAAAGAGATTGTGGTTTTAACTCTTGCAAAAAGTAAATTTTCTACATAAGTGGTGAAAAAATGGAAATTAAATCTGAAATAAATTTTTTAAACCATGAAAACTTGAAACTACGATCAATTTCAATGCAATTTTCTAAGGTTTTTAAAAAGTCCTCTTTTATTGCAAAAACCGATTTTGTGTTGTAAAGCCAAACACCACATTCAAAGTGATGAACAAAACTCCTATAGTCTAAATTTATAGTGCTTATAAGTGCCGTTGTATTATCGCTGACGGCATTTTTGGAATGAATAAATCCTGGTTCATACTCATAAATTTTAACACCAGCTTTGATGAGTTTTGAATAGTTGCTTTGGGTTTGTAAAAACACTATTTTCTTATCTGGAATGTGAGGAGTTATAATTCTAACATCCACTCCGCGTTTGCTTGCAAGTTTTAAACACTGTAAAAAATTAAAGTCTGTTATTAAATAGGGTGTTGTAATATAAACATAATCCTTTGCTTGATTAATTATGTTCATGTAAACATTTTCTCCAACTCTATCCACATATAATGGGGTTGGGCCGTCACCAAAAGGTTGTACATAACCATCTGTTTTCGCCTTTTTAGAACATAACATAAATTTGTCATAATCTTCAATCAAACCAGTTTGTGCATTGTAGTTTTGCAAAAACATGAGAGTAAAATTTTTAACAGCTTCTCCTTTGAGCATAATTGCACTGTCTTTCCAATGACCATAAAGCACTTTTTCATTGATATATTCATCAGCCAAATTAATTCCACCAGTAAAAGCAACTTCACCATCAATCACTGTAATTTTTCTATGGTCACGATTGTTATGAATGGACGAGATTATTGGAGAAAATTTGTTAAACTTAATACATGCAATATTGTGTTTTCTTAATTTTTTATCATAATTAAAAGGAAGTTTGTATATTGAACCTATGTCGTCATATATTACACGCACATCTATTCCACTGTTTGCCTTTTGAATTAAAATTTCCAAGATAGAATTCCACATTTTGCCTTGTTCAATAATAAAATATTCCATAAAGATGAATTTTTTAGCTTTTTTTAGTCTTTTCAATAGTTCATCAAAAAAAGCCTCGCCATTTTCAAAGTATTTTGTCTGAGTGTTTTGATAGGGCCTTAAATATGAACTTTTTGAAATATAATTTGATTGACCCAATGCAAGAGGGTTTTCTTCTTTTAATTTAATTTCAAGTGTTTTGTTCGAAAGATTATATTTTCTTGAGTTGGAATAAATTTTATAATATAGCTTTTTATGTCTTTTGCTGGGTTTGTTGTTTCCAAATAAAAGATAGATTACTCCACCAAGCGGAGCGATTGCCACTATAACAAAAATCCATGGCATTTTTATATCAGGTTCTTGGTCACGATTTAAAACATATAAAATTAATAGACCGCTTAAAATTCCAAGTAAAATATAAATATATCCAAAATATGTGTTAAAAACATTAATAAAAATACATAATAGAACAATTTGCAACAAAAGAAGCAAGGAAATTATTAACGCTCTATTAAATAGGAATTTTATAAGTTTCATATCTCTTAAATTAGAGTATAACAAATTATTGTCAAAAAATCATAAGATTTGACAAAAATTATAAAAAAACATAAAACAAAATAAAAAAGCCACTAGAGGCTTTTTCGATTAATCTAAATTATTGGTTTTGCTCAAGATTTTGTGAAATTTTAAAACTTTTATTTAAAAATTCTTGGCAAAGTTTAAAATGATTGTTTTTGGCATAATCTAATGCTGAATGTCCTTTTATGTCTACTTTATTTATGTCTGCGCCTTGTTTAACAAGATTTTTTACCATTTCGAGATTGCCAATTTTGCATGCTAGCATAAGAGGGGTGGTTCCAAATTTATCTTTGAAATTAAGTTCTGCTTTAACACTAAGAAGAATGTTAAATGCTTTATAATTGTTGTTTTTAATGGCAAAACTTAATGCTCTCATTTTATTTTCGTCCTCATGGTTTATGTCTGCACCATTATTAATTAAACAAATAAGACTTTCAATTCTACGACTATTTTGACAGGCAGTAAAAAGTGGTGTTCGTCCTTTTTCATTTTGCATGTTGACATTTGCGCCAAGTTCAATTAATTTTTGAGTTGTTTTAAAATTATTTTTATTAACTGCTTCAAAGATTGGTGTTTCTTCAAAATGCCCAACTATGTTTGGATTGGCGCCTTTTTTTATTAAATATTCAACTTGCTTTACATTGCCTTTGGCAGAAAGTATGTGAAGTGCTGAAAGTTCTCGATGGCTTATAAAATTGATGTTAACAGCATTTGAAACTAAATATCTCATTGTGTCATAGCTGGAATATTGTGCGCAAAGTATTAAGGCATTATCTCCAAATTCGTCAATTGAATTGATGTCAACTTTTGAATTTTCAATTAGCAATTTTACTATTTTTCGATTGTCTTTAACACAATTTACAAAAAATTGTTCAAGCAATTTATCTTTATTTAATTTTAATAAATTTTCTTTCCAAGAATCTTGTAGATTTTTATAAATTCTTCTTTTGCTTTTAATTGAATTATAATTTTTTATATTTCTAAAAGAAATAGTTTTTTTCTTTGAATATTTTTTCATTTTCCCCTTCTGTGGAAAATATAACACAGAAAATTGTTTTAGTCAATATCAGTTTTTAAAAAAGATTAAACTCAAATTTCTATAAAAATAATTCAAAAAATTATTGTACAGTTTTTTTTGTTTCGGATTTTTTTGCAAATTGACGAAAAGAATTTAATTTTTTAGAAGATTTGCCTTGAATTAGTTTTGCATTTTCACTTCGTAGCTCGTGAATTTTTTTTTCAAATTTTTTATTTTCATTTTTTAAAAGTTCAAAACTGTTTCTTAGTTTTTGAATTTCATGTTCTTTTTCTGATATGCTTACCATCATTTTTCTTAACTCTTGATTTGCAAGTTGATTTTGTTTTTGTAATGTGCCAGCGACTTCTTGTTTGGCATGATTTTTAATTAATTTTACTAGCCCTAAAAACAAACTATTTATTTCGCTATCAGAAAGTTTTGTCTTTCTATTTGGCATCGAAATTACATTTTCGGGAAGAATGGTTTTTAGTTCTTTTCCTTCGTTTTTGAGTTTTTGTTCAAATGAGGCAATAAGTTGGGGTTGTTTTTTTAATAGAGTTCTATATTTGTTTTGCAGTCTGACCATTTCATCTATATTGCCATTGGCGAGTTTTAAGCATGCTTTTCTAATTGAATATCCCTCATTATAAAGCCTTACAATTTCAAATATTTGGCTTTCGATTTCTTCTTTACTAAAAAACTTTGGCATTACCTTTTGATGCTTTGAAATGTCAATTCCAAAAGTTTTTCTTCTTTTTTCGTCTTGCTCCAAATTTAATAGTTCTGCATAATAGTAGTTTCTTACACTATTTGGCTTTCTTCCACTTATTTGGGCATAAGATTTGAAAGCCTTTGTAAGACATTGTCCTTTTTTGGTACAACTTTCAATATGATTAAAAAGTTTTAACACCTCTTCATCTTTCCATTTACAATATTTTTTCATTTAAAATTCTCCTTTAACTTTTTTAATTATTTCCATCAAAAAAATTTTTTAAACAATGAATATTAATAATTTTTTTAAAATAAAATGTAATATGAAATTAGGTATAATGAGTAATTTTGATTGTCTTTTAGAAATAGATGGCAAGCGCTACGAAATGATTTCTAATTTTTCAAGAATCGAAATTTTGCTTGAAAATAGTGAGGAATTATCGGCTTTGGTATATCCAATTAACGCAAGGGGATTGATTAGTTATGCTTTTTCAATTGATAAAAATAATATTTTAAAAAGCAATTTAGATGTTTGTAAAATTGGTGAAGATGAGTTTGAACTGGTTTTAGCTCCACATTATTTATTAGGTCATAACTTTTTTAAAAAAAAATTTAAGTTTGAAAACCTAAATTTCGCTCTTTCAATTTCTTATATTAATGTTCTTAGTTGTGAGGATGATGAGGGTGAAGTGTTTTTAGAGTTTTATGAAAAATTAGATAGTTTTAAGTTTGATGTTTTTAATGGCACAGCTTACTTTCATGCCAAAACCATGAGAAACTATGAGATATTAGTTTTATACGATAAAAAAAATCATACTTTTTTTAAGTTTGAAAGTGAAACCTTTGAATTCAATGATAAATTTATTGAGTTTATAAGTTCTCAAGACACAATTCCAAAGCATGGAAAACACTATAAAATATTATTTGAAGGCGGAGAATTTACTATTGAAGAAGAACTAATTTATTTGAAAGGTTTTCCTCAAAAAATTAAAAACCAAAACCTTTTACCATATGCCTTTTTTGAGGCGATTAAAATAAAAGATTTTGAATTGGCAAAGAGTTATTTGTCTGAAAAATTAAAGTCGAATATAACAGATGAAATTTTGGTTGAATATTTTGGTGAATACGACAAAATACAACCTTATAATTTTCACATAGACAAAGGAAATTATATTTGCCTTAGAAAAGAAGAAAAGACAAAGGTTTTTAGAGTCAAAGTTGTTGGTGGCGAAATTGATGAAATTGAAGATGTCGGTCATTGACAAATTTATTTTAATTGTGTTATATTTTTATCGGAGTTTTTAAATGTACAAAAAGAAAAAGTATAATATTATTTTTGTTACTGTTTTAATGATAATTTCTATTTTTGTAGGTTATAGTGCGGTGCTGATTAATAATGGAAGTGCTGATGATTCTAATACTGACTCAAGTGAGGTTTTTGTGCCTCCAGATTTAGTGCCTCAGCCAGATAATGACATTCAAGATGAAGCGCAAAATTCAGCCCCTGTTTTCTCTAATGGTTTTCAAGCAATTTCTTATGCTTTGAATATTTTAGATAATGGCGAAGGTTACTCTTCCTATTTGCATCAAACGGTTACTGCGACAGCCATGATGATATCTGTTGAACAAAACATCAAAATTAAAAAATATCGTGGTGGAGGTCTTGATTTGACCGAAGAATGGTATTATAGTGATGCAAGCCTTGGTGAAAATAATTTTAAAATTTATTATAGCGATGGTCAAAATTTAATCATAAGACAGGGTGAAAAAGGAAGCTACAACAAAGCTGATTTGACATATTCTGCTGAAAAAACAAATGTGATAGAAGAATATTCAACTGATTATTATCAAAACACAATGGGTAGGAACAAATTAAACAACTTTTTTCAAACTGTAAATTCTTCAACTTCTAGAATAATATATTTTGATAAAAGCGATAAGCAAAATTATAAGATTAAAGTTTCCGTCAATCCAGATGATGTTGATAAAAATTATATTAAATCGTTTGAGGCAAATGGTGCAAAGGTTAACAAATTTTATAATATGTATTTAACCTTCACAATTAATAAAAAAACAGGTTATTTGGTGAGTGTTCAAAAAGAAGAAAAAATCAACACTAATTATTCTGGAATAACAGCAGATGCTTCTATAATTGCAACCGAATTTTATTATAATATGAACAAAGGTGTTGAGAGCACAATAAAGGAAAAAATTGCCAAATTAAATTAAAATGGTGTTAAAATTTGTAACTGAATTTTGTTTGCTATAAAAATTATCATTATAAAAATAAAATAGTTGTTGAGGCTACTATTTTTCAATAAAATAATCCCCTTGTCAAAATTTTGTCTTGGTCTAATTTTGACCATGCAAATTCTAGCAGGGGATTTTTTTTAAATATTCGTTTGTTGTGTTAGCCAAAAAGTCTATTGCAACCACAGCCATTATTGCAGTTGCAACCATTATTGCATCCACATCCACAATTGTTGTTATTTCCCGCAAGAGCAAGAAGAAGTAATAGTAGGAAATTTGTGTTATTGGCGAGATCGGTGTTGGTTGCAGATGCCAAAATAGAAATAAGTAAAGTTAGCAAAACATCTTGTGAAAAGTTCATGATTCCCTCCTTGTTAAATATTATCTTCATATTTTTCTTCAAACCGCCAAAACACTACAAATTGCGCATTGACAGCGTGCCTTGCAGGCATGTAAAATGCTCATAAAGGCTGATTGCTATGTTTATATATGATTGAAAATTATAATTTGTTAAAAGGTGTGTTTATGGGAAGATTGTTAGTTTTGTCAGAAAAAAACAAAAATGAAATTATGAAATATATGCCTCAATCAGAGGTTACAAATAGACTTGCAAATTATTTTCAAAATTTTTCAGATTATACAAGGCTTAGAATTATAATTTGCTTATCACTTTGTGATATGTGCGTTAATGATTTATCTGTTATTTTGGATGTAAATCAAACCACCATCTCTCATCAATTGCAAATTCTTCGTGCGCAAAATATTGTCAAATATAGAAGAGATGGAAAAATTTTATTGTATACTTTAAAAAATAAAAATGTTAACGAAGTTATGTTGGGAGCGATAAACGCTTTGGCTTAAATATCAGATTTTTTTAAATCAAAAATAGATATGTAATTTACAAGCTCACACCTTGTTTGGATGATTATAATTTAATTAGTTCATACTGAAGACTTTTTTTTAGTCTGGGGAAGTGACAACTATGCTTTCTACATGGATTCCTTCTTTTCTGATAAAACCAGTTTTTTGTGCAAATTTGCCTTTATATCGCTTCAAAATTTATAAAGGTCACAGCCTGTTTTCTTTGTTTTAATTTTTTTTCTTTTCTGAGCTAATTATTAATTTAATTAGCTAATTTTATTATTAAAGAATTGTTAAAATAATTTGTGCATCATTTAAAGGTCTTGAATTCCGCATAAGATGGCTTTCATGGCGAGTAAAAGTTTAATTAATGCCTAAAATATATTTATAATTTTTAATTAGTAAATAAAAAATTAAATAATTTTTTTTATTTATTAAATAATTATTTTTTTTATAGTAACAAATCGTGTTATAAAAGAAAAAGATTTTATTATTTTTTTTGTTATTTTGTTTAAAAATGAATAAATATTCAAATAAATTTGCTTTTTATATTAATAATATAATAAAATATATAAAAATATATAATTTTGCTTTAAATTCAATAACTTGATTGGGAGGAAGATTATGCGTAAATTTGAAAAAGTTAGTTATAACAATTCAGGTAAAATTCCTACAAGAGCTGATGAAGGATCGGCGGGTTATGATTTTTATACTACAGAAAGATTAATTATTCCACCTAAAACATCAATTAGTTTTTGTACAAATATTAAAGCTTGCATGGAAGTTAATGATGTGTTGTTGCTCTTTATTAGAAGTTCTATCGGAATAAACAAAAATATTGTATTAGGCAATGGAACTGGAGTTATTGACAGCTCATATTACAACAATCCTGCTAATGAGGGCAACATTATGTGTTGTTTATATAACTATGGAGAAAAAGAACAAGTCATAGAGGCAGGAGAAAGAGTTGTGCAAGGTGTATTTTTAAATTATCTTACTGTAAAAAATGACAATGTATTACACGATCAAAGAAGTGGCGGAAGTGGAAGCTCTGGCAAATGAAAAGTAGTAGAGAGGAAGTGAGAAGATTATGAAAAAAAATTTCAAATTTGTATTTTCAATTTTAATGCTTGTTGCTATTGTGTTTGGCATGAGTTTTTTTGAAAAAAAACAAGTCTTTGCACAAGAAGATTCTGCCACAACTATGGTTTCATCTGAGGGTATATCAATTTCAAATGCAAATGACCTTTTAAGATTCTTTGAAGGAAGTGAAAATGGTTATTTGACAAATGATATTGATTTGGCTGGCAAGTTTTGGATACCTAAAACTCTCAATGGAAAAACTTTAAATGGTAAAGGATATTCAATTTTAAACATGACAATAAATGAAAGTATATCTGGTAATGCTGGCTTTTTAAGTGATTTTAGTAGTGGTAAAATTGTTAATATTCAGTTTAAAAACTCATATATTTCCTCATATGTGGATAATGTCGGAGTGGTTGCTGGAAAACTTTCTGGCAGTGCGGAGATGTTGGGCGTGAATATAGAAAATGCATCTCTTAAAACCTCTTCCTTTGCTGGAGGCTTAGTTGGAATATACGAGGGTGGAAGGATTGAAAATTGTAGAGTTTCAAATGCTCTAATAGATGGAGTTGGTGGTGCATTTGTTGGAAACTTTCAAGCTTCTGGTTCAAATATAAGAAATAGTTATGCTTTAGATTGTCTTCTAAATGCTAAGGTTTTGACTAGTCTTTGTGGAAATGGCAATTTTATTGCAACTTCTTGTTTTGTTTTAAATGGTGAAAGCTTTAATAAATCTTCTGTAAAAGCTTCTTCTTGGACAAATAGAGATGAAAGTGGATATAAAAGTTATTTAGGAGAGGAAAATTTCTATAATTCATGGGTCTATAGCAATGATTTAGGATATCCAGTTTTAAGAGGAATAGGGAACACCATTTTTGCTTTAAAAAGCACAGCCAACTCAAATTCCACTTTGGGGCAAGATTTTAATATTGAAGATTTTTCAAAAGAAGAAAACAATGGAAACGAAACACTTCAATTTATCGATTCTAATAATTCTGTCGAATACATACTTGACATAAAAGACGAAAATACAACATGGAAACAATACGGAATTTATAGAATTGCTGCGGTGGGAATTTTTGATGAGATTGTTAAAGATGTGGTTTCTAATAGTGATTTTGTTAGTCATGTTGAGGTTAAAAATCAAATTGAAAATTCAATATTTGTTGGAAGACAAAACTATTTTGTTTTGCAATTTTCTCAAACGCCTAGATATCAAGAAACTAATATAAGCGTCTATTCGTATCCAAATTTGCAAAAACTAGAAAAGACAGGACTTAGAATAAAAATATATGTAGAAGAAGGTTCTGCCTATGTTGGAGATTTAATAGCATATGATAAAAGAATAACCGCAGATAAAATTTATAGTGGGTCGGGGGTTAAACTTGAAAACCAAATCTGGTATTCATATAGTACATTTGACACTCAATCTACAGAAGAATTTTTTAGATATATTTATTTAATAAAAGGAACCAGACTTTATTTTTCAGTTGAGTTTCCAGAAAATTTAGATTTTTATCATTCCATGAGAATTGCCAATGTAAACAACAATGAAATTAATGTTTTATCAGAACAAACTTACAAGACAAATGGTTATATCGTTGCTGACAATCAAAATGCATTGGAGAAAGATTTGCGTTTGTGTTTTACCGACTTTTATCCTGTTATCATAAATAGTTCACAATGGGGAAGAAATATCAATCCTATAATTGAATGGGATGGTGAAGACATATCTAAAATGCATGAAAAAACCATATCAAAAACACCTGCCAATATAGTTGGAATTGCAAACTTAGAACTTGGCGGAGAGGGATATAAGACGGCAAGTTACGGCTATGTTAGTTATGCAACAGGAGAATATTATTTTGGAAGAAATAATTCCACTCTTATACCAAATATCGCTGAAAATTTCATCTCTACAAACTATCCAGTATATAATGCACAAGGATTTGAATTTTCGGGTTATAGAGCTTTTTTCAATGAAAATAATTTAACCAATTCACTTAATGGTGAAATTTTAAGTTCAACTGCTGAATATTATTTTTCTACAACAACTTATCAAAGTGGGGGTTCTGCACCTAATATAAGTGACAAAGCAAGGGATATGCTAACTAAATTTTTAACACAAGATACAAGCAATGAAAAATTATTGGGTTACAAAACATATGATTTTGAAAAAACAGAAAATAAAGCAATAATGCTTTTTGCTACATGGCGAAAAAAAATCAACAATAATTTGACATTTAAAAACACACTTTATACTGGCAATTCCTCAGATATTGATTGGATGACAAACTTTGACACACAACCAAATTATTCTTTATCACTTTTAAATAATTTGGGATCTTTTGAACTTTCATATAAAAATTTAAAGTCATCGACTAGTTATAGAAATGTTAGTTCCTCTATTGTTATAAATAATATTCCCACAATGACTCCAAACGATGAACAAATCAAACTTCAACTTACAAAGTTGGGAGCTGGTTTAACATTTAAGGGAATTGTTATTACAAGCGAAAATGGCAATATATATGCGTGGATGGACAATTTTTACAGTGCCACCTATCTTTCGTCGCAAAATCCGACCTCTTTTAATGCTTCAATTTATAATATTTGTGGAGATATTGTGGTGTATGCAGTATTTGAAAGAACTGCAAGTTTTAATGTGTTGTTTGATATTTCTAAAGATAGCCCAAATGGTTCTGGATATAACTTTAGCTATGGTGTTTATGATTACAATGGAAATTTTGTTGCGAGTACTTATCAGTTGGAAAATGGTTCAACAGGCACCATTTCAAATGAGAACGAGGCAAAAACTAAAATGGTATATTCTCCTCTCACCATTAATAATTTAAAAGCTGGCTATGAGATTCGAGTTTACAATATGTCATCTTCAAAACCTGGTTTTTCATTTAGTAAAGATGGAATTTTAAGATTCAATTCAATTTATGCAACAGCTTTAGACCAAATAGACCCTATTATTAATTATGACAGCATAGAAAAATCATGGAGTTTTATAAATCTTATTAATGCATCCATAAAAAAACATGAAGATAGTATAACTTATGACAGTGTGCAGGTTTATGTTGATATGGAAGAAATATCTTCTACAATTGAAGTGGTTTTGGGTTTTGAACAAAATCTAACTCTTTTTCCTATTTCTGAAAAAGAGGATTATGAAAAAAATGCAACTTTTTATCCTAATCTCACTTTGCAAAAATTATCCAATTCATCAAGTGTTCTTTCAAAACAAGACAATACAAAATATACAATTTCTTCTATGGGTATTGCTGATGAATATTTAATTAGCATTTTAAATCAAAAGTATTACACCCTAATAAAAAACAATTCATTTGTTCTATATAAATTTGATGCGGAAAATAATAGTTGGGTATTTGAAGCAAATAATAATATTGATAAATTTCTTGTTGAAAAGGTGAATGAAGATTTCAAGTTTACCATCTCGGAGTTTTTGGGTGCTGGAACTTATCGACTGTATATAATTTTAGAAAGACAAGAATACGAGTTTAACTTTTCTAGTTTTGAAAATGGAGAAGTGAAATATTTAATTGCTGAAGAAGATGCAATAAACATTCCTGATGAAGATTTTATTAACGAAGTTAAAAGCGGCGGCTCTATTAAGCTTTCCTTTGTTGATATCTGTTTTTTATATTTTTCTCCAAATGCAGGTTATTACATTAAAACACTTATCATTAATGGAATAAAATATATAAATGAAGGCATTGCATCATCTGGTAGTTTGACCTATGGCGAAGGGTACAAAATAACCCTATCATATTTAGACCAAGGTCTTTTTAATAATACAAACAATGCACATATTGAAATTGAGTTTGCACCAAGAACTGATGTGGCATTTATAATTGCAATTCACAAAGAAAATTTAAATGGAAATTATGAATTTTATGAACAAATTTCAGATGTCGGCATTGCTAATAATGTAATCACCCTTGACGAATTAATTGAGTTATACAAGAATAAATATGTTGGCTTTGAAATTGATGTTGACAAAAGCACTCAAGAATTAAAAATTATTTATGGCAATGAAAATGTTTATGATTTGTTTTATAAAAGAATTAATTATGAAATAGTTTTAATTTCAGATGATGACGAACAAGAGAGTTTGTTTGTTAAATTTGAGCATGAGATTGTTTTGCCACAGTGTGAAGCCATTAAAGAGGGCTATGAATTTTCTGGAAACTGGATGAGTGAAGGCGGAACAATGTTTGAAGCAAATAAGGGTTTTGTTGTGTCTGAAGGTCTATTATTAAGTGAATTTAATGGAAAGAGGCTAATTTTAATGGCTTTTTGGACACCAAAGCAATATACCATTATTTGGGACGGCAATTTGGCATCAAATTCTTTTGAACAATGGGGAAATTATAACTCCAATTTTTACAAAATAAAAAATATAGATGGCACGAATTATCTTACTAGTAAAGTTACATATGGTGAAAAAATTATAGGAGGTAATCTTCCTTTAAAACCAGAAAGAATAGGCTTCGAATTTGCTGGTTGGTTGTTTGATGATAATAGTAAAATAGATTTTTCTCAAAATTATATTTATCCTCGTGACATGACAGTTAAGGCGGCTTGGAGTGAGTCTGCAATAGGAATCCAATTTGATTCTCAGTATAGTTTTATCAATTTATCTTATTCTTTAAAGGCAGTTTCGGTCGGTGGCACGATTGGTGATGCTGGTTTAGAAGGATATAACTTTGGTTTGCCAACATTAAATTGCGAGCCTTATGGGTTGAACTTTATGGGATTTTACACAGAAACAAGTTCAGGAATAAGGGTGCTTGAAACCACACCTGTTAAAGAACTTTTAAACTTTGCAGACGGTGATGGAGTGATTGTTCTTTATGCTCAATATTCGGTTGCGGCGCCAATTTTGCAAAATGGTTTTGAAAAAGTTAAAACCGTGGAATATAATGAAAATGACATTAAATTTTTTAATATTTCACCTTTAGACTTTTCAAATAATCAAGCAGGAATTTTAAACTATTCATATAAATGGTTTAAGGCTGGTTCAACTGAGGTAATTGCTACAAGCAATTATTTGTCATTAAAAAATGTTTTAGATAGTGGAAAATATAGTTGTTCTATTGTGGCTGAACACCAAGTTTGGGGTAAAAGTTTTGAAGCTTTATTTGATTTTGATGTGAATATAACCCCAAAACAAATAAACTTTGAACTTGAAAATTCCAAGGTTTTTGACTTTTCAACTGCTGTTCTAGGGGCAAAAAGCAATCAACATTTTGATGTCTTAACCTCGAATATGTCGCCAAAGTTTGATTCTTATTTGGTTGGAAAAAGAAAAATTTTAGCAAGTTATAGATATAATGGAGAAGATTCGCTAATTGATGTAAAAAGCAATTTTGTTCCACTATTTAATAATACAAAAATTGACAACTTTAGTTTTGCTCAAAATGGTGATGATATTATTCTTACAATAGAGATAGATGGAGAAATTCAATGTGCAGAATTCGAGGTTGATGTAAATGCAAAAGGATACTATACCTCTAAGCCACATGAAATAATGTTGCAAGATTTTTTAAGCGAAAATTTTAAAAACTTTTTAAGTAAAAATGACTTAACTATAACGGGAAAAATCAAAACAATTTCAGGCGAGATTAAAACTTATTATGCCTTTAATAATGAATTAAATGTTGAATTTGAAATAACAGATAATAAAGGTGAGGATTTATCTTTTAATTTCATTTGCACTTTAACAGGAGAATATGAAATTTTAAGTGCAGATGAACTTAAAACACTTTATATTTCTAAAGTGGGCACTCTTAACATTGAAAATAGTTTAAACACAGAAATTTTTACACCTAAATTCAAACTTGTGTGTGTGTTTGATGATGGAGAGGTAGAAGATATTTCTTCAAGTGGAGAATATAATTTTGGTTCAGCATATATTCAGGTTATCAATGAAAATAATAGTAGCTTCGTTCAAGTTATAGTAAACAATGCATTTAGTGGCGAAATAAGAATTATTGCAAATGCTTTTGTTTACAATATTGGCTCTCAAAATACAACTGCCGCTTTATTAGAATGGAAAAAAGGCGGAACCAAATTAGATGTTGGAGCTGACAAAACACTTGTTTACAAGTTTGGCGAGGAAAAAATAGAAAACATACAAGCTGTTTTTAGAAATTATGCAATAATTAACTTTGATTTTTTACTTGGCGGAGAAAAACAGATTTTAAAAGTCTACAACACTGGTGAAGACTTGACACTTTTAAACCTTCCAAATGGATTTGAAGGTTTGTCACTTATTGGTTGGTACAAAGACAAGAACTATTCAAACGAATTTATTGGAAAAGAATTTAAATCAATTGAAGAATTAACACTTTTTGCAAAATATGAACTTTTAGAGCTGGAATTAAATGTTTTATTGAATAACAAGAATTTTGAAAACGCATTTTCAAAAACCTATAACGCAATTTCAGAACTTTTAGAATTAAATGTTGTAAATTCATGTGATTACATATTTTATTCAATAGAAATCTTTAAAAATGGTCAAATTTTTAAGACACTAACGAACTCCTCTTTGCAGTTGGCTTTAAAAAATGTTGAAGATAGTGGTTTATATAAATTTATTATATCAGCTAAAATTCCTAGCTTAAATCTTGCTAAAACCAAGGAGATTTCAAGAAATATTGAAATATTAAAAAAAGAATATACGATTTCACAAGAAATAAACAAGGTATATGACTCAGATTCAAAATTAAAGCAAAATGGTAATGATTATATTATAGTTTCGGTTATTTTAGATGATTACACAACAGAAGAATTTAGGCTTGTAGGAAACTATAATTCTTCAAAGGTTGATGCTAGTGAAATTATTGTGTCTTCAATTTTATCAACAGAAAATTCTAATGTTAACAACTATAACTTTCATTTTAATCTTCATGGAATGATCACTCCAAAATCTATAGTAATTGACATCGGTAGTTTTTCTCAAAATATAAAAGCATATGACGGAGAAATTTTTGAAAAGACATTTGATGGTTCATTTGCTTCTACTCTTGTAGAAAATGAAACTTTATTATTAAATGTTGCAACATCAAAAAGTGACGTTGGACAATATTCATTTGAAGATTCGACTCTTGAATATACTTGTCAAATCAAAAACCAACTTGGTGAAGAAGTTGATTCTTGTTATGAAGTTTCTTATGTTGGTGGCATGGAAATTAGTAAAAAAATTTTTAGCACGCAAGGCTTAACTTTTAGCGATGTTGAAATTGTTTACGATTCTCAACCACACATCATAATGCTAAACGGAACTGAAAATCTTCCTTTTGGAATAAAGATTGAATATTCATTCCAAATTAATAATGAAATTCAAAATGTTGTTTATGAAAATGATATTCTTAGTGTTGCACCTGTTGAAGTGGGAACTTACACTATTATTGCCAATGTGATTAGTGATGGCAATTACTCACTTTCTGGTGAAACCCAATTTAGTGCCACATTAAATATTATAAAACGCAAGATCTCTCTTATTTTTGGTGAAATGCAATTTGAAAATGTTGGAATTAAGACCTTGGAAATAGACTCAAGAACTGATTCTTTTGATATTGTAAATTTGCCTTTAGTTTCTTCGCATTATCTTATTGGAACCCTACAAACAAATGATGAAAAGGTCGGGCTATATTCTTCTGATAATTTGATTAAGAAATTAAAAATATTTGATGAACACAATTTTGATGTTAGTGAAAATTATGAAATCATCTGTCACGGTTCTATTGAAATTATTCACTATTATTTTATAGTTTTTGATAAAAATAGTGAAGATGCAACAGGTTCAATGCCAAAAATGCAAATAAACTATGGAACAACAGCAATATTATATTCTAATAACTTTAAAAGAGAGGGTTATAATTTTGTTGAATGGAATATAAACAAAGATGGCAGTGGAAAAAGCTATCCAAATTTGTCAGAAGTGTTAAATCTTTCTAATTTACATAAACAAGAAGTTGTTTTGTATGCTATTTGGGCTCCTTCTAAGTCGAAACTTACAGTAGAGTATTACACGCAAAACTATAATCAAACAACCTATACAAAGGTAAAAACAGACGAATATTTTGAAGATGATTCGATTAAAACTGGCTATGTTGTAAATTACGAACCAAATTCTAGAAAAATTATTATTTATAATTCTTCAGTTGTTGAAAAAGAAATTTTAGACAACAATAATTTTGTTGGTTTTGCCTTTGATTCCACAAAAAATGAATTTTTTAATGCTGAAATAATGCCAAATGGGGCAATTTTAAGAATATATTTTAAAAGGCTTTCTTACACACTCAAATTTATTCCTAACAACAACCAAAACACATACACACAAACAGTGCAGTTTGGCCATAATTTCAAACTCACAGACACAATTCCAGTTTCTCCTAGTTATCAAGGCTATCACTTTGAAGGTTGGTATTTAAATTATCTCGCAGAAGAGCGAGAAAAAATAGACTGGAATAATTTTGTAATTGATGAAATGGTGATTCCAAAATATCTTTCAGTTGACAATGAAGGAAATGTTATTGTTGACCAAGATGGAAATCAAGTGATAATTTTGTGGGCTAATTATATTGTTGCGTCAAACACACCATTTAGTGTTGAAATTTACAAAGAAGAACTTGATGGCACATATGAATTATTTAAAACTGATGATTTTACCACAGCTACGGACAATTATATTGAACTTAATAAAAACCAAAATGCACTATATGTTTATGAGTCTGTAATAACTCGTGATGATGAAGGGAAAATAATTGAGTATGGTTATGACGATGATAAATTTATAGTTATAAATTTAACTAATTATGCAGGATTTTCAATTGCTGACATGCCGCAAAGTGTACATTTTGGATTTGCGCATTCTGAGGAAAAGTTGATAATAAAAATATATTTTGCAAGAAATTTATACAAGATAACCTTTGATTATAATAACGAAACCCCTAATTTGAATCTTACAAAAAAATTTGGTTCTGAATTACAAAGTCCAACAAATCCTATTAAACAAGGATATTCTTTTGTTGGTTGGTTTGAAAATGAAAATTTGACATCTTTTCCTTTAATTGTTTATAAAGATTTAAATCTTGTGGCAAAATGGGAACCAGCAACAACGGATTTTACATTAACTGTATTTTTGCAAGCACTAGATTTATCATTTGAAAAACAAGAATATCAACTTAGTTCAATAACAAATTATATCGGAAAAGTTTTATTTGATACAAATGATGAAAATGCAAAATTTATAGTTGAATTTTATAATAAAGAGGAAAAGGTAGATTCTTTTGGAATATTTGAATTTAAAGGCTTTGAGGTTTTTGACGATTATGAATCAAATATATTTGAATGTGAAGTGTTTGCAGATGGAACAGGGAAACTAGAAGTTTATCTTTTCAGAAAGCAATATTCATTGACTTTTGTTTCCAATGGAGGAGAAGAAATTCAACCTCAAAGTTATAAATTTGAACAGGAAGCATATCCACCAACCGAGCCAACAAAACAAGATTATGTTTTTGGAGGGTGGTGTAGTGATGAAACTCTGCAAAATCTGGTTACATGGCCTTTAAAAATTGTAAAAGATACAACACTTTATGCAAAATGGAACAGTTCAAAAGATATTTCTTGGCAGATAGAATTTTATAAAGAAATGTTGGATGGAACATTTAATGTTGAACCTACAATTGAAAGATTTACTGGAACAACAGGCAATTTTATTTCGATTGAAAATAATTCTAATAATTGGATAATTTCGGTTTATCAAGATTCTTCTAAGCAAATTCTTTTATCAACACTAAAAACTATTGATATTGAGGGTTATAGCATTGATGAAACTTTAGGTGTTTTAAATGGAAGTGTTGGAAGCAATTTAATACTAAAAGTTTATTTAAAATTAAATGAATATGATTTTATAGTACATTATAATAATGGTTCATCGGATAAAAGCACTAAATATAAATACTCTCAAAAGGTTCAAACTGAAGTTTCACCAACAAAAATTGGGTATAATTTTAATGGTTGGTTTCAAGACCAGTCTTTTGAAACTCCTTTTGATTTTGAAAATTTCACAATGCCAGCAAATTCCGTTGAAATATTTGCAAAATATATGCCAGCTTTGGTAGATTATAAAATAAATTACTTTATTTATAAATATAACAATGAAATTCAAAATATTGAATTGACTCCTACTTTAGAAAGAACAATATCAAATCAATCTTTCACAAACACATTTTTGGCAATAGAAAATGGCATTTTAAACATTTATGATTCGGCATCAAAAGATAATCTTATTCAATCGTTATCGCTTGATACTCCTCTTGGCTATGAATATTATGAATCTGAAGAAAATGTATTAGAATGTTTAGTATTAGCTGACTCAAGTAGTAGTTTGTCTATATATTTTTCACCTAGAACCTTCGAAGTGACTTTTAATTTAAATGGTGGAACAATAGAAGGAGAAACAAAGAAAGAGTTCATATTTGGACAGAAAATATTTTTACCAAAACCTACTCGCCCTGGCTTTGAATTTGCGGGCTGGTTCTACGATGCGTCACAATCTAGCAGGGTTTCGGGGGATGAACAAAATGATGGCATGTATGTAATTTTTGGTGCATCAAACTTTGACATTTATGCCGGTTGGAGGGCAAAACTAGACACCAAATATAAAGTTGAATATTATGTTCAAAATATAGATGATGACAACTACACAATTGAAGATTCTCAAATTTTAACAGGACAAACTGGCACCTTAGTTAACGCAAATGTGATTAACAAAGTTGGATTTTATGTTGATGAAGATTTAACTGACGAAAGTGGAAATCGTTTGCAGGTTCTAAGTGCGATAATTGCGGGTGATAATAGCACCGTTTTAAGGGTTTATTACACTAGAAATATTTATAAAATTACCTTTGTGCCAAATGGCGGAACTGGAGAAGAGCAAGTTCAAAGCTTTAAATATGAACAAGCCAAACAACTGGATTCAAATTCATTTACAAGAAAAAACTTTAATTTTGTTGGCTGGGCAGAAAATCCAAACTCACATGTTGTATATAACAACAATCAAACCTTTGTTTACAATAAAAATATTGATATAAAATTATATGCCATGTGGAGTTTAGACGAACTTGATGAAGTCATAATATCTTCAAATGTTTTATCAAACTCAATTTATTACGGCGACACAATTACTCTAAAAGCAAAGTTTGAATTGTTGGGAGATTATGAAATCGAATATACTTGGCTTAAGGCAACGGCTGAGATTTCAAAAGAGGATAGTATTACATTACAAGAAATTTCTGAATCTGGAGAATATAGTTGTCGGGTGACAATAATATCCAATGAAAATGTAGGTGTTGTTTCAAATCAAACAACAAAACTAAGCAATACTATAAAAATACAAATTGACAAAAGACCAATAAATGTCAAGTTTGAACAAAAAGATTTTGTTTTTGATGGAATATACAAAACAATTGCATATTCTCTTGAGTTTGAGTTTGATGATATGCATTTGCCAAGTAGAACTGACATTGACACTCCTGCCACTCAAATATTATATAGCGTTGATGGAAAAATAATTTCATATAATGAAGTTAAAGATGTGGCAAAATATTTTGTACAAGTAACAACTGCTGACAATAATTTTGAACTTGTTAATAACGAACTTTATTTTGAAATTACACCTTGTCCGTTTGATATTACAAGTCAAATTATAAATGGCATGTTCTATAAATACTTTGAAGCTACTGACCCAATTTTATCATCAAAATTTATCACACCCGTTGGTGAAGAAATTGAAATTTTGTTTGAAAGGGAATTGGGAGAAGAGGTTGGTTTTTATGATTTAATTAATCCTTCAACCAACAATTTGAATTATAAAGTTAGCTTAGGTTCAAACAACAATGGGTTTGAAATCAAAAAGATTGGAGCTACAATTTTAAGACTAAGCTTGAACAAAGATTTATTATCAAAAGTATATGATGGTCAAAATATTTCTTTAAATTTACCCGCATTTGATATTGCCAATATTCAAACTTCTGTTTCGGCAACTATAAAAGAGATATCTTTTGTTATTAACAAAAATAGTAAAGATGTGGGAAGATATGAAATTGCATTAAAATCATGCATAACAAACGAATTTCAAAATGTGGAACTTGACCAAACATATTATTTTACAATTACTCCAAAATCACTTACTCTTAGTCCGGGACAAAAGTTTGAAAAAGTTTATGACCAAACCACTTCAATCAGTGTTTTGGCAGATGGAATTATAGCAGGAGATTTAGTTGCAGTAAAAGCAAATACAACATCAAGCAATGTTGCGAACAACTTGGCGGTTGAAACCTTACTTGTTGGGCTTGATGCTAAAAACTATAATCTTGATTCAAGTTTCAAAGAAATCAAAGCTAATATTTTGCCAAGAAATGTTAAAATTATCGCAGAAGAACAACAAGTGGTTTATGGCGAACTAACTAAGGATTATAATATAAAATTTGAAATCTTTGGAGAGAGTGACGGAGAGTTTGTTTTAGAGGTTGACTCAACTCAATTTGTGGGCGCTTTGGTTGTTGAAAGTGCAGTTAAATATATAGTTGGAAACTATAAAATTGAACTTGGCACTCTTGCTTGTAACACCTCTAATTATAATATTTTAGAACTTGAAGATGCGTATATAACTGTAGTTGAAAGAGAAATTAGTGTTAACGCAAGTTTTAACAAATTTTATGATGGAACAACCGATTTTGTTGGAGAATATAGCTTTAATAATGCCATTGAAGGTGATAATATCATACTCCAAGCAAAATATGATAGTAGTGAAGTTGGCGATAGAATTTTAACTTTAAGTTTGCAAGGACTTGATGCAAATAATTATTTATTGTCACCTAATACGGCATTTGGAGTTATAGAGTATGAATTTGTTAATGTCAATCTTAATTATTGTTTTGAAGATTTACAAACTGAGGAACATTCACAAATTTCAATTTCTACACTTAATCTTATTAGAAACAAAACAATAAAAGAGTCGGGCTACAATTCTCTTCCACAGCCTTTTGCTAGTGGTTGGGAATTTGAGGGATGGTATACAAAACAAGTTGGTGGCGATAAGTGGGACATAGATACTTTTATTAGTTATGAAAATTGTCCAACTAATACACTAACTCTATATGCTCATTGGACACAAGGTAATGTTAAAATCACAGTTGGCATTATTACAGTTTCATCTACCAATTATGTGATTGAAACCATGGATAAAACTCAAGTTGCATCTGGATATTTTTATATTGATTCTCAAAGCTATTATGAAGTTGGAAATGAAAAATATATTAAATTTGGAAACACATGTGTTATTAAGGCTGTTGCAAACCAAGGTTTTGAATTTCAGGGTTTTTACTCTTCTTTGTCACAAGATGCAGAAAAGTTAGAAAGCAATGAAGAAATTAAAATTTCTGGAAACACAATTTCTATTTTAATGAAAAATAATATCTCTATTTATATTAGATTTAAAGTACAGCAAAAAACAATAGTTTTAGATGTCAATGCCGATGACGATGTAAAACTTAATGGTGGCTTTATAAATTGGGAAAGTGAAAAGCATGCAACCGGCAACTTAAAAAGTTTTAGTGCTAGTTTTGATTTAAACACTCAAATTAATTTGCCAAGTTCAAATAATTTAACTAGACAGGGTTATACTCTTTTAGGTTGGTCGGAAAACAAAGATGAACAATCATTTGTGTATACTGATGACTATGTTGTTAGTTCTAATATTACTCTTTATGCTATCTGGTCAACTAATGCTTTTATTGCCACCTTTATAGCAAACACTGGAGAGGAAGATCCATCTCTTTTAAATTCTGATGTGGGAAGATTTGAAAATCCAACTAATATTAGCAATCCTGGAGTTTTGGAAGTTCCAATGCAATATGGACAACTTTTTGGGAACATTCAAGTTCCAATGAGAAAAGGGTTTGAATTTGTTGGTTGGTATGATAACCCTCAATTTCAAGGTGAAGTTTACACTCAGAATAGCAAATTTGAATATAATGAAAATCAAGTCTTTTATGCTAAATGGCAACAAAAAAAGATAACTATTAAAATTTCGTATAATTTTAATCGTGGAACTGTCAATGTTAAAAAGGCTTTAAATGTGGATGTGACAACTCAAAAGATTAATGATACAATTATATTAACTATAAATACTAATAGTTTGGATTTGTTGGCTTTTGATTTAATAAGCAATTCTGGATATAATTTCAAATGTGAGTTTGACAAAGTTGAAGGACTTGATTTCATATTAAACAAAAACCTAACAACCTACGAACTATCTAGATTTGTCGAAGAGATAAACATAATTGTGACATTTACATCCAAACTTCATGAAATAACCCTAAAACCATCTCAAAACAATCTCGCAACAATAAAAGTGAGTTTGCAAAATGTTTTAGAAAATAATTTAAGAGATGAGTATAGAGATGATAATAACATAATAACTATTTTGCCGAATGGTGAAATTATTGTAAAACTATTTACTGAAGAAAGAATTTTAGTTGAAAATGCAATAATTTTGGGATATTATTTGCAAAATGTTGAACTTCAAAATACTGACACAGGAATTATTGAAATCAAAGACAATAATTTTGAATTTTATGGGTTTAATGAAAATTGTGTTTTAAAAATTATATTTGTTCCAGTAGAAAACGAAATTATAATAAAGGCAGGATTTGATAATTCAAAAGATGAACTAAATTTAAATCTTGGAAGTGTTGAGTTAATAATAACAGAGCAAGACGGAAGTCAAACAAAACATGAGGGGGCAGGTGAACTTAGGTTTTTGGCGAAAACCAATTCTACATTAACTTTAAAAATTACTCCAAATCAAGGTTTCGTGCTTTCAACAAAAAATTGGAATGTTAAAAAAGACTCAAATCAAGGCAGTGATTGGAATTTTGATTTCTCAAGATTTAATGAAAATATAGTTGTAATTTCAGGTTTTAACACTGGTGGAGAACTTGCAATTCCTTTTGAACGGTTGTTGCATTCATTGACAGTTAAGATTGCTCTTTACGATAATGAAGCTTTTGAAATTTTAGAAAACTGTGATGCAGTTTCTTACGAAATTTCACCATCTTTTGTTCAAAATAATGAGTTTTATTTTAAAGAACAAATTGCTTTGACTGCAAAAATTTCTGAAAACAACTATGAATTTTTAGGTTGGACAGAGGAGTTGAACATACAATCTCTTATTTCAGATGCTTTATATAGTTTTGTAATAGAAGAAAATACAATAATTTATTTAGTTGTTCGATATTCAATTTGCAAAATCAACTATATTTCAGAAGGAGGCGGAGAGGTTTTACCTAATAATGTTGAGGTGAAATTTGGACAAAATTCAAAGAGTGTGAAAGCGGTTCCTCATTTGGGCTATCATTTTGAAAAGTGGCAAAAATTTGAGGATGGAGTTTGGGTTGATGATTCATTTTTACCAGAGCGAAGCGAAACTGCTGTTACAACAAATATGACATTTAAAGCAATATTTTTACCAAATGAAATAAATATTAGCATTTCAAGTAAACTAATTCTTTATTATGATAGCAATTCTCAGCCTGTTTATGAAGAAAATGATATTTCAAGTTTTGTTGGAACGATATACAATTTTAATAAAAATCAAAAGGTAATAAATACCTCTACAGGCGAAAAAATTAATCTTTCTGCCTATTCAATGACGGGTTATCACTTGGTTGGCTGGGAAATTTCTAATGGCTCAGAAGTTTCTTTAGTTCAGTCGCCAGATATCTATAATATAATAATACAAAATTTCACACAAGATTTTGTTTTGACTGCCATTTTTGAAACAGATGAATGTGAATTCGAAATTTATTTTGCGCAACAATCAGATTATAACTCTGTTTTTGCAGGAATCATCTCTGTCAATCCAGAAGCTTATCTTTCAAGTGCTAATAATAACTCAAAAGTATTTGCAAAAGCACGCGTGGGACAAAGTTTTGATATAACTGCCAAGCTCGAAAATGGATATGATTTTGTGTCAAATGAAAGTAAAATATTAGTAGGTTTCAAAGCGGAAAATGAGGAAATGATTTACATAGAGGATGTTGAGTTTTCTATTTTACAAGGTCTATTCAAAAAACAACTTAAGTTAACGCTAAATAATTTTGCAAAGGGAGGAAAGGTTTATATTTTTGTAAGCTTAACAAAATATCCAGTAATTTTCCATTTAACAGCAGAACAAAATAAAGAGTTTGAACTGACAATTAATTCAACATTTAATAATGTCGACCCTGACTATTTATTTCCGACAAGAGTGGGATATAACTTTAAGGGTTGGTATTCAGATATTGATGGAAATGGTTTGCAATATATCAATGATAGGGGAGTTGTTCAAACAACTTGGAATGTAGAACACAACAATCTATATGCTCATTGGGAAAGAGCTTATGTTAGATATAACATTTCTTATGAGCCGGGCATGCAGGCTTTAAATGGAGATTTGGATTGGATAAAAGATACAACCTCAATTTTGCATTATGCGGTCATGAATACGGTCATTGAATATTATGTGGGAAATGATGTCTATTTTGAAGCACCTTTAGCTGCCGATAACTATAAATTCTCTCATTTTGAACTTGATGGTACTAAGGTTTGCACATCTAGAAAATATAATTTTTATATTCCTGAAGATGAAACTAATTTTGAGCAAAATATTAAAATAGTATATGCGGTAAAAATTAGTGTTGGTTCATCCCTTGGAGGAGGCGCAAATATAGATGGCGAAAATTATGTTTTTCTAACTGAGGGCGAAACGGCAATACTTACAGCTTTTGCGAACACTGGATATGAATTTGTGGGATGGATAGATAATGTTCACCAAGGAATAATTTCAAATCAGAACAATTTTGAAGTTGGTTATAGTTCTCAGCCGATTCAGTACACTCCAGTGTTCCAAGGTGTCAAGGTAGAGATAATTATTTCAACAGTTGAAAATGGGAAAATTTCCTCATGGAAAATTAATGGTAAGGAGCCAATTTTAGAAAATGGTAAATATTACGCAAGATATCTAGACTCTCTATCTTTTGAAGTTGAGAGTGCTCCCGGTTATTGGTTGTCAAACTGGACAATTAATGGCAATGATAGCAGTCCTTTTGAAAGGTATATAGTTTCACTAAACGATGTTGATAATGGTCGTATCATATTTACACCAGTATTTAATCTTGCAAACATTGGATATACTGTTAATTTCAACCAAAATGAGGGAATGGTAAAACAAAATGGAAGCAAAATATCTTCAGGAGCGACTTATTATACAAACTATCTTCAAAGCATATTACTTGAAATTTCTTCAAATATGAGATATCGTTTTTACAATATAAAACTAAATGGAGTTGTAATTGAAGAAGACCTTAAAGATGGACAAATAACTATTTTTGCAAAAGATTTTGATATAAGTAAAAGGAATATTATTTCAATTGAATTTGAAAAATTATATTGGCTGGAACTCATGGAAGAATTTGAGGGTGATGGAACCATTAATAATCCATATTTAATATACACCGCAAAACAATTTGCAATGATGTGCTACCTCATTAACAACAATATAGATGCTCCACAAGGCAAGCAAAATTACGCTAATGGATATTATGTTTTGTCTAATTCTGTTAATTTTGATGAAAGATTTTGGATTCCTATTGGAACAGAAGAAAATCCTTTTGCTGGCACAATTAAGTTTAACTATAGAACTAGCAATATTCATCTCGACAAAGATTATTCGGTAATACATTATGATGGTCTATTTGGTTACATAACAGAGGATGCTCAGTTCATAGACAATTTTGGAAATTACAAATTGGCGATAATTGCGGTTTCTAGCTTTGTTGGACTTTTGGTAATTATTACAGTTGTTTACATCATTTATAAACATGTTAAAAAGAAAAAACTAGAAGAGAGGCAAAGTACCTTAAATTTAAAATAAGAATTTGATGAAAATTTGAGTGACTAATAAAATTGTTTAAAATCTTCTGTTTGAGCTAATAATCAAACAGGAGGTTTTTTATGGATTTTAATACATCACAAACAAAGGAAAATTTGGCAAGAATTTTTGCTGGAGAATGTCAAGATGGTGCAAGATATCAATTTATAGCCAAGTGTGCAACATCTCAAGGACTTTCATATTTAGCTGACACAATGAAAATGTTGGCAAAACATGAAATGGCACATGCAGGAGTAATATATGATTTTCTTTTAAAATATGGCGGCGGAAAGATGGAAAACATAGAAATTTCAGCAGGATATCCATTTGAAGATTATCATTTAGAAAGCAGTTTCAAATCTTGTAGTGGCGCCGAACTCAGTCAAGCAAAAAATATTTATCCGCATTTTGCAAAAATAGCAATTGATGAAGGTTTTAAAGATATAGCCAGTTCGCTCAAGCTTATTTCTGATGTGGAATATATGCATAGTCAGGTGCTTTTGGAAATGGCACAAAAGTATAATGCAAAAAAACTTTATAAATCTGCAGAAGCAAAAAATTGGATGTGTTCTAATTGTGGACATAGACACATTCTCAAAGAAGCTTGGAAAACCTGTCCGCTTTGCTCCTATCCTCAAGGTTATGTTGCGGTAAGTTTTGAAAGTTTGCAATGATTTGTAACTTTTTTAGTTTTATTGAAAAATGGATAATAAAATTTGTCTAGCATAAAAAACTGGAAGTGCATGATTTTATCATGCTTTGTTGCAAAGCAACATAAAAATTTAAACAAAGTTTAAATTTTTGCTTCCAGTTTTTCATTATCTTGGAGTAATAATATTAGTTTTCATTTGACTTTCTTTTAAAAATTTATTAATCTAAACCTTGATAAAAGGAGAAAAAAATGAATCTTAAAGGAACAAAAACTGAAAAAAACTTGTGGGAAGCTTTTGCAGGTGAATCTCAAGCAAGAAATAAATATAGCTTCTATGCTTCTAAAGCGAAAAAAGAGGGATACGAACAAATTGCCAAAATTTTTGAGGAAACAGCTGGAAATGAAAAAGAACATGCCAAGATATGGTTCAAAGCACTTCATGATGGCGAAATTGGTGACACACTTTCAAATTTACTAGACGCAGCAGCTGGCGAACATGGAGAATGGAGTGATATGTATAAACGCATGGCAAAAGAGGCCAATGAGGAGGGGTTTGCCCGTCTTGCATATCAATTTGAAGCTGTGGCAAAAATTGAAAAAGAACATGAAGAAAGATTTATGAAACTTGCAGAAAATATTAAAAATCAAAAGGTGTTTGCAAGAGAAGGTGAAATTGTTTGGATTTGTAGAAATTGCGGACATATCCATGTTGGGAAAGAAGCGCCTAAAGTTTGTCCAGTTTGTGACCATCCACAAGCCTACTTTGAAATTAGAAGCACAAATTATTAATTTTATATCTATAATAAAAGCGCAATGATTAAACATTGTGCTTTTTTATTGCATCAACAAACCTCAATGCTTATAAATAAAATAAAAGTATAGTTGTAGTTGAAATTAAAATTTTATTGAAATTTTAATAGGTATATTTAGTTTTAAAGCTGTTAAAACTTGTAGTATGAAAAAATTTTATGAAAATTTTAAAAAACACTATTTATTGTTTGCATTTATAATTTTATATATAATTATACCAATAGTGTTGAGTTTGGCATGCTATATTTTTGCAAATGGGCTTGAGTTTGTGACGCAAAATGTGATTACAATAATAAGTGGAGTATTGGCTTATATTGGAACAACGGTATTAGGACTAGTAAGTGTGTGGCAAAACAGACAGTCTGTCAAGGTAAATGAACGATTAATGCGTCTTCAACGGTCTGAATTTGAAAAAAATAAATCTTCTATAATAAGGTTAAAAGATACTGCAAATTTTGAAAAATATTCTTTAGGTCAAGAGTTTTTTGAAAAGTGTAAAGAAATTCCTCAAAGTTTTTTTATTTTGCACAGTGAAAATTTTAATAAGCAAAATTTGAATAAGCAATATTTAAAATCAGACTTTTATTTTGATTCGATTGGGCATGAACTTAACAAAATAAAAATTGAAAAAGTTGTATTAAAAAGCGATAAAAATGAGTTGGGTTTTCTCCCTTTTAAATTAGAAACAAATACAGGCTATACCTTTGAATTTTCTCAAGAGGCATTTAAATTGTCATTTTTGCTTTTTGACAATACTCTGCTTTCAAATTTTGAAAAATTAATAAAAAGTAATACACTTCTTTTTGAAATACAATTAATTTTGATTAGTAAAGCAAATATCTTTTCTAGTTTGTTTTTAAGCATAAATTTAAAAGATTATGTTTCAACTAATAAAATTAAAAACTGCCTTTATTATTATAATAAAGACAGTATAGATAGAGATGAGCCCGAACCATAAAACTAAAATGTTTGTGTGTCATCAAAAGTTTCATAGCCTTTGCTTTTTAAATCTTTTTTAAGTTCGCTAAGTTCTTTTTTTAATTTAATATATAGGTAGGTTTTAGAAATATCATATTTTTTTGTAAGTTCTAAAATACTTAGTTTTTCGAAATATTTTTGATATATTAATGGATACTTTTTTTTGCAAAGCTGGTTTAAAACTTTAATGTAGTCTGATGTGAGTTGTTTTTCCATGTTATAGTCGTTAGGGATTAAATTTAAATGCGTTACCTTTTTGTTTGTTTCAGTAAAATCATCTAAACTTATTGGAGATTGTTTTGATTTGAAACAATTATAGAATTTGCAACAATATATGTATGCATTATGATAAATAAAGGTACTAAATTTACTTTTTTTGGATTATAACTATATATATTATTTGTCAAAATATTTGTTACAATTGTTTGAATGATATCAGCTATTTCATCTTTAGGAAAATAAAATTTTTGAGCAACACTTGTGATTAATTTATATATTCCTACAACTTGTTCATTTTTTAACTCTAAGTTTTCCTTGTTTTTTATTGCAATAAGTTGTTCTTTTGAAAGCTCCATAATTTTCCCTTAAAACTTTTCAATATAATTATCAGTGTCAAAACCAAGACTTTTTAATTCCTCTTTAAGAATTGCTTTCTCTTTATTAACTCTTTGATTTACAGCTTGACGAGAAATTTTGTTTTCCTTTCCAATTTGAACACTGGTTTTGCCATTGAGATAGTATTCTTTTAAACTTGTGTACTTTTTATCGCAAAGTTCATTTAAAACTTCAATGTAATATGGTGACAAAACTTTTTTTGTAGGTGATGGAATGTTGTCTAAAACTGATGAAACAAACTCTCCGTTTAAAAAAATTTCATGATCTAATTTTACACTAGATATGATTTTATTTGCCTGTTTCATTTTTTTGGCAAAATAATAAAAACTATATAATGCATATTGATAAACGAATGTACTGTATGAAGCTTTATTTTTGTCAAATTTATAAACATATTCAAGGGTAAAATCTGTGACAAAATCTTGTAAATAATCTTCTTTGTCTTTGCCAACCAGTCCCCATTTTTTAGCCACAGTTTGTGCCGTTTTATATAAAAATATGATATCTTCGTCGCAAAATTCAATTGGTTTTTTATTTTTGATATTTTCAAGCTGATTTTGAGTTAATTCCATAATTCACCTCGTTTGTTTGAATATTAACACCAAAATTCCATTTTGTCAATGCCTTCTTTTAAAAAGAAGGGTGATGCCGAGAGTTTTTCTCAATCGTTCAAGGTTTCCAGTACTGACAAATATGGCGATGCGATGCTTGTCATCAATTTCTTGAATTTAAAGTAATAAAAAATATATTTTAAAGAATAAAAAGGATTGATTTGCACAAAATATTTTAAAGAAGTTTGATTTTTTTTATACAAAAAATTTTTTAAACTTCTTGAAAAAATTGGAGGTAAAAATGGAACAACAAAACAAATGGCGTCCAGGCGAAGAAGCGCCAGAAACAGGAAACTATGCTTGCTTTGATGAACAGGGAAGCAATGGAGGGGCAGTATACCTTGAAAAAGGTCAGCGTTTTCCAGCAACTCAGCATTCTGGAAGCTATTATAAAAGAGATGGAGAATAATTTTTAGTTAAAGATTGGTTTTTAAATTGCTATTTTAATAACCATCTAACAAAAATTATTAAGACTCAAATTTGTTAATGATATTTTATAAAAAACCACGGATTTTCAACCGTGGTTTTATGTTGTTAAAATAACTTATCAAAACATCCTTTGATTTAAAATAATGAGTGGATGTTAAGCATAGTTTGAAAAAAATTAGTCAGCTTGGAAAGGGAGAAGAGCCATTACTCTTGCTCTCTTAATTGCATTTGCTAATTCTCTTTGATGTTTTGAACAAACACCAGTTTGTCTTCTTGGAACGATTTTGCCCTTTTCTGTCACATATTTTCTAAGTCTGTTAACATCTTTGTAGTCAATAGCCTTAGCTTTGTCTTGACAAAATTGACAAACTTTCTTTTTGCTTACATTCTTACGGTATTTTTTAACTGCTTTTTCTTCAGTTTTAACCTCTTCTTTTACAGCAGGTGTTTCGTTTAAAACTTCTTTTTCTTCGCTCATATTAACCTCCTATTAAAATGGAAGACTGTCGTCATCAATTGGTTCAAGCTCTGCAACTTCTTCTTTTTTGGCTTGAGTTATTGATGCACCTTCAGTGCTTTGTTTTGTGGAAAGGAATTCAACCTCGTCAGCAACAATATCTGTTACATATCGCTTGGTGCCATCTTGAGCATCGTAACTTCTTGTTTGGATGCTTCCTATTACACTGGCTTTACTTCCTTTTCTAAGATATTTATGGCAGTTTTCGCCTTGATTTCTCCAAACAGTAATATTTAAAAAGTCGGTTTCTCTTTCTCCTTCAGCATTTTGAAAACGACGAGGAACAGCCAAAGTAAAACGGCATACAGAAATTCCGCTTGGTGTTTGAGAAAGTTCTGGGTCTTTGGTTAAATTTCCTATTAATAAAACTTTGTTCATAAATACTCCTAATCTTCTTTTTTTACAAACATATGACGCACAATTCCGTCTGTTATGTTCATAAGTTTGCTCATGCCATCAATAACTTCAGGTTTTGAAGAGAAGGTCATCAAAACATAATAGCCTTCGTTTTTGAAGTTGATTGGATAGGCAAGTTTTTTCATTCCCCATTTATCAATGCCTGCAATTTCTCCACCTTTTTCTTCAACTAAGGATTTGAATTTTGCAATCAAGGCTTCACGCTTTTCTTCGGTTACATCTTGTGCAATGATATAGAGAAGTTCATACTTATTCATACTTTTTCCTCCTTCCTTTTGGACTTTTGGTTTTCGCAACAGCGAAAACAAGGAAAGTAAGACATGCTCACTTCTGGTAGAAAGTATAGCACATTCATATTATTTTTGCAAGTATTTTAGTTTTCCTTATTTTAAAAGCTGATTTGTTTATTTTCTTGAATTAACAATTGTTCTGGGCTGTCATGAACGAACTCATGAGTTTCAGATTTATTGAAACATATGCTTGCCACAATTTCTTGCATTTCTTTTTTGCTTCTGTTACAAGGATATAAAAATAATATTAGAGTTATTTCTTTTTTTTAATTCTTTACATAGATTAAAACAATGCAAGTATTGTAGAAGGATGCATATGAGAATTACATCAAAAGGCGAGTTTAACAGTTGCATGTTTTTAATACCGAGAGGATAGATTTTAGGCATGGAAATGTGAGAGAAAATATTTTAAAGGCTTTAGAAAAACATTATGAATTTGAATAGGAGAACAATATGGATTTAGAAATTAAAAATGACAAAGAACGATTTAAATGTAGAGTAAATGGAGTTTTAATTAATGACGACAAAATGCTTGCCTTGCAGATGTTTAACAACGGATTTTTTTGTTGCCCTGGAGGACATATTGAACTCGGGGAAGACTCTAAGACGGCAATTATAAGAGAGCTCAAAGAAGAAACTGGTCTTGATGTTCATGTTGAAAAACTTCTTTGTATAATAGAAAATTTTTATTTTGGCTGGAAGCAAGACAATTGTCACGAAATTAGTTTTTATTATTTGCTTAAAGCAAATGATTTAAAAGACAAGAGTGAAAATTTTAAGCTAATCGAATATGATATGGGAAGAGAATTACAAATGGATTTTAGATGGTTTAAACTAGATGAAATTGGTGACGTTGAATTTAAACCGTTACAATTAAAAAATAAATTAAAAAACCATAATTTTAATTTTGAACACTTCATTACACGACAATAATTTTTATGGAAAAAATTTTAGTGAAGTACTTGACAAAGAAACTTTTTTATGAGATACTTGACAGGTAAATTGAATATTCCCTTATCTAAGAAAGCAAGTGCATTTTGCGTAAAGTCATTTGACTACTTGCCGAGATAAAGTTTTGGTTTGTTTTTTCATTCCCTTTGCTTTATTTCGGCAAAGGGAATTTTAATTTATTGCAGCTTTAAATTTTAAAAAAAGGAGGGAATGTATGAGTGCTAATTTAGAAGCTAAAAAACTCATTGTTGAAGAAATTAAAGAAAAAATTAGCAAGTCAAAGTCTATTGCTTTCGTTGATTATCGTGGTTTGAATGTGGAACTAGACACAAAAATTAGAAAAACTTTCAAAGAACAAGGCGGAGAGTACAAAGTTTATAAAAACAGGCTTGTTTTAAGGGCCTTAAATGAACTTGGAATTGCTGTTGAAGAAAATCAGCTTGAAGGAACTAATGCCGTTGTGTTTAGCTATAAAGACGAAGTTTCTGCGCCTAAAGTGCTTGTAAAAAGCATTGAAGATGACAAGGTTCTTAAACTAAAATTTGGCATTGTTGATGGAAAAGTTGTTAGCAAAGAAGAAATTGAAAAATTGTCAAAACTTCCTTCAAAAGAAGTTCTCATCGCACAACTTTTGTCTATGCTCAATGCTCCTGCAAGAAATCTTGTCAGTGTGCTTAGCGCGCCAACCAGAGGCTTGGTTGTTGCTCTTGACCAAATCGCTCAAAAATAGAGCAAAATTTTGATTTGTAAATAGTTTTAAAAGGAGAATTTAAAAATGGCAGATTTAAATAAATTTGTAGAAGAAATTAAAACACTTACTTTAGTAGAAGTTAGTGAACTTGTAAAAATGTTGGAAGAGGAATTTGGCGTTAGTGCGGCTGCTCCAGTTGCAGTTGCTGCTGCTCCAGCTGCTGGTGCTGCTGCTCCAGCTGCTGAAGAAAAATCTGAATTCACAGTGGTTTTAAAAGAAGTTGGCGACAACAAAATTGGTGTTATCAAAGTTGTTAGAGAGGTTACAGGACTTGGCCTTTCAGAAGCAAAAGCTCTTGTTGATGGAGCTCCTTCAACACTTAAAGAAAGCGTTCCAACAAAAGAAGCTAAAGAATTCGAAGCTAAATTCAAAGAAGTCGGCGCTACAGTCGAACTTAAATAAGTTTAAATCACATAAAATTTTAAAATTTAAAGTGCAAAAAACTCAAGATTTTTTCTTGAGTTTTATTTTGGCTTAAACCAAAATGCTTTAAAAGAAGATAAAAGCTTAATGAGTTTTAATTGACTTTAAAAGTTTTATAAAATATACTCTAAATATATGACTTTTTTCGACAAAATTTTGGATGTGATTTTTCCTAATAATTTTAAATGCATATTTTGTGGTTGTGAAATTTCTGCTTCTTGTCCGCCTTATGTTTGTGATAGGTGTGTTAAAATTTTGCCTTTTATAAATGGCAAAATTTGTTTAAGATGTGGTGAGCCAATATCGTCTTTGTCTGATTATTGTATTAAATGTAAAGATAATATTAGATTTTTTAATTTTGCAAGAGCTCCATTTGTTTATGAACACCCAATCAGCACCTTAATTCATGGATTTAAATATAGAAATCAAAAATATACTTTTGAAAGTTTGGCAAAATATATGGAGGAGTGTTATATTAAAAACGATTTTCAAACCGATTTAATAATTCCTGTTCCAAGCTCTAAAAAAAGACTAAAAGTAAGAGGTTACAATCAAGCTGAGCTTTTGAGTAAGCAACTTTCAAAATCGCTTGGATTAGAACTTGAAACCGATGTTTTAATTAAGGTGAGGCACACCCCGCCACAAACAACATTAAATTATTTTGAACGACAAAAAAATTTGTTTGGGTCTTTTACAGTTGAAAATCGGGAAAAGATTATTGGTAAAAATGTTTTACTAGTTGATGATGTTTTAACGACTGGTGCTACCATAAACTATTGTAGTGAAGTTTTGAAACTTTCAAAAGCTAAAAAAGTTTTTGTCTTGACCCTTGCAAGGACCCAATCTGAACTTGCTAAAAAAGGTTAAAAAAACACTTGCAAAAAATAAAAAAAGATGCTATTATGTTATGACTAAAATTTTAAGCGGGAGGAAAAAATGAGCAGAGTATGTGAAATTTGTGGTAAGGGTGCTATGACTGGCAATAAAGTTAGTCACTCAAATAGAAAGGCAAACAAAACATGGCAGGTTAATCTTCAAGAAACCACAATGGAAATAGACGGAAAAGTTAAAAAGGTTACAGCATGCACAAAATGCATTAAAACAAATAAAAAATAAACACTTGAGAAGTTATGACAAATATCAATCCTAGGATTGTGTTAAACATTGTTTGGCTTCTCTAGTTTTTTATATTGCGTTGTTTATTTACAAATATACGACTCTTGCTTTTAAACAATAGTTTATATTAACGGAAGTCAGAGGAAAGCAATGCGAAGCATTATTTTCAAATGACTGATGTTAATTCAAAC
>CALWMK010000015.1 GCA_944381825.1 uncultured Clostridia bacterium
TAGCAGCAGATGCAAGCCACACATGGGGAAGAACATTCACAGTAAATCCAGCAGCTGCAGCAGCAACAGGAACATATACAGTAAACTGTGTGATAAATATCAGCAGAGTTGCAGAATAATAAATCAAAGTGAATAAGCATACCAAAAGTATCGAGAAAGCTCGATACTTTTTTATATAAATGAAAATTAATATTGTGTTATTTCCAAATGGCATAGATTATTGTTGCAACTTGATTTAAATTAAACCCTTGATTTTAAAGTTAAATTTTCAATTTTCAGAAAGTGTATCTAGTCTATTTTCAATTATCAAAGATATCACAACATTTTTTCTTTCATTGTCTTCAAGTTTATAAAGTTCGAACAAATTTTTAAGTAATTTTGCTTCGTTAAAAATGGGTTGAGTTTGCATGTTTTTACTAGTTTGCTGACTTTTAAGAGAAAATTCACTTTTAAACAATTCAAGTTGTTTTTGAGTGAGTTCGCCAAGTTTTTTAATTATTCGTTGTTCGTTTCCTCTTGCCATTCTGGTAGACTTTTTATAACCTTCTAAAAGATTTTGAAAACAAGTTAAAACATTTTGGCAAACCAGCATTTTTTGTTCTTCAACATCATTTAGTCGGAAAAAAACAAATCCTCTTTTTTTCATAGAGTCATAATAGGCTTTTGCCATTTGTGAGTAATCGTTTAGAATTAGAAAGTCGTCATATTCCATATTCACACCTCATATTAAATTTTTTATCTTTTGTGTGAATGTTTAATAGATTTTGAAAAATTTTGGCAAAAATTGCTTTATTAGAAATTGGAAAACAAATTTTTTGTCAGCAAAAAATTGTTAATATAATTTGATGCTGTGTGTATTACGTAGAATATATATGTTAGAAATAGCTTTTTATGTTACTATTAATTGCCTTCTTCAATTGAAGCAAATATCAGAAAAAAATTTTGTTATCAGCATTTTTTTGTTTTGACCTAAAATTTTCGAACAAATTCTTTTTTTTTTAAAATCATTATGCTAAACTATGTTTACAACAAAAAAGGAGTGTTTAGTGAACAAAACCAAGGGTTTGGCAAAAAAAATTGGAATTGGTGCACTTATAATTGTGCCACTAGCTTTTTTGCTATCTTATTATTTTGCCATCTGGAAAATGAACAATGCCTTGGCAATTTTTTTGATTGTTCTTTGTTGTAGCATTGTTTGCTTTGCTTATGTTTTAATATATAATAAAATTGAACAAAGAAAAAGGCAAAAACTTGAAAAACTAGACGACCCTTTTAATAAATAGAGGAACAAATGGAAAAGAAAAAAGCAAAAATGATGCCACATAGTGTGGAAGCTGAACAGGCAATTTTGGGCTGTATTTTAATTGATGAGAATGTTCCAGTGGAAGTTATGTCAAAACTTTGCGGAGAAGATTTTTATATTGATGCACACTCAACAATCTTTGAGGCAATGAACAAAATTTATAATAGCAATTCACCAGTTGACTTTGTTACACTTTCAGATGAATTGGACAAGTGTGGACAACTAGAACAGATTGGCGGAATAGAGTACTTGACAACACTTACCAATGTGGTTCCTTCCGCTGTCAATTTTGCTCATTACATGAACATTGTCAAAAGGGATAGTGTTTTAAGAAAACTAATTTCCTCTGGACAAAAGATTATAGAAAACTCATATGAAAGTGATGATAAAACTGAAGCACTTTCTTATGCAGAAAAGTTAATTTTTGAAATTGCTCAAAATGAAGACGCAACCAGTCTTGAGCATATTGGTGATGCTCTAAAAAGTGTAATTGACAAATTTGACAAAATTTCAAAAAATAAAAATGTTTTACGAGGCATGGCAACGGGTTTTAAAGATTTGGACAAAATAACAAATGGTCTTCAAAATTCCGATCTTATCTTACTTGCTGCAAGACCAGGTGTGGGAAAAACCTCATTTGCGATGAACATTGTGACAAACACCGCCATTTCTCAAAACAAACGTTGTGCAATTTTTTCACTTGAAATGCCCAAAACCCAACTTGCTCAAAGAGCGCTTTGTTCGGTTGCTTGTGTGAGCATGGCAAAGGCGCTTAGGGGTGAGCTTTCGGTTGATGAATGGAAGGCAATATGGGCAGCAAATAAAAAGCTTGTGGATGCAGGGCTTTACATTGACGATTCCTCCATGAACACACCAATTGACATTCTTTCAAAATGTAGAAGATTAAAAAGAGAGGGTGGATTGGATCTTGTTATGATTGATTATCTTCAACTTATGAACAGTGGTGGCAAAGTAAAAGATAATAGGCAACAAGAAATTAGTGAAATAACGAGATATCTCAAGATTGCAGCAAGAGAACTTGATGTTCCGATTATTGTGCTTTCACAGCTTTCTCGTGCGGTTGAAACACGAAAGGATCACAGACCAGTTCTTTCCGATCTTAGAGAATCTGGCTCAATTGAGCAAGATGCAGACATCGTGATGTTTATATACAAGCCAGAAATGTATAATGATGTGCCAAGTGAAGATGAACCAGGTGTTTGTGAACTCAACATTGCAAAACACAGAAATGGTTCTTTAGACACAATTAAACTGAGATGGTTTGGAGAATACACGACCTTTACCGACTTTGATTTTAAACCAAAAGTTCAGGCTAGAACAAACGAAGAGGCAGAACTTTTGGAGATTAAAGAGGGCGATTTTAATAATTTTGATGATTTTGATTAAAATATATATTGTCAAAATTAGTAAAAAAAATGTTTTTTGCTTAATTTTTTAGGCTTATTTACAAGAAAAAATAAATTTATTACATAATTTATTTTGAATTGACTTTAAAAAGGAATATAATTGTAGAAAGGAGAGCATAGTGAAAAGAAGAACTGTTAATCTAATATTTTCCCTCTTTTCAGTTTTTTTGGCTGTGGCTTTGTTTGGCTTTGGGGTTTATGCTGCAACTTCTGCAACTTCAACAATCAATAGCACCTTTCATTTTCAGGTTTCACAAGATGATGTTTTTGTGGATATTGTGGGCAGTGTTTCTGGTTGCGAAAATGATTCGATTCCAAACTATATTCATGAATGGCAAAACACTGAAAATTTTTTGCCTTGGAACATGAATCAAGATTTAATTTTTAAAAAAATTGGCGAAGATAAGGTTGAGGATGTTGTTTACACTTTCAATTTTAAAAACTATAATGAAAATAAAAAAATTAAAGTTGAATTTATTGATATTTCTCAATCTGACAAGATTTTGCTAACTCCATCACAAAGCATTGTTCTTGATGCTTATGTTGGTGATGACAACAATGTGCCCAGTGGCGTTATGACTATGACTCTTTCATTGAAACAACCCGCCCAGTCATTTAGTCATCAAACTTTTAGTTTTACAATTAAAATTGAAATTGTACAAGAATAAATTTAATTGTTAATTAAAAAAAACTGAAAAGATACTTGGTTTATAAAAAAACATCAGCCAAGCTGAAGTTTTTTTATGATAAATCAATAAGGAATAAAGGCGAATAATTTTAAATCAATATTAATTTTGAAGCTTATATAAATTTAATAGGTTTTTAAGAAGCATTGCCACCGTCATTGGTCCCACTCCTTTTGGCACAGGTGTTATATGTGAGGCAATTTTGCTTGCACTTTCAAATTCTACATCTCCAACAATTTTCCCATCAACTCTATTGATGCCAACATCTATCACTATGGCATCCTTTTTTATATAATCGCCAGTTATAAATTTTGGTTTTCCAATGGCAACAACCAATATGTCAGCTAAAAGAGTGAATTTTTTTAAATTTTTTGTTTTAGAGTGGCAAATGGTTACAGTGCAGTTTTCATTTAATAAAAGTTGAGCGGTTGGTTTTCCAACAAGGGCACTCCGTCCCACTACAACGGCATTCAAACCTTGCAAGTTCGGATTAACCGATTTTATAAGGTGCAAAATACCAAGCGGTGTGCATGGAGCAATCATGGTTTGATTTAAAAACAGTTTTCCAGCATTTGAAACGGTCAGCCCATCTACATCTTTTAAACAATTAATATGAGAAAGCGCTTGTTCCTCATTTAAATGTTTTGGAAGGGGAAGTTGAAGCAATATACCGTTAACCGAAGGGTCACTAGAAAGCTTATCCAGTGTTTCATTTAACACATTTTGAGTGGTAGAACTTTCAAGTGCAACAATTTCACTTTGAATTCCAACACTTTCACAAGCCAACTTTTTATTGCGAACATAAATTTGGCTTGCTGGGTCGTCGCCAACAATTACCACAACAAGCTTTAGTTTTAATTCTTTTTCCAAAACCTCTTGTTTTATTTCTTCTTTTAATTTTTGTGCTTCCGCCTTTCCATCTATTATCATCTATTTTTTCCTTTTAACAAAACTATAATTAAATTATTACAAATGATAGTTGATTATATTCATTTTTCATTCGTCGTCTTATTTTTAAAAAGATTAATTGTTGCTTTACTATTCAAATTAACCCTTGAATCAAACCTTCAATGCTTTATTAAAAATGTAATAAACAATATATAACCTATTAAAAATTTATAAATTTCTCTATTAAATTTAATCTTACTATTTACAAAATTAACAATAAACTAAAAGAATTATTTTGTCAAATCAAACCACAAAAAAACTTATTACACCAACAATCAGTAGATAAATTCCAAACCAATAAAGTTTTAACTTATTAACTGCCCACATCATAAATTTTATTGAAAAAAGCCCAGCAACGAATGCCACAATAAAAGCAACAATGGTTGGAACTGCAAAAATTTGTCCAAAACCTTGTTTAAATCCTTTTAGAAGTTCATATGCCATAGAAGCCAAGATTATAGGAATGCTCATTAAAAAAGAAAAATTAGCGGTTTCGTTTCTTTCGTATCCTAAAATTAAACCTGTGCATATTGTTGCACCTGATCTGGATATGCCGGGAAATGTTGCAATGCCTTGCGCAATACCCATTGCAATTGCACCGCCCTTTGTCAGCTTTTTTGTACTTTTTGTTGAAAGAACTTGGCTAATAACCAAAAGTACGGCAGTTAGAATAAAACAAAAAGGAAGTAGTGCTCCTGAAAATGCATCTTCAACAAAACTTTTAAAAATTAAAACTAAAACAACAGTTGGAATGGTAGCAAGATAAATCATTTGCGCTTTTTTGCAAAATGGATGCTTTATCAAATCAATTACATCTTTATAAAAGTAGATTAAAACTGCAAGAAGTGTTGCAAGATGAAGTAAAACACTGAAGAAAATAAAATCTCCTTGAGTGGAAAAAATTTTGGAAAAAAGAACAAGATGTCCACTTGAAGAAATTGGCAGAAATTCGCTAAGACCTTGAATTAATCCAAATATTATGGCTTCTATAATTGACACAAAAACCCTCCTATTCTATTGTAATCGTGTTTTTATTTTTTATTACAAGGCATTTTTGACCAAACAAAGAAGTGAAACAAATTATAATGTGGGTAGCCAAGCATCGGACAAAATCATAGTTAACACATCTTAAAAAATGGAAAATTTGTTAAACAATGTCATTTTTCGCTAAAAAATATAGTGAACTTTTTCACTTATTTAGTGGGCTTAATGGCATGCTTAGAAGATATGATGATTAATGCAATGGTTAGGTTGAAATAAAACAAATTGAAAAAAAGAACACATTATGCAAAATCAAAAGAGTTTAGAGCAATGGTGAATAAAAAGGGAATATAATATTAGACTGAAGATAAATTACCTTCGCTCTTTTTATTTATGGTTTGAGCTTTAATATGATAATTTTTGGAAAATTAAAACTCACTTAATTTTTTATTAATTATGTTTATATATAATGTATATATTTATTTAAACATTATAATAAAGCTTTGCAAACTAGCTTAAAAGTCAAAACGCACACAATGCCTTGGTTTAAGTTTGCAAACAAGGTGTTTTGTTCTTTTGTTAAAAAATTAATATAAAAAGTGAGACAGATGATGTCACATAAACTTTGTTGGCTAAATACAAAATTTATTTATTCGGTTTTAAGATGGGCATTTTTTATAATATAAAAAATTTTCATTTTTTATGTTCAAACGAAAAAAAGTGCTGTTTTTAAAAAAAATTAAAAAAATATTTGAGTGATTTTGGATAATTTATAGTGTAAAAATGGGCATTTTTGAGCATAAAAAGCAAACACACGGCGGGGTGTTAAAGTATTTCAAAAAAAATAGCGAAAAAAAGAAAAATTTTTTTAAAAAAGTGTTGACAAGCATTATTTTATTGTGATAGTATTGCCATGTCGCACCAAGAAAGGGGCGAAAACATGTTGGCTGATTTGCCAATTTAAGAACCATGACAACTGCATAATTAACTGAAAACATTTTAAATGTAATCAGTAAGAATCAAATATTCAGTAACAAAATACGAGTATAATTTGAGTAATACAATATTAAGCAATTATTTCAATTTTGTTGAGAATTAACAATAAGTGAAAATGTCAAAGATAAATCCAATTTAAGTTCAAGCTACAAAGAGCATGTGGAGGATGCCTTGGCACCAAGCGCCGATGAAGGACGTGATAAGCTGCGAAAAGCTACGGTGAGTTGCAAATGAGCTATGACCCGTAGATGTCCGAATGTGGAAACACAATAGTGGTAATGCACTATTATCATATTTTCGAATCAAATAGAGATATGAAGGGAACCTGGGGAACTGAAACATCTAAGTACCCAGAGGAAAAGAAAGTAAACAAACGATTGCGAAAGTAGTGGCGAGCGAAATCGCAAGAGCCCAAACCAATTTCAGAAATGAAATTGGGGTTAGGACCCCGATATGGGAGACATAAATGAATAGGTGAATATTTCTGGAAAGTTAAACGAAACAGGGTAACAGTCCCGTAACCGAAATTCATTTAGCCCCTAGGGTGTATCCAGAGTAGCACAGGACACGAGAAATCCGGTGTGAATGAGGGAGGACCATCTCCTAAGGCTAAATACGACTTGGTGACCGATAGCGAATAGTACCGTGAGGGAACGGTGAAAAGAACCCCGGGAGGGGAGTGAAATAGAACCTGAAACCGCATGTTTACAATCGGAGAGAGCACTACGTGTGCAATCTCGTACTTTTTGTAGAACGGGCCGGCGAGTTACTTTATGTAGCGAGGTTAAGTGGTTAAGCCACGGAGCCGAAGCGAAAGCGAGTTTGAAAGAGCGATAGTTGCATGAAGTAGACCCGAAACCAGATGACCTAACCATGAGCAGGTTGAAACTGTGGTAACACACAGCGGAGGACCGAACCCACGCCTGTTGAAATAGTCGGGGATGACTTGTGGTTAGCGGAGAAATTCCAATCGAATCTGGATATAGCTGGTTCTCCTCGAAATAGCTTTAGGGCTAGCCTCTGCGCATAGATTACTGGGGGTAGAGCACTGAATGGGCTAGGGGCCTTCACGGGTTACCAAACCTTATCAAACTCCGAATACCAGATAATTGTTAGCAGGGAGTCAGACAGTGTGAGATAAGTTTCATTGTCAAAACGGGAACAGCCGAGACCTACAACTAAGGTCCCAAAGTATATGTTAAGTGGAAAAGGATGTGTTGTTGCAAAAACAACCAGGATGTTGGCTTAGAAGCAGCCACTCATTAAAAGAGTGCGTAATAGCTCACTGGTCGAGTGACAATGCGCCGAAAATGTAACGGGGCTAAAACATAACACCGAAGTTTAGGAATGAACATTTTTGTTCATTGGTAGAGGAGCAATGACTGTTGGGCTGAAGCCGTATCGGAAGGAACGGTGGACTACAGTCAAGAGAGAATGCCGGCATGAGTAGCGAGAGTGTGGCGAGAAACCACACCGTCGAATGTCCAAGGTTTCCTGGGGAAGGGTAATCCGCCCAGGGTTAGTCAGGGACTAAGCTGAGGCCGAAAGGCGTAGGTGATGACAAACTGGTAGATATTCCAGTACCACCAAATTGCGATAAAGAGCGATGCAGTGACACAGGAGGATAGTGAAAACACGGAGATGGAAAGCCGTGGCCAAATCATGAGGGGTCTAATTAGTGAAGTACGGTTAGAGCGCACCCTAGGTGATGACGGGGAGTGAAATTTAGTAACGAAGTTCATGAATTCACACTGGCGAGAAAAGCTGCTAAGTAGTAATTTGGTGCCTGTACCGCAATCCGACACAGGTGGACGATGAGAGAATCATAAGACGAACGGGATAACCATTGTTAAGGAACTCGGCAAAATGACCCCGTAACTTCGGAATAAGGGGTGCCAATCGCAAGATTGGCCGCAGATAATCGGCCCAAGCAACTGTTTATCAAAAACACAGGTTTCTGCTAAATCGAAAGATGAAGTATAGGAGCTGACGCCTGCCCGGTGCTGGAAGGTTAAGAGGAGAGGTTAGCGCAAGCGAAGCTTTGAATTTAAGCCCCAGTGAACGGCGGCCGTAACTATAACGGTCCTAAGGTAGCGAAATTCCTTGTCAGGTAAGTTCTGACCCGCATGAATGGCGTAATGACTTGGGCACTGTCTCAACAGTGGACCCGGCGAAATTGAAGTATGCGTGAAGATGCGTATTACCCGCGACTAGACGGAAAGACCCCGTAGAGCTTTACTGTAATTTGACATTGAATTTCGGAATTTGATGTACAGGATAAGTGGGAGGCTTTGAAGCAAGGGCGTCAGCCTTTGTGGAGCCATCGTTGGGATACCACTCTTTGAATTTTGAGGTTCTAACACCAAGCAGTTATCCTGTTGGTGGACAGTGTCTGATGGACAGTTTGACTGGGGCGGTCGCCTCCTAAAGAGTAACGGAGGCGCCCAAAGGTTCCCTCAGAATAGTTGGAAACTATTCTTTCAGAGTGTAAAGGCAGAAGGGAGCTTGACTGCGACACCTACAAGTGGAGCAGATACGAAAGTAGGGCTTAATGATCCGGCGGTAGAGTATGGAATTGCCGTCGCTTAACGGATAAAAGTTACCTCGGGGATAACAGGCTTATCTCTCCCAAGAGTTCACATCGACGGGGAGGTTTGGCACCTCGATGTCGGCTCGTCACATCCTGGGGCTGTAGCAGGTCCCAAGGGTTCGGCTGTTCGCCGATTAAAGTGGCACGCGAGCTGGGTTCAGAACGTCGTGAGACAGTTCGGTCCCTATCTATCGTGGGCGTAGGATATTTGAGAGGGGCTGCCCCTAGTACGAGAGGACCGGGGTGGACATACCAATGGTGCACCAGTTGTCACGCCAGTGGCACAGCTGGGTAGCGATGTATGGAAAGGATAAACGCTGAAAGCATCTAAGCGTGAAACCTGCCTCAAGATAAGATATCCCATAACATAAGTTAGTAAGACCCCTTGTAGACAACAAGGTTGATAGGTCGGAGGTGGAAGTGCAGTAATGCATGTAGCTGACCGATACTAATAGGTCGAGGGCTTGAACACAGCAAAAACAAGTTGGTTTAACCTTGATATTATTTAACTTTAAATTCTTTATATTATGCAGTTGTGATGGTTTTTAATCCATCTACCAAATTTGGTGACAATAGAGAGAAGGCTCACCTGTTCTCATCCCGAACACAGAAGTTAAGCTTCTCATCGCCGAAAATACTTGGCTGGCAACGGCCTGGAAAGATAGGACATCGCCAAATTACCAAATAAAATATCACACGCAAGTGTGATATTTTTTTGTTCTTTTGTTACACAAAAGTTTGCAAAATAAATTTTGCAAAAATTTGGCGAGTCCTTTTGGGCATCGTCGCGCCTAGACAAATGTCACCCTTGGGTGCCGCTTGTCTCTTCGCTCCTCGCAATAGGACATCGCAAATACACAAAGGTGCGATTTTTTTTATTTGTATTATAATTTTTTTTGCTTTTCGCATGCGAAAAGTTTGATTAAAAAACTTTTGCTTTATTATGCAAGCATATAAACCAAAATTTTTATTAATCAACAAAACCATGTTTTGCAAAAAAAACATACGATTAGCTTTTAACAATAACTGATTGATATGTAAAATGGAAGTTGAATAAATAATATAAAAAAAGAGAGAAGGCTCACCTGTTTTTAACCCTCACACAGTTTTTGGATTTATCTTTTAGGTATTTTTTGAAAATTGTCGCAAATTTTTCTTTAGTCGTTTAGACAGCTAAACTCCTAGCAGAAAAATCTTGCTAATTTCCAAACTCTACCCAAAATCTAAACCCAAAAAGTGTTAAGCTTCTCATCGCCGAAAATACTTGGCAGAAGGCGGCCTGGAAAGATATTTAAAATATAACTTCGTCAAACTCATACAAACAAATGAATTTGTTTTTCTTTCTTTTCCTCGTTATAGGACATCGCCAAATTACCAAAATAAAATATCACACGCAAGTGTGATATTTTTTTTGTTCTTTTGTTACACAAAAGTTTGCAAAATAAATTTTGCAAAAATTTGGCGAGTCCTTTTGGGCATCGTCGCGCCTAGACAAATGTCACCCTTGGGTGCCGCTTGTCTCTTCGCTCCTCGCAATAGGACATCGCAAATACACAAAGGTGCGATTTTTTTTATTTGTATTATAATTTTTTTTGCTTTTCGCATGCGAAAAGTTTGATTAAAAAACTTTTGCTTTATTATGCAAGCATATAAACCAAAATTTTTATTAATCAACAAAACCATGTTTTGCAAAAAAAACATACGATTAGCTTTTAACAATAACTGATTGATATGTAAAATGGAAGTTGAATAAATAATATAAAAAAAGAGAGAAGGCTCACCTGTTTTTAACCCTCACACAGTTTTTGGATTTATCTTTTAGGTATTTTTTGAAAATTGTCGCAAATTTTTCTTTAGTCGTTTAGACAGCTAAACTCCTAGCAGAAAAATCTTGCTAATTTCCAAACTCTACCCAAAATCTAAACCCAAAAAGTGTTAAGCTTCTCATCGCCGAAAATACTTGGCAGAAGGCGGCCTGGAAAGATATTTAAAATATAACTTCGTCAAACTCATACAAACAAATAAATTTGTTTTTCTTTCTTTTCCTCGTTATAGGACATCGCCAAATTACCAAATAAATATCACACGAAAGTGTGATATTTTTTGTTCTTTTGTTACACAAAAGTTTGCAAAATAGATTTTGCAAAAATTTGACGAGTCCTTTTGGGCATCGTCGCGCCTAGACAAATGCCACCTTTGGGTGTCGCTTATCTCTTCGCTCCTTGCAATAGGACATCGCAAATTAACAAAATATTCTAAGAAATGATAAAGTATGTTTGCTTTTCAAACAAATGAATTTGTTTTTCTTTCTTTTCCTCTAAATATTATTTTGATATGACAATGAAATAATGACTTTTTCGGAAATAAAAAAACATCGATAATATTGATGTTTTAGTTAAATTTTTTATGAGAAAGTTAAAGATATTGTTTGCATTCTATTAATTTGTTTAATCTAATATTTTTTGTTGTTAAATTGTTAAAGTTTTAAGGAGTTTTTAAAATTACATCATCTTGTTTTCCGTAGCCTTTTTCTTGCTCGAGATAGTCGTCTGTAAAATCTGGTGTTTCTCTTATTTCAATTTCTTTTTCAATATCTGAAATATTTTGTTCGATTTGCTTGTTTTGCGCCTGCAATTCATTACTTTTCTTAAGCAAATTTTTTAAGGCGAAGGTTTGAGAAATTGCAATTATCACAAGAATAGCAACCAATAAAATTGCCAAAATTATTGTGGTTTTGATAAATTTTGTTTTTCCTTCTTGCATTTCTTCCAACCTATAGTTTGAATTTTTTTTGTTAGATTTATAAATTTAGTATAACACCAATTAAATATTTTTGCAATCAATTTTCCAAGAGTGAGTCTTTGTAACAATATGCTTCCAAAGAAAAGAAGAAAATGGAATAGTCGTAGTTCTCCATAATCTAATTTTAAAATAGTTAGATAAAAAATGGAAAAGGATAAAACACTAAAAATGAAATCAAAAATTATTTTTACTATTTTATTTTCTCGACACAAAAAAACAATATACGATTTTAAATCGAACAAAAAACCGCAAGAAAAACCTATTAATAATAAAAATAGAATTATGGTTGGTTGGTTTAGTGTTTCATAGAGCATTATTTAAATAGCCTTTTTAAAAATTTTTCTTTTTTGGCATTATACTTAATGTCGTCTATTTTTCCCTCTATTTTTAAATTCCCATTTTCGACATCAAGTTTAATAACTTGCATATTTTCTCCACTAATGCTCATATTTTGTCCCATTGTGCATAAGTTAATTAAGTTTGGAGAAACATCTTTTACATTATCAACTCCTGAAATGGTCAAATATTTTCTGTCGACCAAATTTATTGTGCTTTGGGTAAATTGCCTTTCGTTCATAAATTCTCCTTTAATAGATTAATGTAATATATGACAAAAAACTTTAAAATAGAATTTAATAACTATTTGAAGGTGAAAATTTGATATAAAAGCTTTTATTAAAGCGTAAGTTATTATAGTTCTAGAATAGAATAAATCTTAAAAATTATTTAATTTATGAAATTTTAGATATTAAATAGTAGATATAGTACATGTTAAATTTAATTATGGAAATAATATTTTTTTTGCAAGTTATAATTTTGTTGTAGAACAGAATTTTTCTTAACCTATGTCTTTTAAGGTTTTCCTCTTTTTTTAAAATTGTTTGCTATTTTAATTTAATTAATGTAAACTTAATATACTTTAGTTAGGCTTAAGGAGATAGAGTAAAATGGGTTTGTTTTCATTTAAAAATAAGGGACTAAAAAAACTAAAAAAAATTGCTGATAAAGTTATGTCCTATGATGAGGAATATTCAAAATTAAGCGATGAAGAGTTGCAGGCAAAAACAAATGAGTTTAAGCAAAGACTTGAAAAAGGGGAAACTTTAAACGATATTCTGCCAGAGGCTTTCGCAACCGTGCGCGAAGCTGGATATAGAGTTTTAAAAATGAAACATTTTTATGTTCAAGTTTTGGGCGGAATAGCTCTTCATCAAGGAAGAATTGCCGAAATGGCAACAGGTGAAGGAAAAACCTTGGTGGCAACACTGCCTTCATACCTAAACGCACTTTCAGGAAAGGGTGTTCATGTTGTTACCGTGAATGAATATTTGGCAAAAAGAGATGCTGAATGGATGGGCAAGGTTCATAGGTTTTTGGGGCTTACAGTTGGTGTTGCTGTAAGTGGAATGTCTCCCAAAGAAAAAAGAGATGCCTATGCCTGTGATATTACCTATGGAACCAACAATGAGTTTGGTTTTGATTATCTTCGCGATAACATGGTGATAAAGGCAACAGATCGTTTTCAAAGAGGCCATAATTTTGCTATCGTGGATGAGGTTGACAGCATTTTAATTGATGAGGCAAGAACCCCACTTATTATTAGTGGCGCCGGAATGAAATCTAGTGAGGTTTATTACACTGCACAAAGATTCGCTAGAGGACTTGTTAAAGACCAAGACTTTGAAATTGAGGAAAAGCAAAAGAGTATTCATCTTACAGAAAATGGAATTGCCAGAGCGGAAAAGTTTTTTAAGGTTGACAACCTTTCCGATGTAAATTGCATAGAACTCAATCATCATATTATGAATGCATTGAAGGCAAATTTCATTATGAAAAGAGATGAAAACTACATTGTAAAAGATGACGAGATTATCATTGTTGATGAGTTTACTGGTCGTTTGATGGCAGGAAGAAGATATTCCGATGGTCTTCATCAAGCTATTGAGGCTAAGGAAAATGTTAAGATTAAGGACGAAAACAAGACACTTGCAACAATAACTTTTCAAAATTACTTTAGATTATATCGCAAACTTAGTGGTATGACTGGAACGGCAAAGACAGAAGAGGCGGAATTTAATGGAATATATAATCTTGATGTTATAACCATTCCTTCAAACAGAGAGAACAAAAGAATCGATGAGCCTGATATCATATATAAAGGAATTGAAGGAAAACTTAGAGCGGTTGTCAAAGAGGTTCAAGAAAGGCATGAAATAGGTCAGCCAGTGCTTATTGGAACAATCACAATTGAAAAGTCTGAGGCAATTTCGCGTGCTCTTAAAAAAGCCGGAATAACACATACCGTTTTAAATGCTAAAAATCACGAACAAGAAAGTGAAATTGTTGCTCAAGCAGGAAGGTATAAAGCGGTTACCATTGCCACAAATATGGCTGGTCGTGGAACCGACATTTTGCTTGGAGGCAATCCCGAATTTATGGCCAAAAAGAAGATGAGGGAGGAGGGCTTTAGTGATGCTCAAATCTCTTTCGCAACCTCTTTTGCAAGTGATGCCAGCGAGGAGTTTGTTAAAGCTAGAGAAAAATATCAAAAATATTATCAAGAGTTTAAAAAAGTTACCGACGAAGAAAAGGCAAAAGTTGTTGAACTTGGCGGACTTCACATTGTGGGAACGGAAAGACATGAGTCGCGTCGTATTGACAACCAGTTAAGAGGAAGGGCTGCAAGACAAGGCGATCCAGGCTCTTCAGTATTTTTCCTATCACTTGAAGATGATCTTTTGAGACGCTTTGGCGGGGATAAGATGAAGGCTATCACCAACTTTTTCAAAATTGATGATGACACCCCTTTCCAATTAAAAATGCTTTCTAGACAAATTGAAAACGCACAAAAGCGGGTTGAACAACAAAATTATGCAGCAAGAAAAAACGTGCTTGAATTTGATAATGTCATGAACAAGCAAAGAGAGATAATATATTCTGAAAGAAACAAGGTCCTAGATGGTGAAGATGTTCATGCCCAAGTGATGGAAATGTATCCTGATATTGTAAATCACATTTGTTATTCCTATTTAGATGAGGACAAGCCATATTATGAGTGGGATTTAAGTGCGGTAAACAATGCTCTTGAAGATAGACTTTTTCCAAAAGATACCGAACTTATTACAAAAGAGTTTGTTGATGATTGTGAAATTTCAGATGTTGTTGATAAAATTTTGAAGATAATTTATGCAAAGTACGACGAAAAGTTGGAGATAACACAAAAACATAATTTAAATTTCGCCGATTTTGAAAGATTTATTCTTTTAAAGGTTGTTGACACACTTTGGATTGATCATATTGATCAAATGACTATGCTTAGAAACGAAATAGGTCTTAGAGCTTATGGACAACAAGACCCTATTGTGGCATATAAACGAGAAGGGTTTGACATGTTTGACCATATGATTGACAAAATCAAAGTGGAGACAGGTGCCATCTTATTAAATGTTAAAATAGATGTTGAAAAGGCTCCAGTTATGGAAAGACGTCAAGAATTTAAACCCATAGAGGTTAAAGAAAGTGGTAGGGCTAAAAAAGAGGCATTGACGGGAAGAAACATGCCTTGTCCATGTGGAAGTGGCAAAAAGTACAAAAATTGTTGCGGGAAAAATGCTTAAAATGGAATTTTAGATGGGTAAAGATAATCCTCATGAAGGACATAGAAATAGACTAAGGAGTTTGGTTGAAAGAGCAGGGCTTGATTCATTAAATGAAAATCAAGTTATGGAATTTATTTTGTATTATATTATTCCTAGAAGGGATACTAATGAAATTGCTCATGAACTCTTAAATGAATTTGGAAGTGTTTATGATGTTATGTATGCAGAGAAACAGGGTCTTGAAAAAATTAATTTCCTTGGAAGCCATACAGCTAATCAACTTTCGAATTTTAAATTTTTATGTGAGTATTATCAGCTCAATTTAAACAAAACCAAGCAAAAACTAAGAAATGTAGCTGAAATAATTAGTTATTTTAATGAAATTTTGCAAAATAAAGAAAATTATGAATTTTATGCACTTGCGTTAAATGAACAAAATGAAATTTTATCAAGACGTAAGCTTTATTCAAATAAGAGTGAGATAAACGCACAAAAACATGTTCTTTATGATTTTGCTTATAAAAATAATTCTAATAAAATTATTCTTGCACATAATCATCCCAATGACAGTTGCTTGCCAACAAGTTCGGATGACAAGGCAACAGGAATTATGATTAAGTGGCTAAATGAAAATGGTATTCAACTTGTTGATCATATAATTGTGGGTATAGATGGAGCTTTTTCATTTAGGAATCAAGAAAAATATGTTTAATAATTATTTTAAACTATGATGTTCTCAGTTAAAAAGTTTTCGATTGATTTGAACTCAATCCTTGTTATAGATTTATTAACAAAAAAATTGCTTTTAGTCTAGTCGTCTTGAAACTAGCAGAATAAATAAGAGTATATCAAAACAAGTATATGCTCTTTTTATTTATCAAAAATGGCAAAACTACAAAACAAGAATTGGTCAAGGAATAGGTTAAAAAGTTTTGAGTAACAAAAGTTTTTAACCCTTGACAAATTATTGTTTTAGAAAATAATCTAAAAAGAGAAATAATGATCCATTATTTCTCTTAACTAGCTAAAGGAAAAGATGAATATATGGCAAAAGAAAAGCAAGAGTTGTGTTATGTTTACAAACAACTCTTGCTTTTCGCCTTTAAATTATTCTTTTAATCGTGTGCTTGTCATTCGGTGGAGCGAAGCGACACCGACTTGTATCAAGACAAGCACACGTTTAATTGCCAAATTAAAATTTTATAAAAATTTATCGTAATTCCCATAAAATTTATACACTTTTTTAAATATATATGTTATAATAGAATGAATTTAAAAGGAGTAATATAATGACTGTAGCCGAAACTATACTAAATATAATAGATGAAAATAATTTAACTCAACAGGCTTTCGCTAAAAAGATTAATGTGAATCAATCTCAAGTTAGTGATTGGACATCTGGTAAAAGCAAACCTAGTTTTGATGCTATTAAGGATATTTGTTTAGCATTTAATTTATCAGCGGATTATATTATTGGACTTAAAAATTTTAAAACAAATCAAATGAAGTATAATATATCTAATCGAAGATATACTGGCAGCAAGTTAAAAATTAAAGATTGGATTAAAGATTTAATTACAAAAAATTGTCCTAATGCAAAGTCTTTTTGTGATATTTTTGCTGGAACAGCTATCATTACTGATGAAATGTTAAATCAATATGATTCTTTTGTATTGAATGACTTGCTATATTCTAATGAGATTATTTATAAAGCATTTTATAAAAACGAAAACTTTGATATAAATAAACTTTATAATTTTTTAGTTAAATACCAAAATTTAAATAAAGATGAGTTGCCTGATAATTATGTTTCAAAAAACTTTGGTGATAAGTATTTTGAGTTGGGTGATGCTAAAGCAATCGGATATATCAGACAAGATATTGAAGAAAATAAAAATTATTTAAATGAAAGAGAATACTGCATATTAATAGCTTCATTATTATATTCATTTGATAGATGTGCAAATACAGTAGGACATTATGAAGCATATTTTAAGAATAAAAAAATAACAAGAAGTTTTAAATTTGAACTAATTAAACCTTATGATACTATTTCGTTAAACAAAACATTTGAAATTTATAGAAAAGATGCAAATGAACTTGCTCCAGAAATTAAATCTGATATTGTTTATATAGATCCACCTTATTCGTCAAGACAGTATAGTAGATTTTATCATGTTCTTGAAAATATTACAAAATGGGAAAAACCAGAATTATTTGGAACAGCATTAAAGCCTGCTCCAGAGAATATGAGTGAGTACTGTTCATCTTCCGCGAAAAAAGCGTTTAAAGATTTGATAAGTAAACTTAATTGTAAATATATAGTCGTTTCTTACAATAATACTTATAACTCTAAGAGTAAATCCTCGGAAAATAAGATGAAGTTGGAAGATATCGTTGAAATTTTGTCCGAAAAAGGAATAACAAAAAAATACGAAATGCCGTTTAAAGCATTTAATGCTGGCAAAACAAATATTGAAAATCACAAAGAACTGTTATTTATTACAGAGGTTGGAAAATTTGCAGAGAACAAAAAAGATGTTACTCGTTCACCTTTCTTCTATGTTGGAGATAAATCTAAATTAATGCCACAATTACTAAAAGTATTTCCAAAAAATATAGATACTTATTTTGAACCATTTTGTGGAGGAGGAAGTTCCTTCTTAAATGTAATTGCAAACAATTATGTTTTAAATGATATTGACAGTTATATGATAAAACTTCACAATCTATTAAAAGATAATGCTATGACTTCTGATATGTTTTTTCTTATATTAAATAATATAGAAGATCATTATGACTTAAGTGCATCACATAAACAAGACATTATACCATTGGAATTCAAAAAGCAGTATCCTAAGACATATTTTGCTAAATTTAATAAAGAGAGTTATGCGAAAATGAGAAGTGATTTTAATAAAGATAAAAATAATATGGAACTACTTTATGTTTTATTAATTTATGGTTTTAATCGAATGCTACGTTTTAATAGCAAAGGTGATTTTAATTTGCCAGTTGGAAACGTTGATTTAAATCAAAATGTGATAGATGCCCTTAAAGATTATTTTAACTTTGCCAAAAATAACAACTTGCAATTTTCCTCTCTAGATTTTCGCGAATTTATAAATAAACAAAATTTTAAAGCAAATGATTTTATTTATTTAGATCCACCTTATCTCATTTCAAGTTCTGAGTATAATAAGTTATGGACTGAAAAAGATGAAATTGATTTACTTAATATCTTAGATGACTTAAATAACAAAGGTGTAAGATTTGCAATCTCTAATTTACTGTTTACAAAAGATAGAGAAAATACTTTGTTTATAAATTGGGCAAAAAAATATAAAACATACGATATATCAAGTAATTATATAAACTATCATGACAATTCAAATAAAACTACAAATAAGGAGGTTCTAGTTACAAATTATGACTAAAGAAAGAAAAGCAACAAGAAAACCTTTATCATTTTCAACAACAATGAGAAATCCTGAAAGAATTGCTGGGTTTTTAAATTGTATTTTACCTTTTGAGGGACAGGTTTTAACAAATGAAATTATTCACGAAGTAGCGGTAAAATTAATTTCTGAAAAATTATACTATACTCAAAAGTATGAAATGAAAGTTCCAGAATATAAAAGAATCTATCTAAATCCAGATTTGTCATTCACTAGAAAACAAGTTGAGGATATAATTAAAAATAGTCCACAAGAACATAAAGAGGCTGGTTTTGATAAAGGTTGGCCTTCAAGATTTGATACTTGGTATGAGTTTCCTCAAGAGTTAGGATTTATCAGATATGAAATGGGCAAACCTATTATAATATCTCAAACAGGTCACATGTTGGTAGATGCATTTAAAGAAGAAATAACTAATAATGATAAAATTCAAGCAGTTTTTCTTAATGCATTAATGAAGTATCAAACAAATAACCCATTTAAGAAAAACCTCAATTCAAATTGTCCATTAATTTTAACATTAGAAGTCATTGAGGAATTGAAAAGAATAAATGAAAAAAGTAGTGGTATTCATAGACAAGAATTATCTCTTATTATATGTTGGCCTGATGATAATTATAGAAACCTTGTATCTAAAATTTTAGAACTTAGGGGAAAATTTGGCTTTAACATTTCTAATGAAGTCATATATGAGGAATGTATGAAATTATTAGAAGCTGGAAAAGATAAAGAAAATTTGTATAAAATGTCTAAAATAACAGGCGAAGCAGTCGATGAATTTATTAGAAAAATGCGTATAACGGGTATATTTTCATTAAGAGGAAATGGTCGTTTTTTAGATGAAAACAATTATGAAAAAGATAAAATTGACCATATTTTGACTCATTACTCTACAATTCAAGATTTTAGAAGCAAAGATGAATATTTTAATTATGTTTCTCAAATTGATTCAAAAATATTACAGACTACAAAATCTGCAATAGCAGATAGATCGGAAATAAAGGAACAAGCACTAAATAAGTGGGCAAAAGTTTTTAGCAGGGATGAAGTTGAAAAAGAATTATTATTGTTAAATAGAAACGCAAAATCAAATAATGAAATTTTGAGAGTTATAGATGCTCCTACAAGGTTTGAATTTTTAACAAGTATCTCTTTAAAGCAACATTTTCAAGATGCGAGAATTATTCCTAATTACAAAATAGATGATGAGGGTTTACCAACATATACGGCATCTGGAGGAATGGCAGATATTGAATGCTTTGATAAAGATTGTAAGCCTATTGTTGAAGTTACGCTTATGACATCAAAAGTGCAAGGAGCCAATGAAATACCTGGCATTACGAGACATGTCCTTGAAAGAAAAGCGAAATACAATGATGTAGAGGTTTTCGCTATATTCATAGCTCCAGCAATACATTCAGATGCTCAATATATGATAGAGTTTAGCAAATATAGAGACAATGTAGATATTATACCTTTGACTATTTTAGAATATATTAATACTTTAAAAAGGAAAAAGGCATTATTTGATTTTTGCTAAAAACTTAATATAAAAAATAGCTTATTAAACATTATAAATAGTGCATTTAATTGTTACAAAGGAGGAAAAAATGAGCCATAATTTAACAAATAACCAAATTTTAATGAAGGAATGTATAAAACAAGAGTTTGAGGATTCTCAAATTTATGCAGACATTTCAACTTTTTTTGAATTTTTTTCCATTTCACAAATATTCAAAAATTACGATTTAAATGACGATGAAATAGATGAAGGATTGACAGGTGGTGGAAATGATGGTGGATGTGATGGTATATATCTTTTCTTGAATGAAGAATTAATAACAGAAGATCAAATTGAAAATTTGTCAACAGCGAAAGGATCAACTATAAAGTTGTTTATTATTCAAGCAAAAAATACATTGGGATTTGGAGAGGATACCATTTTAAAGTTTAAAACATTATCTGAAAACTTATTAAATTTTTCTAACAACTTAAATGATTTTCAATCAAGATATAATGAAAGAATTTTAAATTCTATAAAATTGTTTAGAGATGTACTTACAAAACTATTGAGATCTCAAATAAAGATAACCTTTCAATTTTATGATATAACTTTAGGTACGGATATCCATCCAAATGTACAACAGCAAGCAAATGAACTAAAGGATTTGATTAAGAAGAACTACCCTTCATCAACAGTAGAAGTTCATTTTGTTGGAGCTGATAAACTTATGGAATTATACAATACAAATGATGAAACGAGTATTAATTTATCTTTATCAGATCAACCAATTGCTTTGGGACAGAAAACTGACTATATTGCGTTGGTCAACTTAAAAACATATTTTAATTTTATTACCGATTTAAATGGAGATATTAGAAAATCTTTTTTTGAGTCTAATGTTAGAGATTATCAAGGTAAAAATAGTGTTAATACTTGTATTGCTAATACATTAAAAAACCCATCTAATGAAGATTTTTGGTGGTTAAACAATGGAGTAACAATTTTGGCATCTAAAATTACACCAATTACAACAAGAGAATTACTTTTAGAAAATCCAAAAATTGTAAACGGTTTGCAGACTTCTACAGAAATTTACAATTACTTTTCAAAAAATGAACAATTGCCTGATATTGAAAATAGAAATATACTTGTTAGACTAATTGTCCCAAATACTGAGGAATCAAGAGACAATATCATTTTTGCAACAAATAATCAAACCAGTATACCTAAATCATCTTTACGAGTAACAGATACTATTCATTTACAAATAGAAATGTATTTTAAAAATCGTGGTTTATATTATGATAGACGAAAAAATCAATATAAAAATCAAAAGAAAAAAACAAAAGATATTGTCAGTGTATCATTTTTAGCTCAATGTTTAATTAGTTTAATACTAAAGAAACCTGATTTTGCAAGAGCGAGACCATCAACTTTATTAACTGATGACTCTACATACAATAAATTATATGGAGAAAATACAGATTTGGAAGTTTATTATAAGTCTGCACTTCTTGGTAAGAAGATTCAAAACAATTTAAGAAACACTTTAGATATGACTCCTGCTGAACGTAGTGATATTTTATTTTATTTATTATATGCTGTAGTTGCAAAAAAAATAAACAAAGCAAAAATAGAATTCACTGATATAAAAATGTTAGATACCGAAACGATAACTGATGAATTTATTGATTTAATTAAAAAAGATATTTTACAAAAATATAAAGAATTAGGTGGAAATGGAAGAGTAGCTAAAAGTTCTACCTTTATAGATGAAATAGATAAAATTTTGAATTTTAATAATAATTCTAAATAAACTGATTTTTATTAATAATTTTTGTCAATCAAAAGTATATCTACAAAATAAAAAGAATGTTGGTTTAATTTTTACAACATTCTTTTTTGGTTTAAAAATTTTATAATAAGATTAATTTATTACGCTAGTTTCAAAATTTGCCAACCTTAAAGCAATTTTTTTTAACTATTTATGATAATGCAAAATATCGCATTTGTTAGGCGAAGGAATGAAAAAATCGCGATAAATTTGCTGAACAATTTCATTATCCGAGCTATTACGTACTTTTAGCTTTTTATCTTGTTCATATAATGAATTTGCTCGTTTAAACTTAACCTCCTCTATATCTATTTTGTCATAGTCTACATTAATTTGTCCGCCACCATTTACACATCCACCTGGGCATGCCATCACCTCAACAAAATCGTATTCTTTTTTACCACTTTTTATATCCTCCATAAGCTCTCTTGCATTTTTAAGACCACTTACCACGCAAAGTTTGAGTTTGGTTTCACCTAGGCAAACATCAACCTCTTTTCTGCCCTTTCCTTGTCTCACATCCAAAAACTCGATTTGGTTGCTTTGTGGGTTTAATAATTTAATTGTCCGTCTTAAAACCGCCTCTGTAACCCCTCCTGTTGTTCCAAAAATTAGTCCTGCTCCGCTGTAAGTGGAGAGGGGGGAATCAAATTTTTCATGAGGAAGATTTAGATAGTCTATGTTTTTTTGTTTGATTAATCTTGCAAGTTCCCTTGTGGTAAGGGATAGGTCTACATCTTCTCCTCGCTCTTTTTCACCCTTTTTGGCAGTACATGGCATAATTCCAACTACTTTTATTTTATTTACATCTATATTTTGACTTTGTGCATAGTAGTTTTTAATTATTGCTCCTAACATTTCAGTCGGACTTTTGCAAGATGAAAGATTATTAACATAATCTGGATAAAAGTTTTGTAAAAATTTGAACCATGCTGGGCAACAAGAGGAAAATAGAGGACCTTTTTTATTGTTTTTAATATTTTCTAAAAGTTCATTTGACTCCTCTACAACAGTGAAATCGGCACCAAGATTTATGTCAAAAACATATTTGAATCCTAGTTTTTTAAGAGCACTAACCATTCTGCCCTCGTCAAAGGTTCCGATGTTTTCTCCAAATGCTTCTGCTAAAGAAACTCTGACAGAGGGCGCAACTTGGGCAATGAGAATGTTTTCTTTTTCTGATAACATTTGTGTCAAAAGTTTGGTTTCGTCTTTTTCGACCAAAGCTCCTGTAGGACAAACAAGGGTGCATTGACCACAGCCAACACAGGTGCTATCTCGCAAGCCATTGTTATAGGCGCAACCCATAAAGGTTTCAAAACCACGTTCTTGTTTGGTTAGGGCGCTAACCGACTGGGTTTGAGTGCAAATTTTTTGACATCTATTGCAAAGTATGCATTTATTGTTGTTTCGCGTTATACAAGGCGAACTATCATCTATTTGTGTTGAATTTTTTTTATAAAACTCTTTACTTTCTGTAACATTGTATTGCATGAAAAGTTTGTTTAATGTACAATAGCCATATTTTTGGCAGTTTACACAATCTTTATGGTGGTTGGAAACCAACATTTCCAGTGTTTTTTTTCTTGAGTTAAAAACTTTTGCATTTTTTGTTATAACCTTCATATCTTGCTGAGCCAAGGTGGAGCAAGAAGGAATAAGCCTACCATTTACCTCTACCATGCAAATTCGGCAATTTGCCTCATGACAAATTTCTTTTAAAAAACAAAGGGTGGGAATTTCAATATTATTTTTTCTACATACATCTAAAATTGTTTCATTTTGATTAAAATCATAGGTTTTGTTGTCAATTTCTATTTTCATAATTCATTTCCTCTCAATCGCACCAAATCTACAAGAAGCTTTGCATTTTCCACATCTAATGCATTTATTTTGATCTATCGTATATTTTCCATCATCATCCAAATAAATAGCATCCACTGGACAAATTTTAAAGCACAAAGAACATGCCACACACTTATCGTGCATTATATTGTATTTAGTAAGTTTTTTACAAACACCAGCTCTACAGCGTTTTTCTAAGATGTGTTCAAGATACTCTTCTTTAAAGTATTTTAAAGTGGAAAGAACTGGGTTGGGTGAGGCTTGGCCTAGTCCGCAAAGAGAGTTGTCTTTGATGTAATTTGCCAAATTTTCAAGTTCGTTTAAATCTGAAAGGGTTCCTAAACCTTCGCATATCTTTTGTATAATTTCGTGAAGCCGTTTATTTCCAATTCTACAGGGAGTACATTTTCCACAAGATTCGTCAACAGAAAATTCTAAAAAGAATTTGGAGATGTCGACCATACAGGTGTCTTCATCCATCACAATGACTCCACCAGAGCCCATCATGGCTCCAAGTTGCTTTAAACTTTCATAATCTATTTTTGTGTCACAAAACTTTGTTGGAATGCAGCCACCACTTGGTCCTCCCATTTGAACAGCTTTTAATTGTTTGTCATTTAAAACACCACCGCCACACTCATAAACCAGTTGTTTGATTGTTGCTCCTATAGGAAGTTCGTAAAGTCCAGCATTTTTTACCTTTCCTGAAAGAGCAAACACCTTTGTTCCTTTGGAGTTTTCTTCGCCAAGTGAGCAAAACCAATCACTGCCATTTAAAATAATCTTAGGAATGTTGGCAAGAGTTTCAATGTTGTTGATTAAGGTCGGCTTGTCTTTATAGCCTCGTTCAGCTGGATAGGGAGGTTTAAGTTTTGGTTCGCCTCTTTGTCCTTCACAACTTTTTATAAGAGCTGTTTCTTCTCCACAAACAAATGCTCCTGCTCCAAGTTTTAGCGAAACATTAAAGCAAAATTTTGTTTCAAAAATATTGTTGCCTATAAGACCCAATTTTGAAGCATCAACTATTGCTTGGTTAAGTCGTTCAACAGCTCGTGGATATTCGGCTCTGACATAAATTATTCCTTCATCTGCACCAATGGCATAGCCGGCAATTGCCATTGCTTCTAAAATTGCATGAGGATAGTCTTCTGCAATTGTTCTATCCATAAATGCTCCTGGATCACCTTCGTCACAGTTGCAAATAACATATTTTTTTTCTGATTCTTGATTTTTGCAAAGCTCCCATTTTTTTCCAGTTGGGAAACCAGCACCCCCTCTTCCTCTCAAGTCGCTTTTTATAATTTCGTCAACAACTTGTTGTCTATTCATTGTTAAAAGGGCTTTTGCTAATGCAAAATAACCGTCGCACGCAATATATTCTGTAATATTTTCCAATTTTGTTTTGCAATCGTCTTTTATCGATAAAATAAAATTATTTTTTTGATTTTTTAATTTCTTTTGAAATGAAATGTTTTTCTTTTTAATTTCGTTTAAATCTTCAAACTTCATTATTTTGCTCCAAATTTGAAATTAACTTTTCAATTTTATTTTTATCAAGTTTTCCGTAAATTTTGTTGTTTATGCTCATGACAGGTGCCTCACTGCAACGACCCAAACAACGCACAATAGAGATTTGAAACAGTCCATCTTCGCTAACATTATCTTTTAATTTAAGGCGTTTTCTTAATATTTCGACAATGCTTTCTCCGCCCAAAATAAAACAAGCAGTTCCCATGCAAATCTCGATATTATACTTTGCCTTTTTTTTTGCTTTGAACTGGGTATAAAAGGTTGCGACACCATACACTTCACTTTCAGGAACATTTAGTTGTTTGCTAATTTTTAAAATAGTTTCCTTGGTGATTTCATGTTCAATTTCCAATGCGCTTTGAAGTGCTTCAATAATTGTTTGTTTCATTTTAATCCTTTTAAAAAAATATAGCAAAAATTGAAAGGTTTTCAAAACTTTTTGCTTTGGCTTTTTAATTTTATAATAAATGATTTTAACATAACTTTCATTTTATAATAAAATGGTTGACAAGACATTGCTAATGTGCTAAATTATTTTTGGTTTTGTTTAAAACTGTCTTCATTAGGTAGTGCCTAATGGTCGGCTAGCTGAAAAAGCTTAAAAGCATCATCAACGGCAGGTGTTCTTTTCACCGTAAAAACCTTCAAGGTTTATGTATCGTGGATGCGGTTAAATTATTTTTTTCAGCTAATAAACCAATTGTTTGGTTTATTTTTTAATGTAGTTGGAAATTAAATGTCAAACATTGTTTGCACAAAAAAGTATTTCCACACGATTTTATATTTTATGAGGAGGAAATTAAAATGCCAACAATTAACCAATTGGTTAAAAAGGGAAGAAAAACTTTTGAAAAAAAGAGCAAATCTCCACTTCTTAACGAATGCCCACAAAAAAGAGGAGTTTGTTTGTCAGTTAAGACAACTTCACCTAAAAAGCCTAACTCAGCACTAAGAAAAATTGCAAGAGTAAAGCTTTCAAATGGACAAGAAGCAACTTGCTATATCCCTGGAATTGGACACAACTTACAAGAACACAGTGTTGTGCTTGTTCGTGGCGGAAGGGTGAAAGATTTGCCTGGTGTGAGATATCATATCATTCGTGGAACTCTTGATGCTTCTGGTGTTGCAAAAAGAAACCAATCTCGTTCAAAATATGGCGCAAAGCGTCCTAAATAAAATTTAATGAAAAAAAATTAAAAAAAGGAGGAGTTGATTTTGCATAACGCAATATCAACATAAAACAAAAATGCCAAGAAGAAATGCTGCTGTCAAAAAAGATGTTTTGCCAGACCCAATATATAACAGCAAATTGGTTACAAAACTTGTAAATCAAGTTATGTTAGATGGCAAAAAAGCTATTGCACAAGGTATTGTTTATGGTGCTTTTGAAAATATAAAAGAAAAAACTGGCTCAGAGCCACTTGAATATTTTACTCAAGCTTTAGAAAATGTAAAACCTGTGCTAGAAACAAAGGGAAGAAGAGTGGGTGGTGCGACCTACCAAGTTCCTATGGAAATTAGACCTGAAAGGCGTCAAACTCTTGCAATTCGTTGGTTGGTTTTGTATGCAAGAAAACGCAATTCAGAAAGAGTGATGCAAGACAAACTTGCCGCTGAAATTATTGATGCTTATAATAATACAGGCGCTTCAATTAAGAAAAGAGATGAAATGCATAGAATGGCGGAGGCGAACAAGGCTTTTGCTCACTACCGCTGGTAAAATTATTTGAATTTTTTGCGAATAACTTCGTTACTGTCAAGTGTGTCAAAACAGTCATTTAGCAAACTAAACTCCTGCTTTGCCACACTTGCCGAGCCTCGTTCTTCATCAAAAACTTCAAATAATTTACTAAAAACCGAGTTTTGTCTAACCCTCAAAACTCAAACTTAAAATCCGTATTAAAGATAAATTGAATTTTTTGCGAATAACTTCGTTACTGTCAAGTGTGTCAAAACAGTCATTTAGCAAACTAAACTCCTGCTTTGC
>CALWMK010000016.1 GCA_944381825.1 uncultured Clostridia bacterium
CATCACAGTTTGAATTAACATCAGTCATTTGAAAATAATGCTTCGCATTGCTTTCCTCTGACTTCCGTTAATATAAATTTGCATTGATTATTTAATGTTGTTAATTATCTTATAAAAATCATTGCTATTCAAATTATATTCCTTTGCTGTTTTTCTTATTGCTTGGTTTTTTTTCATACCTTGAGAAATTAAAAGTTCATATGCTTCTTTTGGAGAAAGTTTTTTTTCTATTTGATTTGCGCCTTCAATTATTATAATAAACTCCCCCTTTTGCGTGATTTCAAATTGCTCTCCTAAATTAAAATATATTTTTTCTTCATAGATTTTTGAAATTTCTCTAACCAAACATGCCTTTCTTTTTCCAAGAATATTATAAAATGCGTTTAAATCATTTTGCAATGAATGAACAGAAACATGAAAAATAAGTGTGGTTTTTAAGTTTTTGATAGATTCTAAAAGGGATTTTCTTTCTTTTTGTTTTTCTGGCAAAAATCCAAAAAAAGAAAATCTAGTGCTATCAAATCCACTCATAACAAGGGCAGTGACAAAGGCGCATGGTCCTGGCAATACGGTGTAAGGAAGTTCATTTCTATTTAATTCCTCAACTAAAATTTGACCTGGGTCGCTAATAAGTGGAGTGCCACAATCACTTACAAGAGCAATGTTTTTATTCTCTTTTAAAAGACTTACTATTTTTTCACATGACTTTTTTTCATTAAATTTATGATAGGCGATAAGAGGTTTTGAAATATTAAAATGATTAAGGAGTATTAAAGTTTTGCGAGTATCTTCGCATAAGATTATTTCAACTGAGTTTAGAATTTCTAAAGCTCTTTGAGATATGTCTTTTAAATTTCCTATGGGGGTTGGAACAATATAAAGCATAATTTATTACTCCTTATTGAAGAGATTTTTAATTGTAGTTATATATTCACCATTTTTTGTTGTTAATAAGTTAGGATAAATTTTAAGTTCATCTTTTGCTCCTTTTTGGGCACGAATAAAAACTGTGGAAGGATTAGAATTTTCACCGCCTTGACTAAAAAACATTTCTTTTGGAATTAAATTATAACTTTTTAAGGTGGTAAAAATTTCAAATAATCTTTTTGCATCATGACAAAAATATAAATTTCCACCAAATTTAAGCGCAAATGAAGCTATTTTCAAAAATTCATCTAATGATAATTTTGCTTCGCTTTTAGCAATTTTAATTTGTTCATTTTCGTTTTGCGCACCACTACCTATTTTATAATAGGGAGGATTGCAGATAACAATGTCAAAATTTTCTTTTGGGAAGTGAGAAGCATAATTTTGAACTTTGTCATTAATAAAAAAAATTTGATTTTTAAGATTATTCAATTTTATGTTTTTTAGCGAAAGTTCGAATAAAGAATTTTGAAGTTCTATGCCAAATATTTTATTTAAATTTTGTTTTTTTAAAACAAGAATAGAAATAACTCCACAGCCACTACACAATTCAAGCACATTTTGATTTGGTTTTGCTTGCACAAAATTTGCCAAAATAACTGAATCACTTGTAAAACGATAACCAATTTTTGGCTGTATTATTTTTAGATTTTTAAATTGTAAGTCCTCAATCTGTTCCATTAATGCATTTCCTCATTGATATTGCCTTGAGTTTTTGTGAATTTAAGTTTGTCAAGAGGATAGGTTTTTATATCATCTTCAAATTTTACATCAACTGTTTGTTTTAAAAAATTTAAAAAAATTGCCTGACCAATTCCATCTGGAGTTTCAACCATACTATTAATTTTTGGCATTTTTTTACTACATTCGCTATAATATTCATTTTCATATGCCAAACAACACATAAGCCTTCCGCACATGCCGCTAATATTAGTTGGATTAAGTGATAAACCTTGAACTTTTGCCATTTTAATAGATACATGACAAAATTCATTAAAATAGCCATTACAGCAACAAATTCTGCCACAAGGTCCTATGGCACCAATTATTTTAACCTCATCTCTTGCACCAATTTGTCGCAATTCTATTCTGGTCTTATAAATATTTGCAAGATCTTTTACTAGTTCTCTAAAATCAATGCGATCTTCAGCAGTAAAAGAAATAATTATTTTCGACGAGTCTAAAGAAAGTTGAACTGAAATAATTTTCATGTCAAGATTATGCTTTTTAATTAGCGATTTGGTTTCCTTTTTAATTTTGGCTTCTTTTTCAAAATTATTTTTTATTTTTTCTTCATCTTCTTTTGTTAGTTTTCTAAGAACTAACATAATTGGTTCATCTTTTTTAAGTTCAGCAATATAAATGTTGCTGACAATGCTTCCTGCTTCTTCACATTTTTGAGTGTCAACAACAACCCTGTCACCTATATTTAGATTTAAATCGTCCTTAACTTGCGCTTCAAACCATTTGTTTGCGCGATCTAATAGGACCTTTGTTTTTTTTATTTCCATAAATATTTTTCCTCCAATATATGAAGCAAAAGATTGTCACAAATTAAATTTAAGTTTACATTTGCATAAAGTGCTTTTTCAGCTTCACAAAGATGTTTTAAAATTTGAGATATCATTTTATTATTTAAATTTAAGCTGGCAAAATCTATATCGATATAAGTAGTTTTTTGATTATTTATAAAATATAAGGCTTGTCTATATAAGAAAAACAATAGTTCTAATTCAAGTTGAAAATTTTCTTTATCTGCAAGTTGTTTTGAATAACTGACAATGTCTTTACTTGATTTTAGTTGGGTAAATATGTTTTTTACAAAATCAAAAATTTCATCAAATTTAAGATTTTGACTTAGCAAAACTGCCTTGCCTAAATATCCCTCACTGAAGGCAATTACATTTTTACTTGCTTCAATATTATGAAATGATAAAATTTGCGATAATTCTTCTTGGTTAAATGGTGCAAGCGAATATGATTGAACTCTAGACATAATCGTGTCAAGCACGGTCTTTGTGTTGGTTGTGCTCAAGATAAAAAACACATTTTTTGGAGGCTCTTCTAAAATTTTTAAAATTTTGTTTTGACCTGCAACGGACTGGTCAACACCATTAATTATAAACACTTTTATGTCTGACAAAATGGGTTTTTTAAACGCATTTTCAACAATGTCAAGAGCATCACTAACTAAAAAGGTTTTGCCTTTTGGATATCGCAAAACATCAGGATGAGTGTTAGATTTTATCTTAATGCAATTTTCACATTCGCCACACACTTTATTGCACATCAGCATGTTTGCCAATAAATTTGTAAAACAAGAAAGTGACATTTCATCTGGGGATGAAATTAATGTGGCATGCGAAAGATTGCCGTTTAAAATTTGATTTTGTAGGTTTTTAAATAGCTTTGTGTTTTTAAAATCTAAACTAAAATTTTCCACATGCAAATTTTATCACAAAATTACACCTTTCGCAAATATATTTTTACTTTACATAACTTTACAAAGTAAACAAGAAACAATAGAACTAACGAGGCTAGCTATTAATGCAATCGGAAGAGCATATGAAAGTTTTTTAACACTGGTTTTAGAAAAATATACCGTTGCAACATAAAAAACAGTTTCGCTGCTTCCTAGGATACAACAGGCACATCTTGAAATATAACTATCTGCTCCATATTTGACAAAAATATCATTTAAAAGAGCAATACTTCCACTTCCTGTAAAAGGTCTTAAAAGTACCAATTCGCTAATTTCGTTTGGAATACCCAAGCATGCAAATATTGGAGAAACTATTTTTATACACAAACTACTAAGTCCACTTATCCTAAAAATTGAAACAGCTAGCATAATTGCAACCAAATAAGGAAAAATGTCAAACACAAGGGGGAAAGCGCCTTTTGCACCCTTTACGAATGCATTATAAACCGGGACTTTTTTAAAAGCTGAATACATGAGCAAAAGTGCAATCAAAATTGGAACTAAATATATGCTTATATCTATTTTTTTTTCCTCCTTTTTCCTATTATATAAGTGAGAAAAACACCGCATGATGTAGATATGATTGAAGAAAGAAGGGTGGGAAGAACTATATCCGCTGAACTTGCGCTGCCAGCACTTGCCCTAAGTCCCATAATTGTTGTTGGAAGAAACTGAATAGAACAGGAGCTTAGCACCATAAGCATAATCATTGGATAATTTATTTTTCCTGTTTTATCATCCAATCTTTCCATTGCCTTTATGCCATATGGTGTCGAAGCATTACCCAAACCTAAAAAATTGGCTGAAAGTGATATGGAAATAAGTTTTATTGCCTCTTCATCATTGGTTTTAAATAATTTTTTTACAAATGGTGAAAAAAGCTTGGCCAAGCGAGCACTTAACCCTGATTGTTCTAAAATTTCCAATAATCCAAGCCAAATGGCGTAAACTGCACAAAGTTCAAAGCAAAGTTTAACGCAATCTGCTGAAGCTTGTATCATTGTTGGAAGTGCTTGGCTGGGATTCGTATAAATAATAACTAAGGAAGAAAGTAGCATGATATATAGCCAAATTTTGTTCATAATTCATGTATATGTAATAATTTATATTTGTATTTCTGTTAAATATGTCGTATAATAAATTTATTATGATGATAGATGCTCATGCACACCTAAATGATGAACTATATGCTGATGTAAAAAAATTAATTGATGATGCCAATGAGGCGGCGGTCAATACAATAATTTGCAGTTCATATGATTTGAGCAGTTCAATGAAAGCTGTTGAAATTGCAAATAGTTTTACTGGAGTTTATGCAAATGTGGGCATGCATCCACACGATAGCAAACTCTATGATGACAATATGGAAAAAACATTTTTAGAACTATCTACAAATAAAAAGGTGATAGCTATAGGCGAAATCGGTCTTGATTATCATTACGATTATTCACCTCGCCAAACACAAAAAGAGGTTTTTGAAAGACAAATTTTATTGGCTAAAAAGTTAAATTTACCTATAGTAATTCACATGCGAGAGGCAACAGAGGACACAATAGAAATTTTAAGACAAAATAAAAATAACATCAATTTGGGCGGATTGGTTCATTGCTTTAATGGAAGTTATGAAACTTTTAAACTGATTTACGAAATGGGTTTTATAATTTCTATCGGTGGCGCTTTAACTTTTAAAAATGCAAAAAATTTGCTGGAATTAATTCCAAAAATTCCCAAAGATGGTTTTATTTTTGAAACCGATTGTCCATACTTAACACCCGAGCCATTTAGAGGACAGATTAACACGCCTAAAAATGTAAAACTTGTATATGACAAGGCTTCACAAATTTTAAACTTAGAATTAAACGAACTTTGCAAAATAGTAGAAGAAAATGTTAAAAGAGTTTTTAAAATATAATGGGAAAACATAACTTTAAAAAAAAATATGGGCAAAATTTTTTGACGGATACAAATTTATTATCCGCCATTGTTCGTGATGCTGGTGTTACTTCTCAAGATTGTGTTGTAGAAATAGGAATGGGGCAGGGAGCATTGACAGAGCAACTTTCAAAAGTAGCAAAAAAGGTGTATGGATTTGAAATAGACTTGGATTTAAAAGCTTTTCTTGAAGAAAAATTTAATGAAAGTAATGTCGTTTTATTTTTTGAAGATATTTTAAAGTGTAATATTCAAAAATTAGAAGAACAAATTGGTGGAGAATATAAAGTGGTTGCGAATATACCATATTATATAACCACTCCAATTATTTTTTATTTTCTAGAAAATTCAAATGCAAAAGAGCTATGCTTAATGGTTCAAAAAGAGGTGGCAGAAAAAATCGTAGCCAAATTTAAAACAAAAAATTATGGTATTCTTAGTGTGATTTGCCAAAGTTTTTGCGAATGTAAAGTAAAAAGAGTTGTTTCAAAAAAACTATTCACTCCATCTCCAAAAGTAGATTCTGCTATTATAAGTTTGATTATTAAACAAAAATTTGATTTTGATTATGCTAAGTTTATTAAAAGCTCTTTTTCTATGCGAAGAAAAACTTTGGCAAACAATCTTGCGTTTAACTATAATTTATCAAAAACCAAAGTAGAAAAATTTTTGAATGACAATGGATTTGCCTCAAATGTTAGGGCAGAAGAATTAGAAGTTAAAAGTTTTAAAAAACTATATGAAGTTTTTCGACAAAATCTCTGAATATTACTTATTATAGTATTAACATTGTAACCTTTTTTTTAATATAATAATATCGCAAAGATATTTAAAATCAAACAATGGTTTTAATTTTATTAAGAGGTGTTAGATGTACTTTAAAAAAACTCTTGTTCTTTCTGCATTAGATGATACTGCTCTTAAAGCGGTTGTCAACATCGAAAGATTTAAAGACAGTTTAGAAGGTCAAGTTAGACTTTACAATTTCAAACAAGAGCCAAATGGAATTTTATCTTTAGGAATTTTAAAAGATGGTCAGGTTTTAAAAGCAGGGCTAACTAAAAAAGACAATAAATTGTATACATTTGTAATTGAGGATGAAACTTCAATTGCAAAGTTGGAAGAAGGTAAAAATTTAACATGCGCATTAATAAATTTTGTGGGAGGAGATGCAAAACCAATTTTATATGGCTCCACTGATGGGAAATTTCCAACCCAAACTGAAATTAAACTTGCTTCAGCGCTTTGTGTACTAGATGAAAAACCCAATCTTGAAAAAACTGAAAAAGTTTTAGATGAACTAGAAATAGATTATGATGAAAAAGAAAAAGCTGAAATAGAAGCCCTTATTGATGGAGAAATGGCAGCTTGTGCAAGAGATTGTGCCTCATGCAAATATCGTCAAGCATTTTTCACAAATGAACAACAACCAGTTCAAGAAGAAGACAAAGTAGTTGGTTTTTTTGATGATGTCAAACAACAAATTAATGAGCTTTTTGAAAGTTATCCAGAAGAGGATTTTTTAAAACAAATTATTCCAAATTCAAAATGGGTAAGGGTTGATTATGAGGGTAAGGGCGAATATTATGTAGTAGGATTAATTTATGAAGAAGGAGAATTGAAATTTATTTGTTATGGGGTTCCAGGATTATTTCAAGCAAAGCCACCAGTTGAACTTGAAGGCATTGCACAATGGTTGCCATTAGACACGGAAAAACCTGAAGATTATGGCTATTGGATTTCTTATCAAGATGCCAAAAGTGGTGAAAACATACAAATGGAAATAATTTAAAAATATTTAAATAAATTAAATTTTTATCGGAGCGGTTTAATAAGTGAACTGCTTTTTTTATAAAAATAATTTAACATAAATTCGACTTATAATAATTATTTGATGTATTTCTTAAGCATTTTTTTAATAAATTTAAGTTTTGATTTTTTAAAAAATATTTAATAAAAATAGTTTTAGAGTTTTTTTCTTAATTATAAATTGAATTTGCCAATAATATAAAAATATGTTAGAATATTTTCATGTTTAATAATTCTTTTCTTTTATTATCAACTTTGGAGATAGTTTTAATTTGCGTTGTAGTAGCCTTAGTGTTATTTATTATTTTTTATTTTTTAACTGGTAAAATGCTTTTTAAACTTATAATAAAAAGAGATAACCATTTAGGTCGTGGGGTTTCAAGAAAACTAAGAAAAATGGCAAAACGCTATAAAATTGATTATAAATGGTGGGATAAATTTCCAAATGAAATATTGAGCATAGAAAGTGAAGATAATTTAACTTTGTATGCAAGATTTTTAAAAGCAGACAATAATGATAAAAAAATTGCAATAGTTTCACATGGTTTTTTTGCAAATTACAAAGATATGCAGACATATTGCAAATATTTTTATAGTAGAGGTTATAATGTAATTGCAGTTGACAACAGAGCTCATGGAATGAGTCAAGGAGATGTTGTTGGAATGGGTTGGTTGGACAGATTAGATATACTAAAATGGATAGATTTTACAATTAAAAAATTCGGTAAAGATTGCCAAATTGTTTTGTTTGGTCTTTCCATGGGTGGAGCAACGGTTTGTATGACTTGTGGTGAAAATTTGCCAACAAATGTAAAGTGTGCCATTGCTGATTCTGCTTATGATAGTGTGTACAATGAGTTTTATTATGTTATGCGCAAAAATTTGAAACTGCCGGCATGGTCTTTGCTTAATACATTTGATACTTATTATCAATTATATATGGGCTCATCTTTGAAAGAACAAAGTTGTGTTGAACAGGTTAAAAAAAGTAAAACACCAATTTTGTTAATTCATGGCACAGGAGATAATTTTGTTCCTTTTGAAATGCATGGAAAAGTTTTTGAGGCTATAGATGAAAAATTAAGAGATGAATTTATTGTTGAAAATGCTTGGCATGGTGAAGCTCAAGCCAAGAATGTGAGGGCATATAATTTAAAATTGGATAAATGGCTTGCACAATTCGTAAATAATAATGAGAATAAAAATAAAGATTAATTTATTTTTGAATTATTTTAAAAATTATTTATATTAAAAACTTGACAAAAGTCTTGCCGAATTATATATTGAAAAAGAAATGAATTCGACTAAACTTTATTTTTTAATTGCAATAACAATTCTTCTCTGTCTGTGTTTGATTGGAGCAATTGTGATTCTTACAATGTAATTTGCGTAAGCGAAGGAGATAAATTGGAAGCTGAAAATTTTATTGAAGAAATTATTTTAAAAGATTTAGAAAATAAAAGGTTTGATTGTGTTCAAACTCGTCATCCGCCCGAACCAAGTGGCTATTTGCATATAGGACATGTTAGAAATATTATCTTAAATTATGGAATTGCCGAAAAATTTGGTGGAGTTTGCAATTTAAGATATGATGATACTAACCCAACTAAGGAAAGCCAAGAATTTGTTGATGCGATTCAGGAAGATGTTAAATGGTTGGGCTATCATTGGAATCAAATTCATTATGCAACTGATTATTTTCAAAAAAATTATGAAATTGCTATAGAATTTATCAAAAAAGGCCTTGCATATGTGTGCGACTTATCACCAGAAGAGCTTTCAAAATCTCGTGGAACTTTAACCACACCTGGTGTGGAAAGCCCATATAGGAATAGAACTATTGAAGAAAATTTGAGGCTTTTTGAAGGAATGAAAAACGGCGAGTTTAAGCCCGGTGAAAGATGTTTAAGAGCTAAAATTGATATGGCTAGTCCAAATATGAATATGCGTGATCCTGTTATTTATAGAATACAGACTAATCACCATCAACGAATTGGCAATTCTTGGAAAATTTATCCATCATACGACTTTTCCCACCCACTTGATGATTGTTTAGAGGGCGTAACACATTCAATTTGTGGACCAGAATTTGAGGACCATAGACCCCTTTATAATTGGGTTGTAGAAAATAGTGGACTTAAAAATCATTCAAGGCAAATTGAATATGCAAATCTTTATATTAAAGGTGCTATTTTAGGAAAGAGATTCATTAAAAAGCTCGTTCAAGATGGAAAGGTAAGTGGTTTTGATGACCCAAGACTATACACAATTCGAGGGCTTAGGAGAAGAGGGGTTCTTCCAAATAGTTTGAAAAATTTTGTTAAGGCTACTGGAGTTTCAAAAAGCAATGCACTTATTGAACCTGCATTTTTTGAACATTTTGTTCGCGATGAATTAAATAGCGTTTCAAAGAGGGTTATGGCGGTTTTAAATCCTTTAAAGGTGATTATAACAAACTTTGAAGGTGAAGAGGATGTTCTTTTAGAAGACTATCCACAAAATGAAACTACAACCCAAAGAGTTTATAAGTTTACTAAAGAACTATATATCGAACGTACCGATTTTGAAAAAGTTCCACCTCCAAAATTTAAAAGGCTTTTTCCAAATGGCGAGGTGCGATTAAAAGGTGCTTACATTGTTAAATGTGTTGGCTTTGATGAAGATAAAGATGGAAATGTCACTTGTGTTTATTGTGAGTATGACAAAAACACTAAATCTGGTTCTGATTGCACAAAAAAGGTAAAGGGAACCATTCATTGGGTTTCAGAAAAGTATTCAAAGAAAATTGAAGTTAGGCTTCTAGACAACTTGGTGGAAGAAGAAAGCGCAGATGTGGTTGAAGGTCAAGAACATGCTGTGGATGACTATAATATAAACCCAAACTCATTAGTTATATTAAATAATTGTTTGATTGAAAGCGATGTTGAATTTAATTTTGATGATAGATATCAATTTTTAAGAATGGGATATTTTTGTCTTGATAAAGATTCAACAAATGAAAAACTTGTTTTTAATAGAACAATAACTTTAAAAGAGGGAAAATTTTAATTTAAAATTATTATTTAAAATATTGAATTTTAACAAAAATAAGTTCGCGGAATGCGAACTTATTTTTAATTTTTTAAATATTATCTTATTTTCATCTTTTTTCTTAAAAGAACAAATAAAACTGTAAGTCCAATAACAACAATTATTCCAACACTAATTAATACCCATGCAACAGTGTCAAGTGGTTGTTTTCTTTCAACTTTTTGGCTAAAAATTAGTTTGTTACTTGCTGAAAGTACTTGCACATAGAATGTTCCAACTCTTTCAATTGGCACCTCATAAATCTCTTGGAAACCGTCTTCTTCAAAATATTCTTTGTTTAAAATTATGTCGTCATAATAAGCTATTTTAACAATGCAATCGCCAACAGCATTATAAAGATTTATTGCATTAAAAGTTACTGTTACAACATCAGTTGTGCTTTTCCCTTCTTCATGTGAAATATTTATTGGCGCAATTGCGGTTGAAAGTTTAATTTTAAAAGTAAAATATTGTTCAAGAGCATTTTGTGTTGCAATTGTAATTTCATAGTTTCCCACACCAGTTTTTTCATCATATATTGAAAGAAGAATATTTTTTAACCTTGGTTTTAATACAATTTGATTTGTTAGCTCGTCAAAATAATTTATGTATATTAATTCTCCAAGTTCTTGTGTTGAAAAATTATCTGTCACATCAATACCGTTTTTAATGATTTTATCAACATAATAATTTTCATATTTTTCTATGTCATATGCCCAAAATAGTTCATTTTCTTTTATAATTTGAAAATAAAATTTTTCTTCCCTTAATTCTTTTTCATTTTTCTTTGCCGAAAAGGTTATTTCATATAAACCTGTATCAGCAAAAGTATATGTTCTTGTTTGTGTAGAAACATCATAATCTTCATAAACCATTCCATTTTTCAAAACATTTATTGTCGGTTTGGCATTTGCATCATAGAATGCAAGGGAATAAGATGGAATTTGAATTTCTACATTTTCATTGTAAATTGCATAGTTAATAGGAGCTTCACCATTAACAGTAAACAAAACATTTTTTAAATAGGTAAATTCATAGGTGTTTGTGCTGTTTGTAATTTGTGTATTGTAATCAAATTTGTGAGTGTTTCCTGAAAGATCTGTAAAGGTAAAATAGTAAAGTCCTGAACGATTAAGGGTTATTGAATTTAAATTTCCTTTTTGTATAATGTTTTCATTTGAAATTATTTGATTGCTTTCGCCATATCGAATTTGAGTAGTTATTTTATTTTCAGCTATTTTATAATAATTGTTCCAACTAACAATTACTGAATCTGCATTTTCTAGTTCTTTAGTAACTGTATAATTAGCTTCTGAATAGGTTAGTTGTTTTTCGTTTCCAGCTTCATCGATATAGTAAAATTTATCTATTAGTTTATCACTTTTTGGGATGTAGGATATTGCAATTTGAGCTTGAAAATAGTTTATAGTAGGTTCGTTTGACTTATAATTCGAAACTAAATAAATGAAAGTTTCAATGTTGTTTTTTACATCTGCTTCACCAATGCTTTCATATTTAATTTTTTGTGAATCATTTACTAGAATTTTATAATCAAGAGTATTTACAAGAAAATGAGAGTTTATTGTTTGATTGCCACTTGAAAGAGTGTAAGGTGAGTTTGTTTTTTCAACTTCTACATAAGTTTTTGTTGTTTGGTCATATTGAACAACACTGTAGAATTGCCATGTTGCATCTGAAATGTTAAATGTTTTACTTTGAATGTCAAATATTCCCATTGCATTGGTGTATTTCATATAAATTGTATATTTTCCAGGTTTAAAAAAGGTTGTTTTAGATGGAACTGGTAAAATATTTTCATTTTCATATTGAACATAAACTTGAACTGGATAAAAGAAATTTTCTGTGTTTGAATATTCTAAGGTGACTGGATCACTTGTCATGTTAATGGTATTATCTAGTAATCCATTTAAATTTTGACCATTTTTGCCTTTCAAATTAATTTCTGGCAATATGTTGTAGATTATAAAGTTATAAATTTCACTTTCGTCACCTTCATTTATTTTAGGTGTTGCTGTTATTGTAAATTTTAAACACTCATTTTCACTTTTTAGCATGCGAATTTGTGTATAAGATTGATTGCTATATGTTAAATATTTCGCATATTCACTTGGCAAATTTTCTGGCTGATAATTTCCTATTAAAGTAAAGTTGTTTAAATTTTTGTCTAGTTTATAAATAGAAATATTCACATTTGTTATGGAACTATAGTAATTAAAAGCAAACTCAGAATTTGAAACATAGTGCATTGTTCCATAAATTTCATCTGTTAAAATTTCCTTATTACCATCAAAATTGATTATTGTGTCTATAAATTCATCACCATAAAGATGGTTTATAATAGTTTGAGTGTGGAAATTATCGTTAATTATATATCTATAATAAGCTCCATTTTTAGGAGAAGTTATTTTAAATGATGTAATATTATTTTCCATGCTCATTTGTGCAAGATTAAAAGCATCTGAAGAAGAGTAACCAGTAGGTTCATTATAACCTTTTGTAAACTCAATCCAAACATTATTTCCATTTGGTGCAAACTCCCAAATTTTTATTTTTTCCCAATCAATTTGAGTGCTTGAGGTTGCAAAAGTTGGTGTTATCTCTATACTTTCATTAAATTTATTTGGTAGGGTGTGAGATAATTCAATATTAGACACAGCAAGTTGTAGATTTATATTGTTTTTTGGCAAATTATTAATACTAAGAACATAGTTAAATCTATTTATTCCAAATAACAATTCGTTCTTCAAGTTTACTTTGGTTAATTCTCCAGTTGAAAAATATTTGTAAACCTCTCCGTTTTCTAGGTCGGGAGAGAAGATATATTTGTTATTATTATAATTTACAATTGTCCAAGGATAATTTAATATTTTTATAGAATTAATTTGTAGATTGTTTTTTGCAGTTAAAACAACATTATAATTTGAATCTACAATTTCTTTAATTACATATGTTAAAGTTTTATCGTTTGAGGTGTAATTAATTACCTCTTTTTGAGTATCATTTTGAGCTTGTGCTTCAAAGTCGCAAAGATAAATTGTATAGACGGTTAAATTGCCAGCATTGTCAATTTCAACAATTTCGTAGTAGGTGTCTTCTTTTAATTCATCTTTTTGAATATCGTTAATAGTTTCATATCTTATGTATGCTCCACTATATTTAACTTGATATAATGCGGAACTAGAAGAGGGATCAAATTCTGCATTTGAAGCATTAGTGTATTTATCTGCAACCTTTTTAAAGTAAATTTCGGTTTTATCTGTCTTGTCGAAAATTATTTGATTAAACAAATTTCTATCAAGAGCAAAAGCAAAATTGTAGAATATGCTAGATGTGTTAGTGGTTGAGCGGTTATATCCTAGGTCTTGATTATGTCCTTCGCGTAAATTTTGAGCATTAATTATGTTGTTTTCATTTGCTTTTGCAAAAAGTTTGTCTAAACTTTGTGTTGGTGCAACTCTATCTATTATAACCGATTTTGTCACTGAAAAACTTCCAGAAGGATAAAATGACGAGTCGCCTTCGTATTGCATAGAGATTAAAATTTCATTTCCATGCGCAACATTTTCAATGTTAAGTTCAACTGAATTGGTTAAATTAGTTGTTGTAATTTCATTTTTTGGAATAATGTATCTTTGTCCATTAATGTAATAAACAATGTTGTTTTTATCAATTTTTGCAATATAATCATTAGCTGAATCTGTCCAAGTTAAAATGATTTTTCTTCCATTAGTATAGTAAACAGATTTATCAATATTGGAGTTTAATTCCACACCATTTTCATCTTGAACAGTAAAATTTGGAGCTTGATTAATTATTGTCAAATAAAATACTATTAAATTTTTATTTCCCTTAATGTTTTTGTCATTTTGACTTAATGTTATTTCATATTGTCCACTTGCACTAAAAGTTGCAATGTCCAAATACCCATTTTTGAGCACACCATTTAAGTATAGATATTTTCCATTATCTAGAGCAATAAAATTAACATTAGAGTTAGTAGGGGGATTGTTTTCAATTGTAATTGAAAAATTACTAGAAATGGTATTACCAGTAGAAAGATGTTTGATTGATGCCGACATTTCAAAAGTATTAATATAACTTTCCACATTTTCATCAAAAAATAGCATGTTTGAATATGTTGTAAATTTGTCATTTACAATTTCACCAAACTTGAAAATTGGTAAATAAAGTTTAACAGGCAGTTTATTTGTTGTTATTAGATCGGTTTGCACTCCTTGATAATTATAGGCTTTATATAGTTCATTAAAGTCTATAGCAAATTCATTGTCATTTAGCATTCTAATAAAGGCTTCACCGCCAACTCTACTTATGAATTGATAATTTTCTGGCAAATTTGGATTTGTTTCGAGATTGCACATTATTGGCGAAGAGATTAAATTTTGTCTATCTACAAAGAAAGTTATTTCTCTTGTCATAAAGTCGTATTTAGAACCTACAATTTGAGAGGTATTATCTAACTCTCTATATTTTCTTGTTATGACATATTTGCCTTCTTGTGTTATGTAATTTTTAGTTATTGAGTCATAGACACTATTAATGTCATACGAATAAAGGTCCTGCGAAAGTGTGCCAAGATTAATTCCTTTTTCATAATTGTAAACCTCAATTTCTGTTGGTGTTTTAGAAAGAACCAAACTTGTTCCTTTTTTAAAGTCACTATATTTTAATATTTCATTTTCTAGTAAATATTGTAAAGAGTAATTCCCAGTTGTCAATTCAAAATTTGTTTTGTCATAATATGAATTCAAACCCTTTGTATAAGAAATATATTCGTTCAAGGTGTAGTATGAATATTGGGCAATTTCAAAGTCATTAAGAGTGACACCGGTATAAATTAAATAGTCTGAAATAAAGGGATAAAATTTAATGCTTATATTTTCTAATTCTATTGAGTTTTGGTTTGGAGAAGCTAAATATTGAAGTTGTAAAAGAGAATAGTTGATAGGCATGTAAAACAAAGATTTTTTAGACAAGTTAGAATCAACAATTTCATAATTATGTTGAGTTAAACCCTGTTTTTGCCCATCTTGTTCAAAACTAACTGTTGTTTTAGAAATGTCTGTTGAAACTTGAATATTATGAATGGTAGCATAATCTTCATTAACACAACCCTCATCTTTTATATAAAAAGTATAACTATTTTCATATATATTTCCTTGGTTGTCTGCGACATTTATTAATAACGAGTATTCATCTATAATGCTTGCTCCACCATAATTTATCTGATCAATATTATAAATGTTTTGACCAATTTGAACTCTCACTTGATTTGTATTGATTTTTGATGCAAGATAGAGTCTTGAAACTCCGTTAATAGAAATTGTTTTAAACCAAGAATTTTCTTGTGTAAGCATGTTGGAGTTTGCAAAGTTTGATAATATATATTTCAAATATGAATCAATTTGAGGAATCAAGGTGTTGTTTGGTTCCCATGTTGAAGTTTTGTAATTCGATATATTTAAATTACTAAATTTTAAAACCTTAAATTTTCCCCATTGCATAAGTGTGTCTTCAGCAACAATATTAAGGGCAGAAAAGTCTGTGATAAAATTGCCTGTTTCGGTAATTTTTTGTAAGACAATTGGTTTAGAATAATCTAACACAACAGCTTTATATTTTTCGTTGCCAGCTTGGTCATTAATTTTAAAAATATATAAACCTTGTTCCGTTAAAACATTTTCAGCACTTACATTTGAGGAAGAAATTGTGTTTGAATACGGAATTTTTGAAATATTTTGATCTGGTGAATATTCAATTTGATATTTTACTGGAACAAACCTGCCTTGTGCATAATAATTTTCAAGTTCTGAAGAGGTAAAAGAGGTTAAATCTGTTGTAATAGGGAAGAACTTGTAATAACATTCTGTCAAATTGCCAAATGCCAATTTTTCATTCCACTCCAAAACAAAAGGTTGATTTGTAAAAAATTGAACTTCGCCTTGCTTAATCATTCTTCCATAGTCACTTGTCACATATCTGGCTGTAATCCCGCTGATTTCATTCGTGTCTATTGTAAAATAACTTACAATGCTCTTTTTTAAATTTTTTCCAAAGTTCATTTCAACCTTATAATTTCCATCTTGATTAAAAGATGTGCTTTGACCAGGCAAAATTTCAATTGGATTTGAATACTCAGCTTGAGAAAATAATTTGCTATAAACTAAAAGTTTTGTAGGTGAGTTAAACGGATTAGAAGAATTTTCATCATTTTTAACAAAAACAACATTGTTTGTATATTTTGAAGTTAATGAATTGTTGTTTTCATCTAAAATTTGATAGCTTGGAGCCGAGTTTGAAATGCTAAATAAAAAGTATTGAGTGTAAATCTTATCTTGATTGTAACTTAACGAAGATTTATAAGAAATTTGAAGCACATATGTGCCGACTTCACTTATTGTAGAGCCCGTATAATTTTCTCTTGTCCAAAGGTTGTAATTGTTTTCTCTTGAATTCAATTTGTAAATATAACTTTCATTTTGAATGGTGGCATTAAATTTCAATTCAACGGGTGGTTGGTTCGTTGAAGGACAACTTAAATTTTCTGAATTAAAATTATAATTGTATTTGTTAACATTAAAAACATATAGATTATAATTTGAATCTAAAACTACATTATCATTATTGATATGTAAGAATGTTACATCTGTTTGCCTATCTGCAATCAAATGGTTTTGTTCATCAAAGCTTTTAAATTCATTTTTAACATCGCTATTTTCTGCATTAATGTTTTGATGATAAAGTTGAAAACCAAATATGTTCAACTTTTCATATCTTGTTGAAGCAGTTAAATTGTTTAGTGTTTCAAATTCATTACCAACCTTATGAACAAAGGTATAATAAATTTGATATTCCCCAATATCGTTAAAAGTGATAATGGCCATATTTTCGTTTTGGAAAATTTTTACGATATTTCCTGTTTGACAAAGCTTTCCGTTTTCGTCAAGATAAATTCGAGTTTGAGCATTTAGACCATACACTTGTTTAGAGATTAAAACCTCAAATTTATTTGTGTCAAATGCTAATGTAGGAAGATTTAAAACATTGTTGTCACCAATATTATCATAGTAGAATTGATGTTGTCTTGAATATGAAGTTGCTGTTCCAGAATTGAAAGTTTCTACATTTGCATATTGAACTGATGGGTTTGTTCCAATAAAGTAGGTTGATTGTTTAAACATATAAAATGAAAAACTAAAGTTTCTGACTGTGCTGTGAGAAAAATTGGTTTCTGAAAATTCCATATAATTAAATGAAAAATCATATCTACCTTCTGCCTTTAATGAAGATGAGTCTGTGCTGTCATAAGGATCAAGCACAATCTCAATATAATCAAAGTCACCAGCTTTGTTTGTTTCAGACTTTATAAAGTCACTTGAAATATTAACGCTTTGATTGTTGTTTGAAATTTGCATTGAATAATAGGTAAGAGCATAGTTGCTATAATCATTTACTCCTGGTGCTCCAAGTTTCAAAATTAAAACTTGATTTTCTTGCAATACAACTGCATCAAGCAAATTGATTTCTTCTCCAATCTTTGTGTATGTAACATTTTTGTTTTCATCTATGTTTTTTGTGTACTTAGATAAAGAAAAATATGTTGGAGTGGTGTCAGCCCAAACATAGTTATTTTTGTTTGGAGTTAAAGAGAATAATCCAAACATAAAACAAAGAATTGAAAATAAACCTGCAATAAAAATTTTTTTCTTCATATTCAACCTCGTTCAAGTTTTTATGTTGGAAACTTGTTAAAAAAATTAAATTTCCATTTATAATTGAATTTTATCATATAAATATTTTAAATAGCAAATAAATAAATTAAATAATATTATATTTATTATATATATAATAGTAGTGAACAATTAAAAATAAAATATTCAATGGCTTATAAATAATAATGGAACAATTTTGTTATAATAAAATCATATTTTTAATAATATTGTTGTATACTTTTAATTAAAAAAATATTTGAATTTATATTGAATGTTTAATTTTTAAATTATTTTAATTTTCGATTTAAATTTTTTATTTTAAAAAATAATAAAAAACCCGCTCTAAAGCGGGTTATATTAAATTGCGAAATTATGCTTATACTCCAGCTACATCTGGAAGAAGAGCAGGGAGGATTGTTGTTAGAAGAAGTTGGAAGAAAAGAATTAGTGCAACGATAATAACAATTCCTACAATTACATTTATAAGTCTTTTTTTTGCTTCTTCACGCTTTTCTGTGGAATCAGCTCTTGCCATATTAACACCTAAAACAATTGCATAAATTGTTCCAGCAGCGCCAACCACAATTAATATAGGCCAAAGAACAGTGTAGATGGCATTGACAATGTTTTGAACCCATTCAAAGCCTTCTGGCAATTTTCCAGAAAGATCTGGAGCACCTAAAAGACCAACGCTCATTATTGCATTTGCAATAGCAACCAAATTATACATAAAAACCTCCAAAAAAATCGTTTATGTTATTTTTCGCAATTTAATTGCATTTATGCAATGCAATTTAATTTACGAATTAATACTATCATAAAAAAAATATATTTCAAAACATTTTTAAATAAATTTTAAAAAAAAATTTAAATAAAAGAATTAAAACCTTGTTTATGTTTAAATTATTGACAAGATAATGTTGAAAATGTAATATATTTATTACAAATGCTTTTGCAAATTTAATATTTTTAGTTTATTATTATTCTGACAATATTCAAGTTTCTTCTTTAAAGAGCTTGTAGCAAAATTTTAATATATTATTCAAACTTAAGGAAATTATTATATGAAGATGAAAAAATAAATTTTACTTTTTTACAGATTTATAAAAAACAATAAAAAAAAGAAAATAGGGGTTAAAAATGAAAGAAGCACTTAAAAAAATCTTAATAGTTACAGCATTATCTTATGTTTTGGGAATAATTTTGGCAGGAATGACTCGTGATGCTGGATTTTCAAATTTTATTGAGCTTTTTACAACTCCTACCACCTTGACAGTTACTGCTATTGGTTTTATTCTTTCTCTTTTATGGGCAGTTTCTGGAAATAAAAAGCCAAAAAATAATTTTGGGGAAGGCAAAACGAATGATGGTGGCAAAATAAGCCAATATTATGATTCTCGATGGATAAGCTTGCATGAGCTTGCTACTGACCCAAAATTTATGCCAACAACATATAATAATTTGCCAAATGTGAAAAAGAGTGGAATAGTAATTAGAAATCTTGAGTCTAATGGCAAACTTTTGGTGAATATGTATAATCCTATCCATACCTTGGTTATTGGAACTACTGGATCGGGAAAGACAACCCTTTTAATTGAACCAACAATTAGAATTTTATCAAAAACAGGAGAAAAACCTTGTTTGGTAATAACAGACCCAAAAGGTGAACTATTCAATAATCACTCCATTCAACTTGAAGAAAATGGCTATAGAATTATGACGCTCGATTTGCGCAATCCTTATGCTTCTACAAGATGGAATCCAATGGACAATTCTTTTATGATGTTTCATAGAGCGCATAACTTGGAAAGAGAGGTAAAAGTTCACAAAGGTGCTCCTCCAGTTAAAAATAGTGGGCTTAAAATAATTTCAAATAGTTATGGTCCAGAATGGTATGAATATAACAATGTGGCATATCCAACTAAAGAATCAATACAAAGTGATTTGCTTGCAAAAAAACAAGAACTAATTGATATGGCTGAAAACGAACTTAGGGAAATTGCTTCCACGATTGTTCCTATTGAAAGTAAAACAGATTCTTCTTGGGAACGTGGTGCGCAAGACTTTTTGTATGGGCTTATGATTGCCATGCTTGAAGATAGTCTAGACCCAAATTTAGGAATGACAAGAGAAAGATTTAACTTTTATAACCTAGCAAAAATCGCCAATTATCGTGACCCTGATCCAGATAATATGTTTGGAACACTTAGAAGTTATTGTGACATGGGAAGAAACAAACTTTCAAAAGTTCAGTCATTAACCTCAACTGTCATCAATAATGCTCCGAACACCACACGAAGTTACTTGGGTGTTTTGCAGTCAAGAATTTCCATATTCCAAGATGCTGGAATTTGCTATGCAACAAGTGGAAATGATATGTTTTTTGATGATTTCACAGACAAACCAACCGTGCTTTTTATTAAGGTGCCAGATGAAAAAGAAAGCAGACACTGTATTGCAACCATGTGTATTTCTCAAATTTATAAGAAATTAATTGAAACAGCCAGTCAAAGGGAATCTTTGTCGCTTGCTAAAACGGTTTACTTTTTACTTGACGAGTTTGCCAATCTGCCTAAAATTCCCAAAATGGATAGCATGATTACGGTTGCTCGTTCAAGAAGGATATTTTTTGAATTGGTGGTGCAATCATATTCACAATTAGAAAATAAATACGGGAAAGAGGTTGCCGAAACAATTAGGGGAAATTGCAATATACAAATCTATTTGGGAACAGAGGATCAAAAAACTAAGGAAGAATATTCAAAAATGTGTGGTGAAATCTCTGTTGAAATGGAAGATAAATCTGAAAGTATTTCAGGAAAGTCTGGGAACGACACCAGCAAAACAACAAACAAAAGAGTTATTAACCGTCCGCTTATTTATCCTTATGAACTTGGTCAGCTTCCAAATGGCACTGCAATTATTAAAATATTTCAGGTAAATCCTATTAAAACCCAGCTTACACCATGGTATAAAACACCTCAGTTTGACAAAAGAAAGGCAGTTGAAAAATATGTGCAAAGCAAATTTTTAGACGAAGAAACAATCTACTATGATATTGCTGAAAGAAATAGAAAGCTAAGAGGAAATAGTTTTAATGGTGGATTTGATGATTTCGACTTTTAAAATTCAAGCTTAAAATCATCGCAATACTTTGTTTATTGTAAAACACATTAGAATAGTCTTTAGTAAACTTCTGTTCTAATGCATTTTTAGAGCCTCGTTTTGCTTGTTTTAATTGTCTAAAAATATGAAAATATTTTTAAAATTAATTTTAACAATTCAAGGCGATTTGCTTTTGCAACTTGCCTTTTTTGTTGTCCTACCCTATGGCACAAAACTAGGAATTAACCATAATTGCTTGGTTTAATTAGCAAGAATTTACCAGTCCTACTGGAATAAATATGAATTTAATTAATATTTTTGAATTGTTTTAACTGTTTGTATATGCGTAAAAAATAAAACAATTGACTTAGTTTTGCTATAAAAGTTTTGAATTATATAATATATATAATAAATTTAAAAAAATATCTTTTCTTTTAGTTATTTTTTTGTTATAATGGCTAAAAATAAACGAAAGGGAAATTTATGTCTTTAATTTTAGATGTAAAAGGTTGGTTTTATTCATGGATATGTGTGATACCCAAATTTTTATATCTAATTTGCACTTCTTTGTGTTCATTGCTTGATGCATTTCAATATTTGCTAAGAAAAGTAGCGGGTTTAGATGTTTATTATGTTGATGGAACAGCGCAAAACGGTGATGTTGCTCTTAGTTTTATTAAATCATTATTTGAATCTAATCCTAGGTTTCCCGCAATTAAAAATGCTTTTTGGGCTTTAGTTATTTTAGCGGTTTTGCTTCTTGTTGTAGTCACTATAATTGCAATTATTCGTCAAGAATATACAAAGGGCAAGGCTGATAATAATAAATTAACTATTATCGGACAAAGTTTAAAGAGTTTGTTTTTATTTTTAATTGTTCCAGTTTCTTGTATTTTTGGACTCATGCTTAGTGATATTATTTTGAGAACATTGGATAGTGCAACAACGGGTGGACAAGTAGGTGGAACATTATTTGCTGTGGAAGGTGTAAAGTCAAATTTGGTTGGTGAACAAACTGCATCTGGTGAAGTTTCATATACATATTTTGACATTTATGAGTATGGTGCGGTAACAACCACAACCACATTTTCTGGTGTGATGTTTAAAACCGCCGCCTACGAGGCGAATAGAGCAAGATTAGACAAAGATTATAATGGACAAACTTTTGCCCAAAGAGTGAGAAATGGATCGCTTTCAAATTTTGGAATTTTTAATTTGGCTTCCTCAGATGAAGAATGTGCACAAATGATTGACGATGCTTTTGCAAACTGTGTTAAACTTAATTCTAATAATAATAAAATTATATTAGGTGAAATGGAAAGTGTTGCAGGTTCTGGTTTATGGTCTTTAAATGATCAGTCCGAGGTTGTGCATATGTCCAAATTTAGAGTTGCCCTTGTTTGGTACTATTATGACTTGTGGAGATTTAACTATTTAATTGGTTTTGCATTTGTAATCGTGGGTCTAAAATTAATGTTTAGTATAGTTTTAGGACTTATGAAGAGAATTGTTGAAATGACCGCATTGTTTATAATTTCGCCTCCATTAATTGCAACCATGCCCCTTGATGAAGGTAAGACTTTTGGAAAGTGGAGAGAGTCATTTTTAAGCAAGGCTCTTGCAGCTTATGGGGCTATTATAGGAATGAATATTATATTTTTAATTTTGCCTTATTTAAATGAAATTAATTTGTTTAGTAGCAATTTAAACATTTTAAATTTGTTAATATCATCACTATTTATAATTGTGGGCTTGATGACAGTTGAAGGATTTATTGACCTTATGTCTAAAATGGTTGGTGCAGACAATGTTTACAGCTCGGGTTCAGAAATGAGTAAAAAAGTTGGTGATGCCGTGGCAAAAGCTGGAAGATTGACCGCAGCCGCAGTTGGTGTTGCTGTTGCAGGTCCCGCTGTGGCGGGAAAATTTGCTGCTAAAAGTTTCGTAAAATCAACAATGGGAAAAAATTTGGCTGGGAAAATGTCTAATATGAAATCCAATATGTTTGTTTCAAACAAAGAAAAAAGCAAAGCCCAATCAGATGCACAAAAATCGTGGGAATATAGTGAAGGGGATAGACAATACGATGAAAAAATGAAGGCGGACGCCACATATCAACAAAGTTTGGATGAATCTTGGGATAAATATCGTAAGCATTGGAAAAGTAAAAAGTCCAAAGAAGAATGGATGAAAAGCGAAAGCGGAAAAAAAGCCCTTAAAAAAGCAGAAGATGATTATGCAAAAAATACTGGAATAACAAGAGATGACTTTATTAAACAAAGTCAAGAAAGAAATGCTTACATTAGTAAACAATCAAAAGCAAATAGATTGCAATATCAAACTGCAAGAAAGAAAAATATTGCTGATAAAACTGGCGGAATTTTGAAAACAGTTGGAATTAATCAAATAATTTCATTAGGTGGACAATATTTAGACGCAGTTAAAGATTCAGTTGTGGCAAGTGGCAAGGGTGGCTTTAATAGCATGATTATGGCATTTAAAGGCAAAACTGCTTCTGAAATTGAAATGACCGCAACTGAGAAAAGACTTAAGAAAGATGAAGAACAAAGACAAAAAGCAAGATTTGATGCGAATAAAAAAATAAATATTTAACTTATTTTAACATGGAAAAAAGGAGATCAGATGTCACTTTTATTGGATGTAAATTTTTGGGATTGGATAGTTGCTTGGTTTAATCTTATACCAAAGTTTTTATATTTTATATGCGTCAGTTGTATGTCGCTTTTGGATGCTATGCAATTAGTTCTAAGAAAACTTGCAGGACTAGACCCATATTATGAAAACGGAGCAACAAAAACTGGTGACATCGGACTTACTTTTATTCAAAGTATATTTGAATCAAATTCAAGATATCCCGCAATAAAAAATGCCTTTTGGGCGCTTGTAATTTTTGGTGTTATTCTTTTAATTTTAGCCACCATTATTGCTGTGATTAGACAAGAATATATGCCAGATGGTGATTCTTCTAAAGAAAAACCTTCTAATAACAAATTTATTATCATTTCAAAAAGTATAAAAAGTTTATTTTTGTTTTTTATTGTTCCGCTCTCTTGTGTTTTTGGGCTTTTATTAAGTGATATAATTTTGGCGGCGCTTGATAATGTTACAACAAGTAACTATGGTGGGCAACTCTTTTCATCAGAACAAATAATCAGCAAATTAGAATCGCACGAAACCTATTCGGGTTCGGGGGTGTATTCTTATGTTAATTATGACTTGTTTGGTGCCAGGTCAGCTTCAAATACAACCACATTTTCTGGTGTGATGTTTAAAACAGCCGCATATACTTGTAATCGAATAAGAAAAAATGAAACTATAAAATATGGCGGACAAAGCAAAGGATATTATGAATATATAAGGCAGAATGAGCTTTCAAATTTTGGTATTCTAAATCAAGGCAATTCTAAAGAGGAATGTGCCCAAATACTTGATGAGGCCTTTGCTAACTGTGTGGTTTTGAAAACTCCTGATTCTTTAATTATTGATGAAGGTCCTATGTATGATGTTAATGCATTAGATATTTTTGGTGTATCAAATAATATAAAAATTTCCACCTTTTCAAAATATAATGTTGGGCTTGTTTGGTATTATTATAATTTATGGGAATTTAATTTCATAATTGGTTTTGCATTCTTGATAATTGCATTAAAATTGTTTGTTAATATAATTTTTGGTTTGATGAAAAGAATTGTTGAGATGACGGCATTATTCATAATATCTCCTCCAATAATTGCGGTTATGCCACTTGATGGAGGAAAGGCTTTTGGTGAATGGAGAAAAAACTTTTTGTCAAAAGCACTTACAGCCTATGGTGCAATTATTGGGATGAATTTGTTCTTTTTGATTTTACCATATTTGAATAGAATAGATTTCTTCCCACCAACTAATGGTGCTATTGGAATTTTAAATTTAATTATTTCATCTTTATTTATATTAGTTGGATTAATGAGTGTTGAGGGCTTTATTGGTCTTTTAAGCGGTCTTGTTGGTGCTGGTGATGCAGCTAAAACTGGAGCGGAGATTGCGGAGTCTGTTGGTGCCACCTTGGCTAAATCTGCCAAATTAACTGGTGCGGCTGCTGGTCTTGTCGCTGCCCCATATACAGCTGCGGCTGGGAAAGTTGTCAAAGAAATAGGAAAAGCTGGGTCCAGAGTAATTCATTCTAATTCTAATAAACGAGCAGAAGCAGTTGGAAGAAAAAATGCCGCAGACAATTGGCTAAGTGGTGGGGCGGAACAAGCATATGACGAATATTTAAACAGCGACCAAGATTTTAAAGACCGAATGAATCAAAGATATGCTAAAAGAACCGACAAATCTCAAAACTATGACGAATGGTATAAAACAGCAGAAGGCTATAAGGCAAAAAATGAAGTTGCAGAGCAAGTTTCCTCTAGAAGCGAAAATCCTCTTCAAAATTACAATGATTTTAGTGATGCAAAGGCTGGAGCAGGTTTAGAAGCATTTAATCAACAAGCTGAATCATTTGCCAATCAAGAAATTCAAAGGGCAAAATCTGAAAGAAGTGCCAAAAGATCGGAAAGAGTTGCAAAAGCAATTCATGCTCCAGGAATCAAAAATATTAATGCTTTTACTTCTTTATATGTTGATGAGGTTAAAAGTGCAACGATAAGAGGGGGCAAAGGTGGATTTAAAAGTATGCAAATGGCTTTTAAAGGCATGAGTGCTAAAGAAATTGAACAACAAGAGATATATAAGAAAATACAAAAAGAAGAAACTGCTAGACAAAAAATTCAAAGAGAAGCAGAAAAAAAATTTAAAAAAGTTGATGATAATTCAAATCGAATTGACAAGTTAGAAAAAAAATAAATTTTAAATAATTACAACATTCTTTTGCATTTTTCTTTCATATAATTAATAAATATAAACTATGTGATGTTAAATTTTGCTTGCATCAAAATTTAAGTTTTGTTTACACAAAACAAGCAAAAACTGAA
>CALWMK010000017.1 GCA_944381825.1 uncultured Clostridia bacterium
AGAGATGAGTGGACTCGAACCACCGACCCCCACCTTATCAGGGTGGTGCTCTAACCGGCTGAGCTACATCTCTATATAGTTTGTTTTAACGAGTTTAGCAACTCTCGAAGACTTGACCCAACAGGTTATCACACCTTATCAGGGTGGTGCTCTAACCGACTGAGCTACATTCCATTATATGATATAGAACTCTTTTGGCTTTGCCACCGCAAGTTCTTTAAGTGCGGGAAATCTACAATTTCATAAAGGTGAATTTTGGTGGAGATAATCGGATTCGAACCGATGACCCCCTGCTTGCAAGGCAGGTGCTCTAGCCAGCTGAGCTATACCCCCACATCGATATGCTTAATTATCTTAGCACTTTACAAACATTTTGTCAATAAATTTTATAATTTTTTTAGTATAATCTTATCATTTCTTAAAAATTATTAAAACGAAGGTCACAAACTTTTGAAACTAGTAAAAAGAGCGAATACATAACTAATGTACGCACTTTTTATGTGATACATAAGTAATTTAATCCCAAATAATTTGCTAATTAAATTGGTTGTGTTATTATATGAATAAGGAGTGTTATTATGAAAAATTATTCTCGTGAAGAACTAATGAATATTTTTAAAGAAGTAATTAAGGAATTTGAGCAAAGAATTGGAGAGCCAGTACAAATAAGCGAAGATGAAACAAATATTATATTGGATGTAGTAGTTGAAATCATTGATATGCCAAACGAAACATGGACTTCCATTGCACAATTAATTAATTACAATCCTGAGATTTTACCAATAAGTCCTTTAGTGCAAGGAAAAATAAATAATTATGTAAATAGGATATGTAAAAAAATAGAAATTAAATTAATAGATGATGATTCATTAGGTGGGCTTGCATTTATGCAAAAGTTTAAAAAAATTGATTTATAATTTGGCACGGAGACGTGTGCTTGTCTTGATACAAGTGTCGTCGCTACGCTCCGACAGACAAGCACACCTACAACTAAATAAATAAAAGCAAAAAGCGAAAGTGTTGGTGAACGTAACACACTTTCGCTTTTTGTTATTCTTTTTTCTTCTCTTTTCTATTATGGTAAACAAATATTCTTTGTTGTCAAGGTTAAAGTGCATGTCGCAAACGGCTCCAATCCTTGACAACGGCAGAACTATTTGTTTTTGTGGCTGTTAAGAGAGAGTAAAAAACACCTTAACCATAGTTGATTAAAGTGTTAATTATTTCGCTAGTTTCAAAATTACTAGACTAAAACTCCCGTTTTTATAAAATTTTTAATTAATCATATAATTATCTAATAAATTGTCATAAAAAAATTCTTTAAAAGAAATTTCTAATGTAAAACAAATTTGATAAATTGTTTTTAAAATTACTCTTAATTACATCACTAACATATTGAGAAACTCTGTTTCTTTTATATGAATTTTTATTATCGGACATTTTGTCTGCAAGCGACGAAATTATTTGCAAACAAAACTGATGTTTATTCAAACAGTGATGAAAAAAACTTCAGTTTTTGCTTGTTTTAACCTTATGCTATTGCTTCAGTTAGTTATATAACTCCACCTAATAAAGTTTGCCACTTAGATTAAAATCTTTAAAAATCTGTGAGTCATATAGAATGCTAATTTATTTTAATTAAAAAAACTTTAGTAAAAATTTTACTAAAGTTTAATAATAGACAAAAACTAACGCAATTAGCAAGTTTACAATTGTTTCAAACTATTAATGCGCTTCACATCTGACTTTTGTTTGTTTATATTTTTTCAGCATTCAGATTTTTCAATATAAAGTTCATCGTATCTTCTTGCATTTTCTAAACTAGCTCTTAATTCATCATTAACAATTCTATATTTGACAATATTTTCACATATTGGTTTAATCATACTAGTTATTTTGTATTCATCTATAACCTTTCCATTAGCAAGCATAGAGTGTCTTTTTAAAGTTTTAATAGAAGGTGTTTTAGAATAATATCTATCTAAAATTTCATTGTCAGCAGAACCTTTTAAATCAAGAAGTAAAATTTTTATTTTTTCAACATCTTCATCAGATAAAACATCTTTTAATGAATCTAATTCAGAGTTTATTTTTTCATCCAAAATTTTAATTAATTTTAGGCTAGCTTGTTCAAGCCCAACATGTTCATTTCTCATTATTTTTTTTAATATTTCATTGTAATTCATAATACTCACCATTTTGTTCTAGTTATATCAATGTTCCCATATTTATTTTTTTCCATTTAACAGGCTTGTCATCTATCAAAATAACAGGTTTAACATTCCACACTCCGCTTATCTTTAAATTCAGTTGGTTCATTGTATCACCCCAGCGAATATACAAATTAATATAATAATCGTAATGGCTAAAATTACAGATGAAAACTATACGCCCCACATGTGAATTATATCTATCTATGGAAAGTAAAATAATTGAAATAATTGCACAAACAATCCCAACAATCAAAATATATGGAGCAATTTTTGCTACAGCATCAGTTACATAGCTTAAATAGTCTGCACTTTTTTGAAAAAGCTACATATAGTTTGGGACATATAAAAGAATAATTCCAAGAGTGCATAACAGCCCAACACTAAAATAATGAATATAGTTAATTGAAGGAATACAGAAATAAAAGAAAGCATGCCTATTATCACACAAACAATAGCCAAATTAGAAAAAATCAGTCCCAAATGCGCCAAATACATTGCACTCAAACTTTTCGCAGGAGGCGTCACACTCTTTTCAAAAAAAAGTATTATTGTTATTATTAGATTTATTCATACATCATCCTAAATAAAAAATAAAAGCAATTTTTATAAAATATATATAATATTTATTATCATTTTAATCAGATACATAAAATTTGACCTATAAAAATATTGTTAATCTTATTTTTTCTTTTAATTTCTTCAACTGTAACTCCAAATTTTTGTGAAATAGTTTGCAGGGTATCAGCAGGTTTAACAAAATAGATTTGATAGGAAGGTATAAGCAACAAATCACCAGGTTCAATAAACTCTATTTTGTTATATTTCAAAAGCGCCAGTTTAGAAACTCCTAGCTTTAAATGCAATGAATTAATATCATCTTGACTATTAACTTTGTAAATTTCACCTTTTTTTAAATAAGTAATTTTCATATTATTAGTCTATTCATTTTAAAATAGCAACATTACTTCTATTTTGTTTTAGTTATATTTAACGAAAAAAATAAATATTAATAGATATAGACTTTTTAATAAAATAGGAGTTTAATGTGAAGTCACTTTTTAAGGCCGTGGCGCTAATAACCTTTTTTTCAATTTTAACGCGTCTTGCAGGCTTTTTATTTAGAATATATTTATCACGCGCTATTGGCGCAGAAGCACTTGGAATTTATCAGGTTTCATTTTCCATATTTATGGTTCTTATTACAATTGTGTCTAGCGGAATTCCGTTAATAATTTCAAGAAATACTGCCAAATATACAGCCTTACAAGATAAGCAATCTGAAAAAAATTTAATTGCTGGTTCTATGATATTTTCTATAATATTAAGTTTAATAGTTTGTCTATTTGTTTTAATATTTAGAAATTTATTTACAAAAATCTTTACCGATGAAAGGTGTATTAATATTTTAATTGTTCTCTTGCCAGCAGTAGTATTTTCTGGAATTTATGGCACATTTAGAGGATGGCTTTGGGGAAAAAATAATTATTTTGGCGTTTGTATATCGGAATTGTTTGAACAACTAGTAAGAATATTAATATGCGTAATAATGCTTGGCACAACTTTTACAGTGCTCGATGGAGCAACAACAGCAGCAGCATCAATGAGTATTGCTTGTGCCCTTTCCGCAATTTTAATAATTATAATATTTTTTGTTAGCGGTGGAAGAATTGGAAAACCAAAAAACATTTATAAAGATGTTATAAAGCCTTCTACACCTATTACATTAGTAAGACTTGCAACCAGTTTAGTTCAACCCGTAATTGCAATCTTAATTCCATTAAGACTTGTAGCCGCTGGCTTTACAAATGCCCAAGCAATATCCCAATATGGAATAGCTATAGGAATGACCATGCCCTTACTTTTTATTCCATCAGCGATTATTGGGTCACTTTCAATGGCACTCATACCCGACATTTCGTCTGCAGTAACGAAACAAGACACAAACCACATAGAAAATAGAATTACCACATCAATATTGTTTTCACTCTTTGTTTCAGCAATCTTTATTCCTTTATTTATTGGCGCTGGACAACAAATCGGATTATTTTTCTATGATAATGTACAAAGTGGAAATCTTTTAGCATCGGCAGCGTGGATAATGATTCCTATTGGTCTTACAAATGTTACATCGTCTATATTAAATGCACTTGGTCTTGAAGTCAAATCATTAAAAAATTACATTATTGGAGCAATTATGCTATTGTTATGTGTTTGGTTTCTGCCAAAATATATAGGTGTTAAAGCACTCATTTGGGGAATGGGAATTTGCACAGCAACCGCTTCATATTTAAATATTCGAATGATAAAAAAGAAAAGCAATGCAAAATTAAAACTAATGAAGCCATTTATTTTAATGTGTGCATTAACAATTCCAGTTGCTGCTCTCACCTCATTTCTCGCCAATATTCTTTCAAATTATTTCACTTTGTTCTTTACACTTGCAATAACTTGTAGCATAGGTGCAATATGTTTTGTTATTCTTTGTATGGTATTTAATTTAATAGATTACAATGCTTGGTTTGTAAAATTTAAATTTTTTAAAGGTGAAAAAATAAAATTACCTAAAATTGTAAAATTTAAAGTTAAGAATAAAACAAAAAATTAAAGTAAATTTTGAATACTTGTTCCCATAACATGATGATATGTTTCAGTAAAAAATCTAACTAGACTCAAACTGGCATTAAAATCTTCTATTTGATTTGTTGCAATGGTTGATTTTAGCCGTGCTATTTCCATTCCTATGTCTTCAATATCTTTATGATTTACCAAAATACATAAATTGTTTTCATTTTTCATCCACATTTCTTCTAAATTTTCAACCGTCATTAAAATATCATAGCTGTTAATTGCATCTTTATCAGCTACTAATGCCTGAATCTCTGCCACAGCATCATCAATTTGTTGCAAATAAATATTAACCGACAAATCTTCCCAAATGCAAACTCCAACTAGAAAAAGTATTATGATTAATAAATAAATATATTTTTTTAACATTTTTCCGCCTCAAAGGTTTGAAATTTTTTACCTTTTTCTTGAACATAAATCATATTGTTAGAATCAATCGTTAATACAACGCAATTTTTTAGTGAAGAAATTTTAGCTTTTTTTAATACACTTTGAATAAAGTTTTTGTCAACTTTTGCAAGAGATAGATTTTCTTTCATTAAAGAACCTTCACTTACAAGAGTAATTGGGATGCTTTCATCATCAACTTTTAATTTTAAATTCGCATTCGTAACTGGAGAATAGTCAGCTTTTGGCATAACAGTCATGGTTCCATTGGTTTCCATAATCGCATATTGAATTTGTTCTAATTTGAAATAGCCTTGGGTTCTAATTGAACCAAAAATATCATCAATTGAAACATTGAGTTCTCTTAAGGCTTCATAATCCACTCCATTTGGATTGATAACTATTATAGGTTTTCCGCTAATTAGCCTGTTAAATTTTATACTTTTTTTACTTATTATAGTTATGGCATAATGAGCTATCACCAGAGTAAAAAGAGGCACAATTCCATGCAACAATGGCACACTCATTTCTGCCATTGGAATGGTTGCCAAATCGGCAATAATAAGGGTTAAAACAAGTTCGAATGGTTGCATTTGACCTATCTGTCTTTTACCCATAAGTCTAAAAACCATAAGTACAATAAAATAAACTATAATTGCTCTTAAAATTATTGTTAACATACTTTTATTATGTTTATTTAAACAAGCAATATTCACTCTTTATTTTATTATAAAAATAAAACTATAATTTTTATAAATTTTTATTAATTATTATAGTTTTTTGTTATTATTTAGTCTATTAAGCATTATTCGATTTCATTTGTTATATTTGCCCAATTAAACCACCAAAAAAAACAGCCAAATTAGACTAAAAAGATGTTGCAAATAAAATTTTAATTTGTAAATATGTTTTGCATAACTTTTTTACACCTCAAATCAAATGGATGCTATGCCAACCGCTCCAACACCTACATGAGCTCCAAACACAGGTCCTACAGCCAATACTTTTGGATTATTGATTCCTAATAAAGTCGATAACTTTTGCTTAATCAATTCAATGTTTTCGCTTTTATGAATGTATAAAAGATATACCTTTTTAAAAGTCTTTGGAACTTGCATAACCATATCTCCAACTGCTCTTGAAAATCCTAAAACCTTTTTTACCACTGACACAACACCATTTTTAAATCTAAAAATAGGCTTAATTTTTAATATAGAAGCTATTGTTGCAGATAAACTACCAATTCTCCCTCCTCTCTTTAAATATTCCATGGTTGCAGGTATAAAGTCAACTTGAATTTTTTCTTGTAAAATTTTAGTTTGCTCTATCACTTCTTCAAAAGTGGCACCATTTTCTATTAATTCCACAAGTTCTTCCACTAATATTCTTCCACCTGCAGTTCCTGTTTTAGAATCGAGAGCCACAATTTTTTTGCCATTAAAATCTTTTGTTGCAAGAGTTGCAGCATGGATTGTACCACTCAAAGATTGTGTTATAGTTAAAATTAAAATTTCCGCATTTCCATCTTTATCCAAGATTTTGCTAATAGCATCTTTAAAATCTTCAGGACTAGGTTGTGAAGTTGTTGGAAAACCTTTAGAAAGTTCAAGGTCATTATAAAACTCACTCCAATTTTTTTCGAAGCCTTCTACATAATGTTTATCATCTAAAATCAATTTCAAACTAACCACTTCAATATTTTTTTCCTTTGCAAATTCTTCTTCTATCCCAAATGTGGAATCAACAATTAAATGTATCATTTTTTTACTTCCTTCTACTTGTTTTCTATAATATAATAATTAATTACAAATAATTTTGCATTGCTTTTTTTATAAAACGAGTTTTTTAGACAAATTATTATTTAAAGCGTTTTATTTGTAATTTATGTGTTAATTTGGCTACTACAGACAAATTCTACAATATTTATTATATGAAGTTTGTCTGATTAATAAGACTAATATTAATTAAATTAAAAATTATAATCATTAATTTTTTAATTTTCAAAAATTGTTAATAATTTTGAAAAAGCATTATATAAAAAAAATTCAGGTTCTAACCTGAATTTAAAAAACTAATTCCCAGCAGGAGGCCTTCTTGGTGCTTTCCCTACAGGTGCTCCATGTGAATCTTTGCCATTTTTAATCACGTTTAAAGAAGATTTTACCTGTTTTTCATCCTTTGTTTTTCGGTAGAATTATAAACCGGTTGTTTGGCTGTTTTATTTAAATTTTTCTCCAAAGAACTTTTATCAAATTTATCTTCATTTTTAGTTATATTTTCTTTCTTTAAAGGTGCTTTTGGTGGAATGGACTGTCGATGTGTAATTTCTTTTTGAATTGTTTTTGATTCAGGTTTTGCTGGCAAAGGTTTTTGGGGCAAAATAGTTTGCGTTTCCTTGCTTAAATTTTCTACAGGTTTGTTTTCTGTAATATTTTGAAGAGTCTTATCATCTGCCATTTGTTGTTTTTTTGTTGTTTGATTATTTTGCTCAATATTTTGTTTTTGCATTTCTTTTTCCATTTGGAAGGCAACCAACTCTTGATTAATTTTTTCAACATTTTTAACTTCTATTATATAAATTGTCAAGGCTATTAAAAGCAAAGTTAGTGGCAATAAATCAAGAAACACTAAAGTATATCTTGATGAAAAAAACATTATACTTGTTTTTGCAAAATTACTTTTTTCAACAAATCTTCCAATGATAGCATTCTTCACAACATAATAGGATTCGCCTTCAAATGCCACAATTGGTTCATTGGTTTCTGGATTTATCGTAATCTCAGCAACTTTGTTAAATAAAACTTGTGAACCATTTTTTGCCTCTTCTTCAATTGGTTCAAAATATGCAACATAATCGCCCACCTTAATTTCTGAAAAATCGACTCTAGAAACGCCTACCCTTTCACCTTCTTTAAAATTGTCAATATCTTTATTTATTGTAATAATACTAGAATTGAAAAGTGTTGGAATGTTGCCATTTAATTTTGTTGACAAAAAACAAATTGAACATAAAATCGACACCAATAAAATTGGTATGATAAAAATTTTCACGAGTAAAATCAATATTTTATAAAATTTATTTAATTCGGCTTTTTTAATTGCAACATTTAAATTTGCCATATAAAAAACTCCTTATTTTTTCAACTAAAATATATTAGTTTTTAATATTGTATATCATTTAAAAAATTTAGTCAAAGAAACAAAAAAAAAATTATGGACTATTTTAATAAAGTAACGCTATTTTTATGATTTTGTTTTGTCATTATTGTTTTTTTTGTTAAAATTTCCTAAAAAGGAGAAGCTATTTTGAGAAAAAGTAAAATCATTTGCACAATTGGTCCTGCTTGTAATAAAATAGATGTTCTTGAAAAATTATATTTTAATGGTATGAATGTTGCACGAATAAACTTAAGCCATGGAGATTCAACTTCTTTGCAAAACACAATTAATAATATCAAATTGGTTAGAGAAAAACATAAAGTCCCAATTCCCATTATGCTTGACACCAAAGGCCCAGAAATTAGAATAAAGAATTTTAAAAATGGACAAATAACATTAAAAAAAAATAGACTTTTTACTTTTACAACTCAAGAAATATTGGGCGATGAAACTAAGGTGTCATTGGCTTATAAAGAGCTTATTAATGACATAAAAATAGGAAATAAAATTTATGCCAACAATGGGATGATTGTGTTAAAGGTTAAAAAGATAACAGAAAATGAAATTGTTTGCAAAGTTTTATTTGGTGGCAAACTTACTAATGGTAAAGGTCTTAATATTCCTAATATTGCACCAAAAGGTGAATATCTGAGTGAAAAAGACAAGCATGACCTTTTATTTGCAATAAAAAACAAAGTTGAAATCATCGCGGCATCTTTTGTTGGCAACAAAAACGATATAGTTTTGTTAAAGGATTTTTTAAGAAAAAATGGTGGAGAAAACATTAAAATAATTGCAAAAATTGAAAATGCAGAGGGCGTTAAAAATTTGTCTTCAATCTTAAGTGAATGTGAAGGAATTATGGTGGCACGAGGCGATTTAGGGGTCGAAATTCCTCTTGAAAAAATTCCAGTTTTTCAAAAAAAAGCAATCTTACTTGCAAATCAAATGGGTAAAATTTCAATTATCGCCACCGAAATGTTAGAAAGCATGACTAATAGTATTCGACCAACCAGAGCCGAAGTTTCCGATGTCGCGAATGGAATTTACGAAATGGCTACAGCAATTATGCTTTCTGGAGAAACAGCAGTTGGAAAATACCCTATTTACACAACTAAAACCATGAGCAAAATTGCTTTTGAAACAGAAAAACATATCAATTATAATAAACTGTTTTTTGATACGCACAAAAAATCACTTTCACTTGCAGACTCTATTTCACAATCAACTTGCACAAGTGCGATAAACTTAAAAGCAAAAGCAATATTCGTTTATACAAATTTAGGAAATAGTGCAAACTTAATTGCAAGACATAGAATTAATGTGCCAATTGTGGCAATAACTAGAAATCCGCAGACTTTTCATTCGTTGGCTCTTTCTTGGAATGTCATGCCATATTTTGAAGAAAAAACATTTTCAGAAGAAGAGATGATAGAATATGCAAAATTATTGGCAAAAAAATTAAATCTTGCAAAAAATAAAGATATAATAATTGTTCAAACTGGAAAAGATGATCAATGTTCAAATTGTTTAAAAGCAATTAGGTTGTAAATAACTTAAATATTTTTTACCATATCTTTTTGTGGACAAAAGCTTATAATTTTTAAAGTTGCCAATCAAAGTATTATCATGTTCTATAATAATTTTTCCGTCTTTATTTAAAAGTTTTCTATCAAAAATTAAATTAAGAGCAATATGGTAAAACTCTAAATTTGCATAAGGAGGATCCATAAAAATAATATCATAAGAACAATCTATCTTTTTTAAAAAAGATTGAAAGTCGCATTTAAAAAGTTTATAATTTGTTTCCATGCCAACAAGATTCTGCTTTGTATATAATATACTTTTAGAACTTTTATCGACAAAATGAACAAGTTTAGCACCTCGCGATAATGCTTCAATTCCTATTCCACCACATCCACAAAACAAATCTAAAAAAGCTAAACCTTCAACATTAAACAAACTAGAAAATAAGGCCTGTTTCACCATGTCTGCAGTGGGTCTTATTTTTTCGTCTTTTGGAAACTCTAACCTTTTCCCCTTATACTTTCCAGCAACTACTCTCATGCATTTGTTATATCATAAACAAAAATATTTACAAACACAATTATTAATTTTGAGATAAAATGTTGGATTTAAATTCAGTTTGATTTAATGATTTTTGCTTTTCTTTTAAAAGCGCTTGTTCAATTTGTAAATCAATAAGTTTTCTAAAAGAAATTTCCTTTCCTTTCCATAAATAAAATGCCATTGAACCTGGAATCGTATTTATTTCATTAATAAACAATTCTTTTTTTAAATCATCAAGTAAAAAATCAATTCTTATCGCACCCGACAAATTAAAATGTTCATAACACATTTTTGAAATATTTCTAATTTTATTTTCTAATCTTTTCCCAATTTTAACATTTATTTTGCGTTTTTGTCCGCTTTTTTTACCTTTCTGCACATATTTATCATCAAAGCTTAAAAACTTTTCCCATGAAACTGGCTCTTCCAAATCGGAGGTAACAATCTCATCTTTAATTTTTTGTACAGAACAATTTATCTCTCTAAGATTTTGCACAGCCTCTTCAATGATAACCTCTCCATCAAAATGAAATGCGGTTTCTAATGCCTTAAAAAGTTCTTCTTTATTATCAACTCTTGAAATTCCTATACTACTACCAAGATTTGCAGGCTTGACAATCAATGGAAATTTAAGTTTTATATTTTCATAATTCATTATATGTTCTCTGTTTAAACAGATATATTTTGGAATAGGAAAATTATATCTTTCAAACAAGCGTTTCATTATTATCTTGTTCATGCAAATACTGCTAGCAAGTGTATCACTTCCTGTAAAAGGAATGGATAAACAATTTAATAGACCCTGCAAATTTCCATCTTCTCCATAAGTTCCGTGACAACAATTAAACGCACAATCTATTTTAATTTTTTTTTGTTTCAATCCACTTTTGACTATTAAAACATTTTCTCCTGAAATAATTGAAATCCTTTTATGTTTTTTTTCAACAAAAGGCAAATAAGTTTGCTGCAAATCTAAATCATTCCCAGTCCACCATTTATTAGTTTTATCAATATAGATTGGAAAAACATTATATTTTGTGGAATCTATATTATTCAACACCTGTCTGCCTGTGATTATTGAAACATCATGTTCAACACTTTTTCCGCCAAAAAAAACTGCAATATTTAACATATTCACCTCAAAAAATCTATTAATATTCAATAAATAATCTTTTAAAATTCTTTACCAAGTACACACTATTCTTATTTATGCTTTTTTTGTTAAATTTGACAATAAAAAAAATTAATTTTGTAAAGTTGCTTAATACTTAAATTTCAGGAATTTATTTGGAAAATTATTAAATTTTCCGAAAATTAAAAAAAATTAAATTTAATTGTTATAATAATTTTAAATGTAAATGTTGACAAAACTCGTTTTTTTATAGTATACTTTTTTTGATGGTGAATGTAGCGAAGTTGGTTAACGCGCCAGATTGTGGCTCTGGAGATCGTGGGTTCGAGTCCCATCTTTCACCCCAAAAAAATGTTTTACAACTATAGTAAAACATTTTTTTAATTAATTTTTTATATATGTTATATTTTTATTCATGTTAAGTTTTTTAAAAATATAAAATATCCACAAGAAAAATAAATAATATAAAAAGGTCAAAACTGATTGTTTCGACCTTTTTTAGTATTAAATTTTAGTGTTTAGTTATTGCCAGACATTTTTGCAACTTCTTCGGCAAGATTGTCTTTTCTTTTTTCAAGTCCTTCGCCCATTTCATAACGGGTGAATCTTCTAACTGAAATTTTTTCGCCAATTTGCAAAATTGCTTCATTAATCAAACCTTGAATTGTCATTTCAGGATTTTTAACAAATTCTTGATCTAATAGACAAACATCTTTATAGAATTTTTTGATTCTTCCCTCAACCATTTTTTCAATGATGTTTTCTGGCTTACCTTCATTTCTTGATTGGGCAATTAAAATTTCCTTTTCCCTTTCAATTACATCAGCTGGCACTTCTTGTTGAGAAACATATTCTGGTTTTGCAGCAGCAATATGCATTGCAATATCTTTTACCAAATTCATAAAGGCATCTGATTTTGCAACAAAATCTGTTTCGCAATTGACTTCAACCAAAACACCAATTTTTCCACCCATATGAATATATGAACCCACAACTCCTTCAGCGGCAATTCTTCCAGCTTTTTTAGCTGCAGCAGCCATACCTTTTTCTCTAAGCCATGTAACAGCTTTTTCCATGTTTCCATCGCATTCAGTAAGAGCCTTTTTGCAATCCATCATGCCAGCGCCAGTTTGTGCTCTAAGAGTCATAACATCATTTGCACTAAACATATTTATTCCTCCTCTTTAACAACCTTATCTGCTTTTTTGGTTTTATCGTCGTCAACAACTTCTTTATTTGCAGGTTTTTTGGCTGTCTTTTTCTTTTTAACTGGTTTCTTTTCTTCATCTTTAGCTTCAGCTAGCTCAATGTTAGGTTTAACTTCAGCTAAAACTGCTTTAAGGTCCACAACTTCTTCCTCTTCAACCTCTTTAGGTTTGACAACCGCACTCACTCCTTCTTTTGCCTCAATAACAGCATCGGCAATTGCACTTGCAATTAGTTTAACTGAACGAATTGCATCGTCATTTCCAGGAATGACATAATCAATTCCTGTTGGATCACAATTTGTGTCAACGAGTCCAACAATTGGTATGTTTAAATGCAATGCTTCCTTCACACAAATATGCTCTTTGCTTGGGTCTACAACAAAAATAACACCAGGAAGCTCACGCATTTCCTTTATACCACCCAAGTTGCTTTCAAGTTTATCTCTTTCAGCTTTTAAAATTGAAACCTCTTTTTTAGGAAGAAGATCAAATTCTCCAACCTTTTCCATTTGATTGAGTTTATTGAGTCTGTCTATTCTTTTTCTAATAGTTTTAAAATTTGTAAGACATCCACCAAGCCAACGAGTGTTGACATAGTATTCTCCACATCTTTCAGCCTCTTCTTTAACTGCTTCTTGTGCTTGTTTTTTTGTGCCCACAAATAGCACGCTTTTACCTGCTGCAACAGTATCTCTAACAAAATTGTAGGCAGCATCAACCAATAAGGTTGTTTCTTCTAGATTAATGATGTGAATATCATTTCTTGATGTGAAAATATACTTTTTCATTTTAGGATTCCATTTTCTTGTTTGATGCCCAAAATGCACACCAGCTTCTAGAAATTGTTTCATTGAAATAACCGACATTGTTTCCTCCTTGTTTTTAATCTTCCCCATACCTTCTAGTACTCTGCCAACAACCTTAAAAAGGCAACGGTTGACAAATGGGTTATGGGTGTTAATTTGTCAATGAACTGACTGTTTGAAATTATAACATAATGCATTTAGTTTTACAAGTTATTTATAAAAATTTTTAATAAAAAAAATTATGAATTTGATTTGTCTTTCATAATTTTTTAAATTGCATTATTAAAACTTACAAACAAAGAAGAAAAATATTAAAAAAGCAAATTATTTACATAATTTTTTAAAGAATGAATCTTTAAAATTTTCAATCTGAAAATAATCTAAAATTGATTTGCTTACATTGTCAAAACCATCTAAAGTTCCAAGATTCACCCCTGCTTTAAGTTGCTTGCTATAAATTAAAAGAGGAACATATTCTCTAGAATGGTCGGTACTTGTTGTTGTAGGATCACAGCCATGGTCGGCAGTAACAATAAAAATGTCATTATCGTTTAATTTAGGTAATATTTTTTTAAATGTATTGTCAATTTCTTCTAATGCATTAGCATATCCTTGAATATCATTTCTATGTCCAAATAACATGTCTGTATCAACCAAATTAGCAAAACAAAGCCCATTAAAATTTTTCTTTACACACTCTTTTATAGCAACAAGCGCACTTTTATTGTTTTTTGCAGGCATTGCTTTTGTGATACCCTGTCCAACAAAAATATCATTTATTTTTCCAATAACAATAACATCAAATCCAAAATCTTTTAATTTATCTAACATGCTTTTTTTAGGAGGTAGAAGAGCAAAATCTTTTCTGTTTTCGGTTCTAACATATCCATTATTTGTTTTAATAAAAGGTCGAGCAATAACTCTTGCAACATTGTATTCGCCGGTTAAAACCTCTCTAGCTTTTTGGCATATTTCATAAAGTTTTTCAAGTGAAATAATTTGCTCACAAGCAGCAATTTGCAAAACACTATCCTGAGATGTGTAAACAATTGGAGCTTTAGTCTTTAAATGAAAATCTCCTAATCTTTGAATGATTTCAGTACCACTCGCAACTTCATTACCAATGAAATTACAACCGCAAGCTTTTTCTAATTTTTTAATCAATTGTTTTGGAAAACCATGTTTAAATGTTGGATAGGGTTTATTCAAAACAATTCCAGCAAGTTCATAATGCCCTGCAGTTGTATCTTTCGCCTTTGTCTTTTCACTCATTTTTGCATAACTTCCAATAAGTTTGCCTTTATAATTTAAATTTAAACCATCTATGTTTTTTAATCCCAAAGAAGACATTGTTGGAAGTATTAAATTTGTTTTTTGCAAAATGTGTAAAAAAGTATTGCTTCCCTCATCACCAAATTCATGTGCATCTGGAAGTTCACCAACTCCAAAACTATCAATAACAATTAAAAAAATTCTCATTTTAACCTCTTATACTTTTTTAAATTGTTTTAATTTTATATTTTTCTTTATTGTAATTTTTAAATCATGTTTATTAGAAAATTTATTTTTAAGAGGACCTTTGGCCAATAATTTTTTAAATCCTTCTATGCCAGATAGATGCGATATTATTAAATCGGCTTTATTTTTTAGTTTATTAAGTTTTTTATGTTGCTTTTTTCCATAATAATTAAACCAAAAATTCCAGTATTTTTCCCTTCCTTTTTTATATTCATTAACACCATTAACAACTGTTTCTAAATATTTTTTTCCTTTTTTTGAAACATTTTTGTCTAAATAACCCCATAAATATTCTTTAACTTCATCTTTTCTATTTTGAGGAGATATATCATAAAAATAAATTTTATCAAGGTCGCCCATGTCTTTGCCAATTTTCATTTTTAAGCTTTCAGCATCATCAAAAGGAACAGTAAGCGACAATACTTTTTTTTCTAAAGAAATGGCAATGACCATATCAAAGATTTCCATTAATTGAAAAAATATTAAAATGCTTAATGGAATAATGACCAAAATAATCATTCCTGTGGAAGTTGAACAAAAGCTCAAAACATCCATAAAAAAATGCGATTTAATTACATTTTTCCCTATTACAAATTCATCTCTTATTAAAAAAGGATCTGCGCTACTATTAGAAACACCTTTAGTTTTAAAAAATCTTGTTCCATCTTCTGCCATGTAAACAGCTTCTATTCTATGAAAAATTATAGTTGCCTTTTTCTTAATCGCATCTTCTTTTGTTGTTGTTCCAACTACACGATTTTCACTGGTAACATCAGGCAAATTGTCAAAGTCTTGAATTAAAATCAGTTTGTTTTCACTGGGATCACTTGAATCGAAAAAACGATAAAAAGCAATATCATCTCCAACTCTAAGCTTATCAGTATTTACCTTTTTAATAAGGGTAAAATCACCAATGTCATAGCCAGCATCAATCATGCTACCAGACAAAATTTTAACAACAGAGAAACCAAAAACTGAAACCACTTTATTTTCAGTTTTAGCATTTATCATAACAAAACTTGTAAATAGAGAAAGAATTATAACTGGCAACAATAAAATGTCAGTTAAAATGCCCAAAACCCTGCCAAAATTAATTTCTTTCGACTTTTTCAAGTTTTTTCCTCTTTTCTTCAATTTTGCTTTTTAACAAATTTTCGTAATCATACTCTTCTTTCAACTTAACCAATTTTTTCTTTTGAAAAGAAGAAAGATTGTTTATCCAAAAATTAAAGTATTTTTCATTATCATCGGAAAATTTTAATGAACTTTTTGCAATTTCAATAAGTTTTTCTTCCCTTTTATTTTTTGGCTCAAATTCCCACATATGAGCAAAAACCTTTTCTTTCTCTTCCGCTTGAGAAGTTGCATAAAAATAGGCCTTTCTAAAGGGTTCCATCTCAATCATAATTTTTGCCTTAATACTTTCAGGTGAGTCGTAAGCTTCCTCTCTCATAAAAACCTTGTTTTCTAAAATCATGTTATTAACTTGTTCTATGATGCTTAAACATTGAAATAGAATCAAAATTGAAAGTGGAAGAACAACAAGTATAATCATTCCCCAACTAGAAGCACAAAACTTGCAAAATTTTCTAACAAAGTTTGGTGTATTTGAATATTGCCCAATAACCAAATCTTCCCTCATGAAACCATCTGGCGTGTCACCTTCGGTGGCTCCTACAGTTTCATAATAAACACTTCCATCAATTGTACTAACTTTAATGCTTTTTATTTTATGGAAATACACAGCTCTTTTTGATTTTTTAAGTTCAGTCGCTGTTGTCCTTCCTTCTGGCGATGAGCCAGTTGTGGTTCCATCCCATTGTTCTTTATCAATTAAATTAGCTCTACAAACTACATCAACGGGGTCTAAATAATTATAAAAAGCAACTATGTCACCAACTTTCAGCTCTTTATAATTTGGTTTTTTAACAAAAACAACATCTCCAACTTGAAAGCCATCTTCAACCATGCTATCAGATATAATTTTAACAACAGATGTTCCGAAAAAAGATGGAAGTGAACTATTTCTATTAAACAATAGCATACTAAAAGAAGCCAACAGAGAAATAATCAAAATTGGGTACATAATTATATCCGCAACAATTCCCATAATTTTATAAAAAGTTGGCTTTTGTTTTTGAGCCTTGTTAATATTTTCCACTTTGATATTATATCACCACAATTATTTTTTTCCAAACATTTGTATTATTTATAAAAAGTTTATTAGGAAAATGTTAGCTTTCTATAAGCATTAATTTAGGAGTGAATTTTTAAATTAAAAAAATATTTAAAAAATAAGTTATATTCACACAAATTCTCCAAATAAGTTCCAATTAAATTTTTAATTAATTATTTTTTTATCTTTTTTTAATGATTAATTTTAAAAATTCACTTAAAGGTAATATTAATAAAGACAATCCCAAAATAATTAACCAACACGAATAATTTAATGAAACAAGAGAAATAATGCTACGAAGCGGGGTGAAAGCAATTAACATTAAAAACAAAACACCCATACCAAACGCACCAATTTGCCAAATATTTTTAAAAGGATTATTAATAAACAAAAAACCTTCTATTCTTATAGAAAAAATATAAAATAATTGAACAAAATTTAAGGTAAAAAATGCCATTGTAGATGCTATTTTATCATCATTGAATATTTTTAAACCTAAGGTATATGAAGTTAAAATTAAAAGCGCTTGAAAAAAACCATTTATAATTATTGAAATGCCAACACCATCTGAAAACAATGTTTTTTTGCTATCTCTAGGTTTTTCGTTCATCAAGTCTTTTTCAGCAGGTTCAAACCCCATTGCAATTGCTGGAAGGGAATCGGTTATCAAATTTACAAATAATATTTGAACTGGCAAAAGAAAAATAAATTGCGGAAAAGCAAGAGTTGCTATAAAAATTGAAAGAACTTCTGCTAAATTTGCTGAAAATAAAAACTTAATAGTTTTTTGAATATTTTTATAAATTTTTCTACCTTCTTCAACTGCTAAAACAATAGTTGCAAAATTATCATCTGTAACAATTATATCTGCAACTTCTTTTGTCACATCGGTTCCAGTTATTCCCATTCCAACGCCAATACTTGCAGTCTTTAAACTTGGAGCATCATTGACACCATCTCCCGTCATGGCAACAACCTTTCCAAGTTTTTTAAATGCTTGGACTATCCTAACTTTGTTTTCCGGACTAACTCTTGCAAAAACACTCGTTGTTTTTAATCTTTCAATGAACTCTTCATCAGAAAGTTTATCTAATTCAACTCCCAACATAACTTCGTCAATAGATTTTGCTATTCCAATTTCTTTAGCTATCGCAAAAGCCGTGTTTTTATGATCTCCAGTAATCATAACTGCACGCATCCCCGCTTTATTACATTTAATGACAGCATTCTTAACCTCTTGCCTTGGGGGGTCAATCATTCCCACCATTCCTAAAAAAATGAGTCCCTCTTCCCAAACTTGTTTTTCGCTGCTATTTTTTTTATAGGCAAATCCTAAAACCCTAAGAGCTTTATCAGCCATTTGATTGTTGGCAATAGAAATTTGACTTATAATTTCGTCGGTTAAAGGAAAAATTTTGTCATTAATTTGAATTTTATCACAAATTCTTAAAATGTTATCAACAGCGCCTTTAGTAAAAACAAATTCACCATCATCAGTTCTATTGAGTGTGGACATAAGCTTTCTATTGGAGTCAAAAGAAATTTCGTCTAGGCGTTCAAATTTTTTTTCTGCTTCTTTTTTTGAAAATCCACATTTTTGTGAAAAATAACAAAGTGCAGTTTCCGTTGGATCTCCCATAAATGTTGCTTTGTTTTGTACAGAATCATTGCATAAAGTCATACATTTTAGCATTTGTAAAAATGTTGTGCTTGTTGCATCATTTACAGCTTCTGTCAGTTTATTATCATAATATAGAGCTTGAACTGTCATCAAATTTTGAGTTAGGGTTCCCGTTTTGTCAGAGCAAATAACTTCACAACAGCCCAAAGTTTCCACTGCATGCAAATGCTTAACTATTGCCTTTTTCTTTGCCAGCTTTGTAACCCCCATGCTCATTATTATTGTTATGACAGCAGGAAGGCTTTCAGGAATTGCCGCAACAGCTAATGCCACAGCAATTAAAAAAGCCTCAATAATCGGTTCTTCTGGTCTTAAAACAATTTCACAAACAAATGTTATAACTGCAACACAAAGCACAATAATTGTTATTATTTTCCCGACAGTGGCTATGTTTTTTTGCAAAGGAGTAACTTCTTTTTCAGTTGTTGCAAGCATGTTTGCAATTTTACCAATTTCAGTATCAGCGCCAGTTGCAACAACAACTGCAACAGCCCTTCCATTTGTAATTATGTTGCCAGAGTAGAGCATATTTTTTCTATCAGCCAGCGCTGCAGAAGAAGAACATTTATATTCCGCCGACTTTGAAACAGGATTGCTTTCACCTGTTAGTGAAGATTCGTCACAATTTAAATTTGCCGATTCTAAAATTCGTAAATCGGCAGGAACAATATCTCCAGCTTCTAAAATAACAACATCACCCTTGACCAAAAATGAACTTGATATTTTAACCAATTCACCATCTCTTAAAACTTTGGCTTCTGGTTTCGTAAGTGATTTTAACTTTTCAAGCGCATTTTCCGCCTTGTTTTCTTGCAAAAATCCGATAATTGCATTTATTAAAACTATTCCTAAAATAATAAAGCCATCAACAAGTTCACTTGTTTGATTTTCTTTAATTGCAACAGCTATTGAAATAACCGCCGCCACAATCAAAATTATTATCATTATATCTTTAAATTGCGCTAAAAATTTTAAAAATGCGTTTTTCTTTTTAACCTCTTTAGGTTGATTTAATCCCTCTTTTTCTAGCCTTATTTTTGCCTCATCATTTGACAACCCATTTTTGGAAGTTTTCAATGTTTCAAGCACTTCTGATCTTGAAAGTTCATAAGCATTTTTCATAAAATTTATTATACACAAATGTGAAAAAAATTGTCAAAGAACAAACAATGTTTTTTAATTTTCAATTCTTAAAATTTCACCTTTAAACAAATGAATGTTTTTATCACACTTTAAATATAGTTTTTGTTGAACAAGCCTTGCAACTTCAACCATGTTTCCGTTCTCATCTTCCAAAGTGTAATTTTTTAACCTAATATTTAAATTTTCTCCAAACGAAAGAACTTCCAATGATTGTGAAATTGAAAAATTGTTTCTCTGTTCAATTAAGGTTTTACCATTACTTGTATCTTTTAAAACAACTGCCACAAACCTTCTTGTTGCAATTGGCATTGAAGACTCTAGATTTTCTTTCTCTAAATCTTTAAAACAAAAACCAGTTGTATATTTTCTATGACTGCTTTTTTCAAGCTCATTATAAAGGGTATTTAATATAATTGCATTGTCCTTTTCAAAACTTTCAATTTGCCCATCAAAATTATTTTCTTTGAAATTTTGATATAAATCTATAGCTCGCCTATAGGCATTAGTAACATTTGCAACATAATAGGAAGATTTCATTCTACCCTCAATTTTAAAACTATTAATTCCTATTTCAATTAAACGATCTATATGTTTTAACAAATTTAAATCTTTGGAGTTAAAAATGTATGTTCCTTTTTCATCTTCTTGGATATCATAATTTTCTCCCTTCCTAGACTTTTCAGTAACAGAATATTCCCATCTACAAGCTTGAGTGCACATTCCACGATTTGAATCTCTTCCAGCCAAATAATTGGATAACAAACATCTTCCAGAATAGGAAATACACATTGCCCCATGCACAAACACTTCAAGTTCAATCTCCTTTGGGAGATTTTCACGAATATATTTTATTTCTTCAAAAGAAAGTTCTCTAGCCAAAACTATTCTTTTGACACCCATTTTTTTAAAGAATTTGGCAGACTCCAAATTTAAAACATTAGCTTGAGTGCTCACATGTACATTTAAATTTGAATGTTCAATTATAAAGCTAATAACCCCTATATCTGCAACAATAACACCATCAACCTGTGCTTGTTCTAAAACTTTTAAATAATTTTCCAATCCTTCAAAATCGCAAGAATGAGCAATAATATTGATTGTAACATAGACTTTTTTGCCTCTTTTATGAGCAATTTGACAAGCTTTTAAAATTTCATCATCGGAAAAATTGCCCGCAAAAGCACGCAAAGAAAATCTTTGTCCAGCAAGATAAACAGCATCCGCACCAAAATCAAGTGCAGTTAAAAATTTTTCAAAATTCCCAGCGGGAGCTAATAATTCAATCATAATAATTTATTATAACACATTTTTTCTTCTAATACAATGTATAAAAGCTATGACAAAGATATTTTAAAAAATGCATTGGATATTCATAAAAGCAAGCAAGACAAGGCTCGGAAAATGTGTTAGAGCAGGAGTTTACTTCCGTAAATGACTGTTCTAACACCGTTTTACAGCAAACGCAGTATTGCGCAGCTT
>CALWMK010000018.1 GCA_944381825.1 uncultured Clostridia bacterium
TTAAATTTTGCTTGCATCAAAATTTAAGTTTTGTTTACACAAAACAAGCAAAAACTGAAGTTTTTTCTTCATCACAGTTTGAATTAACATCAGTTCTGCTTGCAAATGATTTCGTCGCTTGCAGACAAAACTTTATATGACAAAAGAAAAAGGAATTATAAATGAGTTTTTGGGGTAGAATTTTCAATGCATTAGGTTTTGAAGGAGAAAAAAAACAGGAGGACACTACTAAAAATGTCAAGGTTGGTGATGCCAAATATGATTTGGTAGACAACAACTATTATAAAAATCTTCCGCCTGTTAGACTTGTTTTGGATCAAAAACAATTGCAAAATACAATTAATGAACTTAAAGATCTTAAAAGCATTATATTTGATTTTACAAATTTTGATTCGAACTTGAAATATCGTGCTATAGATTTTTTGGCTGGTTCGATTTTTGCACTTGAGGGTGATTTAAAAATGCTTGAAACAGATAAATTTCTTTGTAGGCTAGAACTTGAGGAGGAGTAAGATTGAAAAAACACAAAGACTTACACTGCATTATTATTATCGTAACCTTTCTTTTGGTTTTGGGGCTTGATTTATTATCTAAATATTTTTTTACAGATAAATATTTTACCCTTATACCAAATTTTATTTCAATCACTTATAAGGAAAATACTGGAGCTGCCGGTTCAATTTTGGAAGGGCATACAAAGTTTTTAATTGTTGTGTCCTTTATCTTTTTGGCAATTATGATTGTTTTTGACATTTTTTTAAAAGAAAAAAATTGGTTATATTTAATTTCATTTAGTTTAGTAATTGCAGGTGCAGTTGGAAATTTATTCGATAGAATTGTTTTTGGTTATGTTAGAGATTTTATTATAATTGAATTCATAAATTTTCCTTTTATTTTTAATGTTGCCGATATGGCACTTAGTGTTGGTGTTTTTTGTCTTTGTGTATTTTTCTTATTTTTTTATAAGGATAAAAAAAAGAATGAAATATGAATTTAAAATTGATAAAAACATGGGCAACATAAGATTGGATTTGTTCTTGACAAAAGAGCTGGGAATAACTCGCTCACAAATTAAAAAATGCTTTGAAAACTCTAATGTTTATGTCAATGATAAAGTGGTAAAAGCGGGATATATTTTGCAAGAAAATGACAATATTTGTGTTGAGTATTTAAAGCCTCAGCCACTTAATGCTAATCCAGAAGATTTGCCTCTTGAAATTGTTTATGAAGATGATGATTTGGCTGTTGTTAACAAGCCTCAGGGAATGGTTACCCATCCTGCCACCAGCAATAGAAATGGAACCTTGGTCAATGCTCTTGTTTTTCATATTAAAAAACTTAGTAGTAAAAATGGTGAGTTTAGACCGGGAATTGTGCATAGATTAGATAAAGACACCAGCGGACTTCTTCTTATTGCAAAAAACAATGTTGTTCATGCCAATTTGGCAAAACAAATTGAAAATAAATCATGTAGGCGTGAATACATGGCAATAGTTGCAGGTAGTTTTTCCAATCCTAAAGGAGAAATTATAACTGGCATTAAACGCAGTGACAAAGATAGAAAAAAAATGACTTGTTGCCCGTTAGATGAAGGGAAAAGAGCTATAACTCATTATGAAACATTAGAATATTATAAGGGATTTAGCTTAGTTAAATTTTCTTTGCACACTGGAAGGACACATCAAATAAGGGTGCATTGCCAAAAAATGAACCATCCTATTGTTGGAGATGAAATGTATGGTGGCAACACAAAACTTTACAATCATGGGCAACTACTTTGTGCTTTTAGAATTTCTTTTTTTCATCCAACAAAAAATAAAGAGATGTGTTTTGAAATTCCTTTGCCAGATTATTTTATAAAAGTTATGCAGCATTTAAGAACAAACTCTTTACAAAATTAGATGTTTTTGATAAACTTATACAGTTTTAAAAGGAGAAATTATGAGTAATAACAATGATTTAAATGTTAAAAGAATAGTGAACATTTTTGCTTTTGTTGCAACAATTTGCATTGCTGTTGCACTTCTTGTTCAATGCTTGTTTAATTGGTTTAATTGGGATGTTACAATAGCTTCAAAAATTCGTGATGTTGGTGAATGGATTGCTGTTATTGTAACCTGCATTTCAGCGTATTTTTATATTCGCACAAAAAGAAAGGTGGCTTGGTATGTTGTTTATGCAATCGCAGTTACTGTTATCGTTATTTTATTAATTTTAAGATAATACAAAATTTGATATTTTCTTTCAATTATTTTTGAATTTAAACTTGACGGAAATGTTATAATTAAATGTATATCACACAAAAGAAATAAGGAGAATTTTATGTATACAAGTGAAAAACTTGAAAAAAACAAGTATCAAATTAAAATTAAAATAAGTCCAGAAGAATGGGAAGGTTTTGTTGAACAAGCCTATGAAGAAGAAAAAGGGAAGTATTCAGTTCAAGGTTTTAGAAAGGGTAAAGCTCCAAGAAAAGTTATTGAAAAAAATTATGGCGAAAATGTTTTTTTTGATACAGCTATTGATATTGCTTTTACCAAGGAATATTCCATTGCATTAGACAAAGAAAAGCAGATTCAACCTATTGATGCTCCAAGCCTTAAACTTGAATCTTTTGATGAAAACGGGCTTGTAATTGTTGCAACGGTTGAAAGTATGCCAGATGTTATTTTAGGACAATATAAAGGACTAGTTGTAGATAGATGCAATGAAAATTTAGATGAAACTCGTGTGGACAAAGAGCTTGAACAAGTTAGGGAAAGACAGGCAAGGTTTGTAACTGTTGAAAGGGAAGCTCAAATGGGAGATGTTGTTGTAATTGACTTTTCTGGAAGCATAGACGGAAAAAAATTTGAGGGCGGAACGGCTGAAAATCAAAGATTGGAACTTGGCTCAAAAACTTTTATTGATAATTTCGAAGAACAAGTTGTTGGGATGAAAGTTGGAGAAAGAAAAGATGTTAAAGTAACTTTCCCAAAAGATTATGGTGCAAGCGAACTTGCAGGTAAAAACGCTGTTTTTGATGTTTTACTTGTCAAAGTAGAGGAAAAACAGTTGCCAGAACTAAATGATGAGTTTGCGGCTAATGTCAGTGAGTTTGAAACATTACAAGAATATAGAGATGACATAAGAAAGCATCTTGAAGAATCTTTGAAAGAACACATGGAAAGACATAACGAAAACAACTTGATTGAAGCTGTTGTAAAAGGCTCTAGTGTTGAAGTTCCTGAATGTTTGATTGAAAGACAACTTGATATGTTTGTTCGTGACCTTGAAACAAGACTTTCTTTTCAAGGTATGACTCTTGAAAATTATTTATCTTGGACTAATACCACACTTGAAAAATTAAGGGAAGAAAATCGCGACAAGGCTATAGATACTGTTAAAACTCGCTTGGTTTTAGAAAAACTTATTGAAACAGAAAATTTACAAGTTGCTCCTGAGGCTTTGGAAGCAAGAATTGCTGAACTTGCTGAAAAGTATAAAAAGAATTTGGAAGATTATAAAAAATCTTTGGGTGAAAAACAAATTGCATATTTTGAAAATGAAATGCTTATGAATAATGTTATTGAATTTTTAAAGAATAATAATAGATTTAAAGATTAATGGAGGATTTTATGTTAGTTCCTATGGTTGTTGACCAAACTAGCAATGGTGAAAGGTCATATGATATTTACTCAAGATTACTTGAAGATAGAATCATTTTTTTAACAGGTGAAATTAATGATGCACTTGCAAATATAGTAGTTGCACAATTAATATATTTAGAAGGAAAAAATCCTGACAAAGATATTAGCTTATATATAAATAGTCCTGGTGGAAGCGTTAGTGCAGGATTCGCAATTTATGACACAATTAATTATATTAAATGTGATGTTTCTACAATTTGTATTGGTCTTGCAGCATCTATGGGAGCATTTTTGTTGGCTAGTGGAACAAAAGGCAAAAGATTTGCACTGCCTAACAGTGAAATTATGATTCATCAACCACTTGGTGGTGCTCAAGGTCAAGCTAGTGACATTGAAATTCAGGCAAATCAAATTAAAAAGGCTAAGCAAAAGATTAATCAAATTTTAAGTGAAAGAACATCACAGCCTTTAGAAAAGATTGAAAAAGACACAGACAGAGATTTTTATATGAGTGCAAACGAAGCTTTGAATTATGGTATAATAGATAAAGTTTTTGAAAAGAGATAAATTTTAATTTATCATGGGTTGGAAGTGGAAAAATATATAAAACAGTTGTTATAGAGTATTCACCAAAGGCAGATGATATGGCACAAAAAGTAGAAGAAAAAGCAAATGAAATGTTACAAGATTGTTGTGAGCTAGTTACTTTGTCAATTACAGGAACAGCAAAAGCAATTTTAGTATTTAAAAAGGTTTGAAAAAAAGTTTTATATAAATTTTAATTGTATTAAAAGAATGATTTTACAAAAGATAGATTTGAAGCCAGATTTTGACTTCAAATTTGTTTAAATTATGATAATAAAGGAATTTGTTTATGAAAAGTGAAAAATTTACCTGTTCTTTTTGTGGTAAATCTCAAAACTTGGCAAAAAGATTAATTGCAAGCCCTTCTGGTGATTGCTTTATTTGTGATGAATGTATTGATGTATGCAAAGAGATTATGAAAGAGGATAAAATTTCAAAAAGTGGAGTCGAAGTTGAAATTGATCTCCCAACACCTGAAGAAATTAAAGCTCAGTTAGATGAATATATAATTGGACAAGATGAAGCAAAGAAAGTTTTGGCTGTTGCTGTTTATAATCATTATAAACGAATCAATTATAACATTACTGCAAAAAATGATAAAAAAGGTGAGTTTATTGAGCTTGAAAAGAGCAATGTTTTAATGGTTGGTCCAACCGGCTGTGGCAAAACTCTTCTTGCAAAAACTTTGGCAAAAATTTTAAAGGTCCCTTTTGCTTCTGCTGATGCGACAACACTAACTGAAGCTGGTTATGTTGGAGATGATGTTGAAAATATTTTATTAAAACTCATACAAAATGCAGACTATGATATTGCAAAGGCTCAGCGTGGAATTATTTATGTTGATGAAATTGACAAAATTGCTAGAAAGACCCAAAATGTTTCAATAACAAGAGATGTTTCTGGTGAGGGTGTTCAGCAGGCATTGCTAAAAATTATAGAAAGCACAGTTGCTTCTGTTCCGCCTCAAGGTGGTAGAAAACATCCTCATCAAGAAATGTTGCAAATTGACACAACGAATATATTGTTCATTTGCGGAGGAGCTTTTGTTGGACTTGATAAAATTATTGAAAAAAGAATTAATGAATCTTCATTAGGTTTCAACGCTTCAATTAAAACCCAAGAGGAAAATGAAAAGTTGAATGTGGTTAAAAATCTTCAACCAACAGATTTGATTAAATTTGGTCTTATTCCAGAATTCGTTGGAAGATTGCCAATTGTTGTTGGATTGTCAAACCTAAATGAGGATGCTTTGGTTAAAATTTTGTGTGAACCTAAAAATGCAATTATCAAACAATACAAAAAAATGTTTAAAATTGATAATGTGGAAATAGAATTTAAACCAGAGGCAATCAAGGCTGTTGCAAATCGCGCTTTAGAACTTAAAACCGGAGCGCGAGGATTAAGAACAATTTTGGAAGAAAAAATGCTTAAAATTATGTATGAAACTCCAAGCAATAAACAAATTGAAAAAATTATAATTGATGAAAATTTCATAAAAAATAATGGCGAGCCAATGTTAATTTTTAAAAAAATCAATGATGATTTAATTGAAAAAAACAGCATGATATCTTAAATAGTTAAAATTATTTTTTTAGATTTGATTATTTGTTTTTATATAATAGATAAAAAAAACAAGTATTTAGTCATTCAATTTTGAAACTAGCGAAATAATTTAAGAGAACTCTATTGTTTTAGAGTTCTTTTTTTGTGGCTTTAAGACGCAAATATAGCTGAATTTGATTTTTCAAAGGTTAATTCACAAAAAGATAATTTAAAAGTAGAATATTTTAAATATGTAGATTATTTAAACTAAAATGACAAATATTATTGAGAGTTAAATAAATTAAGATTTTTAACTAACGGAGAAATTATGTCAAAAGTGTTTAAAGGAAAGTATGACTGGGTTTCAGCGACTGAAAAGAATAATAAATTATATTATTATAAAACATATCAACACCAACAATTAGAAGTCAGAGAATATTTTATGTCTAAAATACTAGAAAAACCACCTGTAAAAAGTTGTAAAATTGAAGATGATGAATTCTTTAATAGAATTATTTTTAGATGATGTGTTGATGATTTTTTTTCATATTCAAATATTCTTGCAATAAAGCATTTTTTTCACTAGCTTCAAAAGTAAATGTTTTTATGCTTATTCTTTAGTTTTATTTAAAGATTGATGTATCATAATTATAATAAAATTATAATAAACTAGGAGTTAATTAAGAGGATAATTTTAAATAGCTCAATATTACTAGATAATTCCCCAAATAAATGTGAATAAAGTAATTAAAGAAGCTAGGGAAAGGCAGGCGATTAACATGGCTTTGTCTTGGTAATTGGTTTTATATTTTCTTTCTAAAGGATAACCCATTTCTTCAATAGGAAAATAGATTTTTAAGTTTTTGTTATTATGTTCAACACCTATGGCGATTGAATTTGCTTCTGGTGTTTCTATGGTGTCAACTTCATTCATCAATTCTTGTCGCAATTTTTTCTTTGTCAATTCATTTGCTAGTGAATTAAATTTAGCGATTGCAGTGTGTTTTATTAAAATCCAAGTTAAAAAGCCTAAAAGTAATAAAAGCAAGGATACAAGCAAAAACATTCCACAAATTACAACAAAGAAATTTCCACTGGTTATGTTTGTAAAAAATTGGGTGTATTGTGCGGCAAATTTTGCATTTGTTGAAACAAAGAAACCCAAAACAACACTGATTGCATTATTCATAAAATGGACAATGATTGCAGGAATTATGCTTGATGTCATAACCGTTAATAAGCCTAAAAACAAACCAATGATTGTCGCATAAAAGAATTGTTCAATATTAAGATGGGTTAAACCAAAAAGCAAAGCCGATAAAAATATTGCTTTTTTAGCACCAAGCTCTTTATAACCATGTAAAAGCATTCCTCTATGTGTGGTTTCCTCACAAATTGCAGGCAACACAGCTGTGAATAGTAGATTTACAAATAACATATAGGTTGGATAGGCGGTTGAGGTTGTCGATGTAAATTTTTCATAGCCCAAAAGTGTTATGATGAAATTAAAAAAAGAAGATACTCCTATATTTAAAATATAAACAACTACACCTATTGCCATTGCAATTAAAACTGCCACAAAACTAATTTTTTTATAACCCAAATCTTTTGCATTTGTTTTAAAACTAGTTTTTCTAAGGCGAGGATATAAAAGCATTGGCAAAACAAACAATAGTCCAATTTGCAAAATAATATTCATTAAATATGAACCAAACTCTCCCATGAAAGAGAGCGCATCTAATGCTGAAATTATTCTAATTGATACAAAACCTAATAAAATGATAAGATATATAAAATTTGCCTTAAAAAAGTCGTGTTTGCGTGTCATTGTTTCTCCTTAAACAAAAAGTGCTAAAATCCAAATTAAAACACCGATAATAACTCCAATAGTCATGCATGTGTTTGGTTTAGATTTTGCCATCTCAAAGTATTGCAAATCATATTCCTCTACTTGAGGTTGAGTTTTGTTTTTTAATAAAAAACTTAGTCCGAAAATTATTAATCCAGCAGCAATAGCAACTGCAAGTGAAATTAAAACATATGCGGTGTCAACTGCAACTGTTTCGGTTATCCCTTTGATTGTATAAATATAGTTTATTATGATAACAACACTATTATTAATAAAATGCATTAAAATTGTCGGTATGATTGAATTTGTTTTAATTGCAACAATTCCAAATATAAGTCCCAAAATTATTGGATACAAGGTTTGATCTATTGAGCCATGGATTAAAGCGAAGAGCAGTGCGCTAATAATGACAGCTTTAATTTTTCCATATTGCTTTAGTCCATTTAATATCATTCCTCTGAAAATTAGTTCTTCAAAAATGGCTGGAAGAAGAGCCAAAAAAATGAGATTTGCTAATAACCACCAGCCATTATTTAAAGGCAATGGCATTTCAGCTGGTGTGTGTTTTAATATGATTTCTATCAATTTGCTAAAGCAATTTGTTATTCCATTAAATCCAAAAAGACAAATTAGTCCGATTATTATTGAAATTATATAATTTAATGCTCCAATTTTAAAATTAGCTTTGCATGCATTTTTAGAATTAATTTTAAAAAATTTGTTATAAAAGAAAAAAATGCCAATAAATATTATTTGAGATAAAATTGTCATTAAAAAGATTACAACTGAATTTTTGGTTAGTTCTTCATAACTAGTTTTTGTAAAAAAGGCATAAAACAATAACAATAGCACAAATAAAGTTCCTATTACTTGTGGAGATAAAATACACAATAAAAAGGTATTTCCAGCATCATTTTTTGTATAAATGTTTCTTTTCATGAAGAATAGTATAAATATATAATTTGCTTTTGTCAAATCTTTGCTGTTCATGTTTTTTTGTGATATAATTTAACTTAGGATAAAATGAAAAAGATAATTTTTGTTTGTGAAGGAAACACTTGCCGTTCACCTATGGCAGAAAAAATTTTTGCAAATTTTGTTAAAAAAGAAAATATTAGATTAAAGGTAGAATCATTTGGTATTGATGCTGACAATGGCATTGAAATGAATATTTTGGCAAAGCGTGCTTTAAAAAATTTAGGGATTTTAGTTGGAACAAAAAAAAGCAAAAAACTTTGTAAAATAGAATCAAATGCAATTTATATTACCATGACTAAACAAATAAAAAGTTTTTTACCATATAAAAATGTTTTTGCTTTTTCTGATTTAGTTGGTGGAGAGGATATAATTGATCCATATGGCAATAATCAAGAAATTTATGATAAAACTGCGATTATAATTTTTAATGCTTGTGAAAAACTTTTAAAAAGAATTAAAAGTATTATAAATTAAAATATTTTTGATATATTTTTAAATATTTAAAAAAATACTAAATATTGCTTGATAGTAATTATTAAGCAATATTTTAATTTATTTAACAAAATGATAATCTTTTGTAAGACAATTTGTTTGATAATTTATAGAAATAATTGGCGCTTTTGAAGACTGTGCTAACTTAAAAGAAATAGTTTTACCTGGAGAGATTACATCAATAAGTAGGTGGGCTTTTCGAGATTGTAATTTATCACATATAACATAAATGCGGCTATTCCACCAACTATTGAAGCTACAACTTTTTATATCGATAGTTCCGCAGTAATTTATGTTCCTGTTGAAAGTGTTGATGCATATAAAACTGCAAACATATGGAGCAATTATTCAAATCAAATTAATGCTTATGTTTAAGCTGGTGATTAATACAAATTTAAAAAAGCAAAAAATTAAAAGATTGCAAAATGATTGAATTTTTTTGAGTTATGAAAAATAAGAGCTTGGAAAAAGAAAAGGAGTTCAAACTTTTTATGGATTGTTTGTTGTGCTAGAACATTTCATGCCTTTTTGTAAAAGATTTTTAAATTTAAAAACATTGACTTTTTTGCCAAACTTTATTAATATTTAAACTATGGAAACATTGTTTGAAGAAGAATTGGAAATTGAAGAAAGTAGTTTTTCTTTACCTGAAAGAAAAATAATTGTAAATGATAAAGATGTTTTGGTTATTATTATGCTAGAAAAAAATCCTGCATTTAAGGGTTTTATTAAGCCTTATGAACTTACTATGTGCGGTAAAAAAATGTGGGAATGGGTTGCACTTGCTGCTGATGGATACGAGGTTAAAACTACTGCTTGCACCTGTGAATCTGACATATTATGTTTAATAAAGCCGCTCTTAGGTGAGCAAAAAACAACCGTTGTACTTTATTGTGACACCCCTCTTTTACAAAAAAGCACATTAAAAGAAATCATTTCTTTTTTTACTGCAAAAGGAATGAATGCAATGAAACTTACACGAGGTTATGTTTTTGATACGGAATACATCAAAAATGCAACTGCCATAGTTTCTACCCAAACACAGTATTTTAATGAGGAAGACTTTATAACCGTTTATGACTTAAAACAATTAAACTTTGTTAATGACATTTTAAGAATGAGAATTTTAGATTTTCATTTGCATAATGGTGTTTTTATTGAGGGAAATAATGTTTTTATTGATGCTGATGTTGTCATTGAATCTGGAGTTAAAATTTTTGGCAATAATGTTATTAAAGGCAAAAGTTTCATAGGCAAAAATTGCGTGCTTGAAAATGGAAATTATATTGAAAATAGCATTGTTTCAGATGGTTGCAAACTGTTTCAAAGTCATGTTGTTTCTAGTAGAATTTGTGAAAATATGATTATTGGACCTTTTGAAAAAATTATTAAAAAATCTATTTAAGAGGTTGTTATGTTGATTGTTGGACTAGGAAATCCTGGAAAAGAGTTTGAACACACATTTCACAATGTGGGTTTTTTATGTGTAGATGCACTTTGTAAAGTGCTTAATGGAAAATTTAACATTAAAGCTTGTGATGCAGTTATTGCAAAATGCATTTTTGAGGGTAAGCAGATTATTTTGGCAAAACCTCAAACTTATATGAATAGAAGTGGAGATAGTGTTGCAAAACTGAAAAAAAAATTTAATGTTAAAGATAATGAAATTTTGACAATTTCAGATGATATTGACCTAAACATCGGAACTTTTAGATTTAGAGAAAGTGGAAGCGCTGGAACTCACAACGGACTTAGAAGCATCGTTTTTTCTTTAAACTCCACGCTTTTTAAAAGAATTCGAATTGGGATTGGAAAAAATCAAGGGGATTTAGCTGAATATGTTCTTTCAAAAATGTCTGGTGAAATTTATGAAGTGATTTCAAGTGTGATAGATCAAGTTGTTGATTTTGTTTTAACAAATGTTTTGGGAAGTGAAAAATGACAGGCTTTGAAAAACTTAAACAAAATTCAAAAATTAAACAATTAAACGACTTTTTAAATAAAAATAAATCCGTTTGCGTTAGGGGGCTCAACATTGGTGAAAGAGGGTTTATAGCAGGAACAAATGAACGGGCAATAATAATTGTGCCAGATTTAATTGCCGCAAATCAATACAACTCGCAACTTTTGTCTTTGGGCTATAGGTCGCAAATTGTTATGAGGGGATTTGACACTCCTCTTTTTGTCTATGCTCAAGATTTAAATGCCCTAAAACAAATGATTAGCGGTGTTTCTAAATTTTTAGTTGGAGAATTAGATTTTTTAGTTGTTAATTGTGAGGCTCTTTTTCAAAGACTTCCAAAAAAAGAAAATTTGTTTGCCTTGGTTTTGGAAAAACAAGAGAGATATTCTTTGGATTTTATTGTTAAAAAATTAATTGAACTTGGTTATTCAAGAAGAACAATTTGTACCTCTCAAGGTGAGTTTTCACTTCGTGGTGACATTTTAGATGTGTTTGTCGATGGAAATGATTACCCTATAAGACTTGACTTTTTTGATGATGTTTTAGAAAAAATTTACACTTTTAATCCTGAAAACATGAACAAGATTGAAGATGTTGAAAAGGCAATTTTAACGCCTCAAACCATTTTTTGTTGTCAAGATTTGAATGAGGTTAAAAATAATCTTGTTTCAGCTTTTAAAAACAAGAACACTGAGTTGTTTGAAAATGTTTTGTCGGCTTTTGAAAGTGATGGTTTGAATCTAAATTTGTCATTTGTTTTGCCTTTTTTTGAGTTTGATAACAATATTTTATCCATTTGTGATGAAACAATTTTTGTTGATGAACCTAAAAAAGTTTTTCAGACTATTGAAACCTTGAAACAAGGTTTTTACAATGAAATTGAAAAATTAATTTTTGAAAATAAACTTCTTGAAAGTCATAGAAAATTTTATTATGACAAGTTAGAAATTCCAAAAGATAATGGTGTGTGTTATTTTGAAAACATTCAAACTTCTTTGACTTTTGATTTAGAACAAGCTTTTTCAAGTTTACCTTCTAAAAAATATGTTTTTGACTTTAATGCCCTTGTGAGTGACCTAAAAGTTTATTCGAGCAATGGAATGAGGATTGTTTTGTTCGCTGGAGATGAACAGACCTGTAATACTCTTAAAAAAAATCTGTTGCAAAAAGATGTGAAAATTATTAATGAGTTTAATTTTAACAAGGGTGATAGTGGAGTTTTTGTTGTTAAAGATTTTCTTTTTTCTTCGATTAATATTTGGGAAAGCAATATTTTTTTCTTTGCGACAAATGACATTGTTAAAAAGGTGGAAAAATCACATTTTAAGAAAAAAAATTCATTTTATCTTCCTAAAATAAATGAATTTGTTGTACATGACTTTCATGGAATTGGAAAATGTGTTGACATCCTAAGACTTAAACTTGGCGAAAGTGAAAAAGATTATTTTGTTATCGAATATGCTGGGGGAGATAAAATTTATATTCCTAGTGAAAATGTGGATAGCATTTCGGCTTATGTTGGAGGCGAACTTGAGCCAAAGCTTAACAAACTTGGAGGTCTTGAGTTTTCAAAAATTAAAGAACGCGCTAAAAAAAGCATTTCTGCTCTTGCAATTGATTTACTTAAACTTTATAAAGAGAGAGAAAATGCAAAGGGTTTTGTTTTTGAAAAAGATAGCTATTTGCAACAAGAATTTGAAAATTGTTTTGAATTTGAGGAAACTGAGGACCAGCTTAGGGCAATTGAACAGATAAAAAGTGACATGTGTAGTGACAAGGTTATGGATAGACTTGTTTGTGGTGATGTCGGTTATGGTAAAACCGAGGTTGCTTTAAGGGGAGTTTATAAGGCAATTTTGAGCGGAAAACAGGTCGCTTTTTTGGCGCCTACAACAATTTTATCTCAACAACATTTTAAAACTTGTTTGAAACGTTTTAAAGATTTTATGGTGAGAGTTGAAGTTTTAAACAGACTTGTTCCGATTGCAAAACAAAAACAAATTTTAAGAGATTTAAAAGATGGAAAAGTGGACCTTTTAATTGGTACACATAGAATTTTGCGTGATGATGTGGAATTTAAAGATCTGGGTCTTTTGGTTTTAGATGAAGAACAGCGTTTTGGTGTGGGAGATAAAGAAAAAATTAAAGATATTAAAAAAAATATTGATGTTTTAACTTTATCGGCTACACCAATTCCTAGAACGCTTCATATGTCACTTAGTGGAATTCGCGATATATCTTTAATAGAAACACCGCCAAAAAATAGGATTAGTGTGCAAACTTTTGTTTGTGAATATGATGAAAAAATTATAGTTGATGCATGTCAAAAAGAGCTTTCACGAAATGGACAGATTTTAATTGTTTATAATAGAGTTGAATCCATTTATGATTTTGCAAATTATATTAAAAATCTTCTTCCAAATGTAAAAATTGGAGTTGCGCATGGTCAAATGCCTTCAAATATATTAGAAGATTCTGTTTTGAAGTTGTATAATGGAGAGTACCAAGTTTTTATTGCAACAACATTAATAGAAAATGGAATTGACCTTCCAAATGCCAACACACTAATTGTAATTGATTCAGATAGATTGGGACTTGCTTCATTGTATCAATTAAAGGGTAGAGTTGGCAGAAGCAATAGGGTTGCTTATGCATATTTTACTTATAATAAAAACAAGGTTCTTACCGAAGATGCTTATAAAAGACTTTCCGCCATTTGTGAATTTTCATCTTTGGGTAGTGGATTCAAAATTGCACTTAGAGATTTAGAGATTAGAGGTGCTGGAAGTTTGCTTGGAAAACAACAGCATGGACATATTGAAAAAATTGGATATGATTTATATTGTAGATTGTTGGACGAGGCAATAGGTGAAATTAAAGGTGAAAAACAAAAACAATCTAGAGAAATAAAAATGGATATTGACTTAGATGCATACATCAATGAAACTACAATTCCAGACGAGAATTTAAGGATTTCATATTATTCTCAAATAAGTCTTTTAGAAAACTTTGTTCAAGCCAAACAAGTTTATAATAACATTTTAGAAAGTTTTGGCGAGGTGCCAATTGAAATTGTAAATCTTATGAAAATTGCTTTGATAAAAAATATATTATCAAAGCATAATGTTAAAAGAGTTTTAATTGATAGCAAAAATTGCAAATTATTTTTGTATAAAGAAGAAAATATTCTAGATGATTTTTTATCTAAATTAATTGAAAAATCAGGTGTTGGAGTATTAAAATTTGATGCTTTGCCTATAATTGATTTTGTAATTAGCAAAAATACGACCGAAAAATGTGATTATATTTTAAATTTATTGTTTGAGGGTGAGAAATTTGACATTAAAGATTAAAATGCTTGATTTTAAACAATGTATTTTGATATACTTTAAAAGTTAAATTGTGGAGTTTACATGAAAAAGAAAATTGCAATATTACTTATGTGTTTAATAAGCCTGGCAAGTGTTTTGTCTGGTTGTACTTTATTTGAAAGAAATCTTGCCAAATATTATACTAAAACTGTAATTTCTATTGAATATCCAAACGGCGACAATATTGATATAACTAAAAAGGAATTAATAACAGCTTTTAATAATTATGGGTCCACATTGGTTAATCAAGGGTCAACCATGGAAGATGCTTTGAATCAAACCATGACTGCACTGATTAATCAAAAAGTTTTGATTAAGGATAGTGAAGATAAAATCACACTATCCAATTTGGATAGGAACAACCTTTGGGAAGAATCAGTGGATGCTATCAAAACAAACCTTGAAACTTTTGCAAAAGAGGTGAGGGAAAAATGGGAAATAGCAGAGCCTGATACAAAGGAAGAAAATGAAAGCACTAAAGTGGTTTACACTCCATATGAAAAAACAGTAGAAGTTGTTTATGAAAATGGAAACTATGTGATTAAATTGATTGAGCAGCAAGAAGACGAAAATATTCCACTTATTTGTGACAAAACTACAACAAGTGAAATTTGTGATAATATTTATGATGTGATCATGTCAATGACAAAAGCTGAAGATTCTGCCACAGACAATGAAAAACTAGACGCAAAAGTTTATAGTGAAGCTCTTAAAAAATATATTAGAACACTTGTTATTAACGAAGATGGACAAAAACTTTCAACAGACAATGAAAGTGTGTTTAAAAGAGAAATTAAACGAATTTATGAAAACAAACTTGATGCCTTAAAAATAACAAAAATGCAAGAATATATTAATGGAACTAGCAATCTTTCCTCAATCACGGTAAAAGAGGTTTTAAATAAATATAAATCTTTGATACTAGAATCTTATACCAAATATAAAGTTGCTCCAAGTCAATTTGATACCGATGTTTTAAATTCATTTAGCACGGTAAATTATATACCAAATGACGAATACTTTTTTGTTTCTCATATTCTTTTAAAGTTTACAGATGAACAAAAAAATGAATATACTTCTCTTGAAACTCAACTTAAAAAAGGTTTGATTTCACCTGCTTATTATGAAGAAAAAATTTTAGCTTTGCAAAATCAGGTGACAGCTTTTGCTAGAGATGCAGAAGGAGATTTTGGCACAGAAAAGAAAAATGCCAATGAAATTTTGACAGAAGTTAAAACCACCTTAAATGATTGCTCTAGTGATGAGCAAAGAGCAGAGGCATTTAGGAATTTGCTTTATAAATATAATCAAGATGAAGGCGCACTAAATAGTGAATATCTTTATGTTGTTGGAACTGAAAATTCTGGAATGGTTGAGTCATTTACCGAAGCCTCTAGAAATTTACACAACGATGGTGAAGGAAACTTTGGTGATGTTTCAGAGTTAGTTGTATCTGAATTTGGTGTTCATATTGTATTTTATGCTGGAAGTGTGAAAAATCTTTTTGAAGTTCATTCTGTTGATGCTTTATCTTTTGACGAAAAAGATATTATAACATTAACTCAAACTTTATTAAATCCTTTAAATAACAAATCGGTTTTCGACAAGGTTTATGAACTTCTTTCAACACAAGCAACAAGCACAAACGAAGCAATGTATTTAAATGTTATTAAAAGCGACTTAAAAATTACTAAATATACAAAGGCTTACAAAGATTTATTAGGCTAAACTTGACATTGAATTTTATGTTTGATAAACTTGTTTGTAGTGGATAAAAAATTATTGGCAAAGCGAGTTAAAACTCGAAATAAAAAATTAAGAGCCTTTAATGTAAAAAAAGGCTCTTGTTTTGTCTATAAAAAAAAATTATCTGACTTAAATATAGAATTTCAAAAGCGACAGTTAGAAAATGAAAAATTACAGCTTGATGAAGCGGAACAGGCAGTAGCAGGGCAAAAGACTAGAAAGAAAAAAATTACAAGTTTAGTTACTTTTTTTATTAATATTTTAGTAGTGGCTGTTGTGCTTTATGTTCAATTAAAGCAAGATGATGTGTTGTCGTTTCAACAACTTTTGGGCTTTAAAATCAATTATTGGTTTTTAATAACGGCTTTTATCTTGTTTGCTATAATGATGTTTTTCAAAAGCCTTAGAGTTAATTTGCTTGTTAAACAAGAAACAAAAAGGTCAAGACCATTTTTAAGTTATAAAGTTTGTGCTATTGGCAGATATTATGATTGTATTACACCAATGGCGACAGGTGGACAACCTTTTCAGATATATTATTTGAATAAAAGAGGACTTCCAGCTTCTAGTGCAATTTCTGTTCCTTTGGCAAAATATTTTATTTCCCAAATGTCATGGATTTTCATATCTATTGTTTCTGTTATTTATTGTTTAATAAATGGTTCTTTAGACAATTCTAAAGTTGTTTTAGTAATTAGTATCATTTGCTTTAGTTTAAATTTAGTTTTAATTTCATCAATGATTTTACTTTCTGTAAGCAAAAAAATTGGAAAAATTTTGGTTGGGAAAATCTTAAGATTATTAGAAAAAATGAAACTAATTAAAAACTATGAAAAACAATATAACAAGGTTGTTAAAACGGTTGAAGATTACCAAATTTCAATGCGAGGGTTTGTAAATAATAAAGGTCAATTTTTTCTATTGTTTTTCATGTCTTTATTAATAAATTTACTAAATTACACAATTCCTTTCTTTATTTATAGTGCATTGGTGCAATTTGAACCTAGTTTGTATATAGATATAATTGTTAAAACAATTATGATTGATGTGGCTGCAAGTCTTATTCCTCTTCCCGGAGGAACAGGCATGAGTGAATTTTCTTTCACAGCGGTTTTTTCATCATTGTTTGTTGAAGGAACTCTTTTTTGGGCACTTCTTATTTGGAGATTTTTAAGCTATTATATTTATATATTACAAGGGTTTGGAATTATTGTTTATGACTATTTTATTGGAAACAAAAAATATAATTGGCAGAGAAAAAAATGGGAACTTGAAAATGAAAGCATTGAATTTAAAAATAGGCAATTAGAAAAATATAGAAAAAAAAGAAAATCTTATAGAAATTTTGGCTAAATATTAAAATTAAATAAATTTGATTTAAATAAATAAATTGAATTTATATTATCGGAAGTTTTGTCTGCAAGCGACGGAGTCATTTGCAAGCAAAACTGATGTTAATTCAAACAGTGA
>CALWMK010000019.1 GCA_944381825.1 uncultured Clostridia bacterium
TGCGATAAACATAATGTTAGAAAAGATACAATAGAAGATTTTGTTTTTGAAAAGACCAAAAATTATGTTCTTGAGCCTAAAGTAATTGATAGTATTGCCGAAGTTGTTGTGAATAGGTTTAATAGTGAATTATCTAACAACGCGGTTTTAACAAAACTACAAGAAGAATTAAAAGAAAAGAAAAGAGCAATAGACTCTATTCTAAACGCAATGGAAAAAGGGATAATAACTTCGTCAACACAAGAACGACTTATGAAACTTGAAAACGAAAAAGCAATACTAGAAGATAAAGTTGAGTATGAACAAAATCATCAAATAAAACCACTAGAAAAAAAACAAATTGTAAATTTCTTGAAAATATATGCAAGAAAGAAGTTTGATAACAAAACAGATAAAAACGAGTTCTTTAATAATTTTATTTTAAAAGTATTACTTTATGACGACAAAATTACAATAGTTTACAATACAAGTTTAAACCCAGCAGAAGAAATATATAGTCGTCCAAATGATGATGACAATGATAATAACAATGACAATAGTAACAATGGAACGACAATTTACAAAAAAGAAATTGAAATTTCTAACGAAGAAAATAAAAAATTGCCGTTTGAGTTCAAACGACAATTGTTTGGCGGAGAGTGAGGGATTTGAACACCCAAACAGACCAGCTTGAAAGCCTTATTTTATAAGGTATTCAGAAAATTTGACACACTTTTTGACACATAAATTTTTAGTAAAATTAATAGTTTTAAATCAAATATTTTAGGTCGATGTTGCAGGCTGAGGAGATTTTTTAAGTTCTCTAGTTTTGGAATGCGCTCGCCTGTTTCATATTTCAAACTTCAAAGTCCTCCATAGAATCAAATAGGGAATTGAATTCGGCGGGAGAGTAATCGCGTCCTTTTGAGTTATGGCTTTGCTTGTTACTTATTATTGTTATGGTTTTCAAATCTTTGTCTTTGTAGCAATCATTTATTACCTTCAAATAATTCTTTGGATGTGTTAACCATTTCAAATTTAAGTTGTTACATATCTTTAAAAACTGAGGGCTCTCTTCGATTTTTGTGGCCAATAAATCAAAATCAATTTCAATGCTTGGTTCGTAATCTTCAAATCCCATGCATTTTTCAGGATATGTATTTTTAAAATTTTCAAAAGAGAGAGAAGTTATTTCGCTTGGTTCATCTGGTTGACCAGTTTCAGCTTGTTTTGTTTCTTCTCCTTTAGTTTCGTCTTGTTTAGTTTCGTCTTGTTTAGTTTTCTTTTCTTTGTCTAAATCTTTAAAAATTTCCTCGAATAATGACTGATATTTCGCTATTTTTGACAATTGAGGTATAACAGAGGATAGGAGAAGCTCCTTTTCAATTGTTATGTTTTTTCTCGACTTTATTGCCTCAAAATGATTGATTTGAATTTCTGCACTTGTCAGAATGCCAAATTCTTTAAACATTTTAATTGAAAATATTCCCCAATTTAAGCTGTCTTTAACTATGTCAAAGACGAGTCCCGTGCTGGTGCCCCATCGCTTGGCCAACATTGAACCAATCTCATCGTTATACTTCATATAATAACTTTTGTTTATTTCCTGAAGTAATAGGCTGTATACTCCGTAGCCCTTTACTCCATATTTGCCTAATAGCAAGCATTCACTTGAATTTAAATCATTATTTCGAGGGTAATATGGCTTATTTAAATCCATTTTACACCTCTCATTGTTTTTTTTAATTTAGAATTTTAAAACTTCGTCATCGTCTTCAGCTTTTGGTTTCTTTTCTTGAGGCTGAGCTGATGGCACCTTTTCTTGAGTTTTAATTGGTTGATTAGGCTTTTCTTCCGTTGTTTTTTGTAGGTGAGCATCTCTTAAAAGAATTTGAACAATATACATATCGTCTTCAATTTTAAAATCTAATTGTTTTTCTTTTTTTAGGAGTTCAAGTACTTTAATTAATTTTTCTTCTTTAAATTTGTAAGGGTCAAGTTCTATAACCAGTTGACCGGTTTTTTTATATTGTTTAGTTATATATTTGATAACCTTATATGAATAAAGTTTAATTTTAAATCTTTCAAATTTTTCTTTACGAGCTCTAGCTTTTTTAATTTTTGGACTTATGATTTGTTTCATTTTTTACTCCTTTTTAAAATATTGATTCCAGGCTTGGAAGTGGTCTTGAACTGCTTTGTAAAATGTTACAGGGTTTTTGTTGAAGACTTTTGCGAGAGCAAATATGGTTTCTTGGTTTGGCTTGTGTTTTGAACTTTCCCAACAAGAAACGTCAACTTTGGTTTTATTTGAACCTAAAATTTGATTTAATCTTACACAAAGCTCATCAGCAGTTAAATTGAGTTCCCGGCGCCCGGTTTTAATTGGATTTGAAGTTAAAACTATCATTTTGACCTCCTTTTAATTTTAATAATTTTAATAACTTTGATAATTTTCATAATCGACCGCAAAATTTTCAATTTTGCGGTATTTAATAGATAGTTTAATTAAATATTCAATAATTTGCTTTTATAATTCAATTTACAAGCTATATTTGTGTCGATTTTTTAATTATTTAAAATTTGCATTTTTTTAAATTGATTAAAACTCCCGTTTTTATCTAATTTAAAAAAAATGCAACATTAATAAGTTAATTAAAAAATCTTCCACAAACTATATAGATTGAAATAGATTTTGTAATTCTTCTTCACTTAAAACTAAATTTTCAAATGAATCATCTTCAAATTTTAATTTTTTAGCTTTATAAGAATTAGCAAAACACCTGTCATCGTATTTACAATTAAGCAAACTTGGTGCATATTGCGTTTTTATTTTTGTTTCATTCTTAAAAAGCGGATTTGATTTAATTTTATTGCCTTTGTCAATAAATTTATAAATTCTAAAACCTGATGCTTTTATATATCTATTTAAAAAAACTAAAAACTTAATATACTTCTTATTAACTGCGCGCGCTTCAGAAATTTTATTTAAAAAATTTGATTGATTAATATTTTTAAATTTTTTTATAAGTTTATCACATAAAAAATTATAAATATTAGTAACTAGCAAAGGCTTTAAAAAAGGTTTTTGTTCAAGCATTGTTCTATTAAGCGCAACAACCCTTTTTAAATCTATTGCAACATTTCCCGAATCTTGGTCAGTATTGAGCCAATACCCGTCAAAAAAATGTCTTATAAATCTACCCGATTCGCTTACTAAAAGATTTTTATTTTTACCGCGCTTTCCATCTGCAGGATTGCTCATGCCTATCTCATCATTGAACCAAACAGACAAATAGAGAGTTTTCTTTTTTTGTTCAATATGGGCCTGAGTCAATTTTTCTGATATTCTTCCGTAAAAATCTACTAAAGGAACAGATGAAAGCAAGCAGGGAATACGATTAAAATTTTTGGCCCAAAACTCAAATGCTTCTTTAACTTCGAACCAATGTCTTTTTTTTTCTATATCTTTTCCACTTTCGATTTGGCGAGCAAATGGCGCAAGAAGAGAATATTCAATTTTTAATTTTTTATAATTATATTCAGCAATAGCATATGAGTTATATAAATTACTTGAGGTTTTACCAGTACCTGGTTCTCCGTCTGTTACTGATACTCTTCTGCATTGATAAAATTCAACATTATTTTTTAAATCTGTTTTAACTCTAATTTTTGCGTATAACCACAAGTTAAATCTTATAAAATTTAATATAAATAATATGATGGGTAGGGCATAGATTAAAATTAAATATATTTGGTCAATTTTAGGAATTCCTATAATTAAATAGAAAATTCCTAAAAGACCTGCGCAGAATATGAAGTTTATAATATATTGCCATTCTGCTAAAAATTTCACTAAATCAAATTGTTTTTTCATAGAATTTTATGTCTAAATAAACTCTTTCATATATACTTTTGCCTCTATCAAAATAAGGTTCAGATTGCATAAGTATTTTTATATCAGAATTTTTTTTTAAAATTTGAATAAATTTTTCGATATCTTCTTTCGTAGAATGTAATCTAATTTTCATTATGCACCCTCTTTAATTTACTATTGAAATGTATATTGATTCGCTTGGTAAAGAACTTATATAATTCCCCGTTTCGTTGTTCGCAGTTACAGTGACTGTGTAAACTCCATTTATAATATCACTTGAATTTTCTAATAAATTGAAGTTACAGTCATTTACAGTGAATTCATATCTAATACCATTTTCATTTACAAATAATACTGTATAATTTAATGAACCTTCTATGGCTTCCCATGAAATAACCTTAGTCATATCATCGTAATTTATAATTGGCGAACTTAAAGCATTAACATAATAATCGATTTCTAATACTTCAGAATAGTCGCTTATTCTAGCATTTTCTTCATTAACGAAATAGGCTCTAAAATATAAATGATTATTAATTTCATTATAATTTACAAATCTAAAAGAAAAACCTTCACTAACACCACCCCAAGCACCGCAAGAATAATAATCTCCAAAATCATTTTTGCACTCGAGATTGAGTCCAATAGTTCCTTCTGAATTTAAATTTTCATTTGTCATAGTTAAAATTAAATTTGATGCATCAAAACTTAATACTGGAGCTTGAATGGTGTATTCAAATTCTGCTTGAAAAAAATTGAAATTTAAAATATCAGTTTCGTCGCTATCGTAGCAAAAACTTCCATTCATTTTTTGAGCAAAAACTTTTAGTTTAACTTCTGAGTTATTTTCAAAACCATCGTTAGTTAATGTATTTACGAAAGCTGAATTTTTCAAATCAAAATTTATGACATTTTCGCTATCAAAATAAATAGGTATAACATAGGTTGTATTATGTAGCCAACCGCCATTGTTTTCTCCAGCAAATAATCTTAAAATTATAGAATCTGTTGTTTTCTTATTATAATTTGTAATTGTTAAAACATCATTTTCTAGAAAACAAAGGGGAGTTTCTAGTTTTGAATAATTGATAACAATTTCGCCTCCATCAGAATCTTTGAAGATTCCATTTCCGACCGCGTAAACTCTGATAATTGTTCCTTCAGCTAAAGAATAAGATCTTAAATTAATTGAGTTTTCATTCGTTAAAACAGTTTGCATAACCCCATTTTGCTCAATTTCAACTCTATATTCAGTAGCATTTTTTACAGGAGCCCAATTAATAGAACCACTGTAACAAATTGTTGGTTGTGGCATATTTAATTTTGAAAGTTCCGCTATCAAAGCGTTTAACTCTTCTATCTGTTTTAATAATTCTTGTTTTTCAGCTTTTAAAGTATAATTCTCAGAATTTGAAGTATTTAGTTCGTTTTCAATTTCTTTCAATCTATCTTCTTTTTGTTTTAAAGAAGTTTTTAATTTTTCAAGTTCTTTATTATTATTTTCTTGTTTTAAAACAATTTCTTCATTTGTTTTCTTTAACATTTTAATTTCATTATTTTGCCTATAAATGTAAAACCCGCAAAAAGCAAAGCCGGCTAAAATTAAAACAATAAAAATCGTTATGAAAAATTTTTTCATTCTTTCTCCTTTTAATTTTTAAATTTAATTATGTTTAATTATTTTTTGAAAATGTTAATGTTCCATCTATGCAATTAACTGTTATTACCCCAGTTGACTTATAAGATGTTGATATTAATTCTGAATAAGAATTAGGACAATTTTGAGCCCATTGGCTTTTTGTGCCGGCAAAATTAATTGTTACATCAGTTGATAATAGTGAAAAAATCCAATTTTTGATGTTTATGTTTTCATTTAAAATATTAATTTCAGAAATATCTAATTGTGAACGAACAAGGATATTTTCAGTGTAAATTACACTTTTTGGAATTGTAAGTTTTTCAAGATGAACTAAATATTGTAAAGATGAACCGCTAAAATGTTCTACGCAAGTAGGGATTTCTGCTTCAATTATTACATCATTAATATTTCCATATGGGTCTTCTTCATTTAAAACATTTCCCTCAACGAAAATATATTCTTTAGAATTATTAGAATAGGTGAGTATGAGATAATGTTCATTTTCAAAAACTGCTATGTAAGTCATATCTTTAATTGCGGTTGAAATTTCTACTACATCTACACCGTTTTCTGACCAACCTTTAAAGGTATAATATTCTTTTGTAGGCTCTGTGGGAATTTCAATATTTTGACCGCTGATTAAAGTTTGAATTGAAACTATTTCATTTTCTACTTTGAAAGCAATTTGATAACTTTTTTCAAACTTTGCGACAAAGGTGATATTTTGTGTAATTTGATATGTTGCCACATCAACAATTTCATTTTCAATCATCCATCCGCTAAAAATATATCCTTGTTTAACTGGTGTTGTTGGAACTTTTGCAAAATCATTTTTTAAAACTATTTGAAAGCTTAAATTTTCATCATTATCAAAAGTGACTATATGAAAATCTTCATTTTGGATAGATTCTAAAAGTGTTTTGTATTCGTTTAAAGATGTTTTTAAAGTTTCAATTTGAGAATTAAGCTCTTCAATCTCTTTGTTTTTGTCCTCAGCGAGTTTGTTTTTTTCAATAGTCAAAGTCTCTATTTTATTTTTTAAATCCAAAACTTGCTTTTCATATTCTTTTAAAGCATTTAGATTTTCTTCTTTTCCTTTGTTGTAAGCTTTCTCCATATCTTTTTCAGTATAGAGATTGGCTCCGTTTGCAATTTCAACAATTTTGTCTTTGTTTTTTATTGCCCACCCAACACAAAATGCTAAGGCTATAATTAAAATAGTCACTGCTATAATCGTTAAAATTTTTTTCATTTTATACTCCTTTTATGGCCTTAATTGAAAAGCCGTTGACTAAAAAATATTTTTGTAAGTAATTGGCGCTTTCTTGGTTGTTGGTTGCAATTTTTATCGTTGTTGATTCGCTCAAAAAGTTAACTTGAATTTTCAATGGTGCCAGGTTCAAGGTTTCATTTTCTGTACTTAAGAAATTAAGTTTGCAATTAATTTCAATTGAACCGGCATTGACTTTGGCGGGTATATTTTTATCGTTAAAATAAATTTTGTAAGTATTTTCAATACCGTCAAAATCTTTGACTTTTAAAGTGTCGACTTCATAGGTAAATTGACCGTTATTATCTTTAGTCAAAACTATTTGTGAACTGCAATAAGAAAAATCTTCGACTTGAAATTGTGAAAATAGGGGAATCTCACCATTTATATAGCTCTTTGCATTGACTTCTTTGTATAAGTTGATGCTTGAATATATTCCCGCGGCAATTACAAGAACTCCAACGATATATAACATTACTTTTCTTGTAGTATCATTTTTTAAAACGAAGAATAAAAAGACAAGGAGTATGATTACAATTCCAAAAATTATCATTGTGTTTTTGAACTCTTTGAAAACATCATCAAAAATTAATAATAAATTCATAGTTGTACCTCCTCAAGTTCAAAATCTGAACAATTATCTTTAATTAAATTAACTCCGCTTGAAATTTTGATTTGCATTAGTCCGGTATTTTTTAGGCTGTTTTCCAACAAATAAAAGTCTTGATTTGAGCCAATAATTGTTAAAGAATTTATTTTCAAATTTTCAAAAGCTGAAATATCTAAACCTTTAATTGCTTTTTGGCTTAAATCAATAGTTATATTGACTTTTGAGTTTTCGTAAAGTTCGATTTTTTTCAAATTCAAAAATGCTAGTTCGCCGTTGTAAACTTCTGAAGTTCTGAAATCTAAATCATCTTCAGTTAAGTCAAAATTAAATTCGGCTTTCCAATAATCAACTGGAGTTTCCGGCATTCCATATTTTGAGTCTTCTGCTATGATTCCAAAGATGGATTGATTCGCCATGCTGGCACCCTTTTCATCGTAATGGAATTTTAAGGTCGCATAATTTTTGACAATGTCAGTTGTAGGCTGCTCGCGAAATTGGCCAGTCCTTTCGTTAAATTCGTAGACTGAAAAATATTTAGATAAGTCAACAACTATATATCCGTCACCATAGCCTTTGCTATTTGTCTTGACAGCTTGAACACAGTCATATAAAACTTCAAGAAAAGTGTAGTAATGGGTTTCTTTTTTTTCTATCCATAGAAATTTACTTGAGACATATTCATATGAGCCGGTAAGTTGAAGTTGATAGGGCTTGTCATCGATTTTAATAGTATATTTTTCATCTCTCGAAAGTCCAGTCGCCAAATTCTTTCCGCCATTCCATGAAATTGATTGAGTTCTTTCATATTCATAGAATTTATTGTTGATTTCTAAAATAGAATTTTGAATATTACTTATATCTGTGTCATCAAGTTTTTGAATATCTTCTACCAAATCACCAGCATATTGAATTCCGCTTGACCGGCAGACTGAAGTTGAAAGAGATGTGTCTGTGAAATAATTTAACATCAATTCATTTAATTCAATACCACTATTATTTGAATTAGAGTATACATTGATGTCAAAAAGGACTCTTTTTTCATATTCATTTTTTTGAACTTCAGTAAGTTTGTCTTCAAACTCAATCAAATCAACCGGGGCTTGGTCGCCTAAGTAATTAGTGCCTATGGTATAATTTGTTTTGTTAAAGTGATAATAGATATATACCACTGAAATCACCAAAGCTAAAGCGGCAAGACACCAAAAAGATATTTTTGCAATTTTTGCCATTGCTTTCTCCTTTTAAAAAACGACTAACATTTCATCGTCAATGGCATTGTTAGTCGTTTTAGATTTTAAATTTTTTAAATTGTAAAAAGTGGTAACTATCTCAAATTAGCATCACCTCCTTTAAAACATTTTTTTAATAACAAGGAGAGGAGAGGGAAGAGTTGAAAAGAGAACTCTTGCCGATTGCTTTCCCTCGATTTATACAGAACAGTCAAGAACTGTTTGTTTTTGATTTGATAATGTCATTTCGACTTTGACTAACTTGCAAGGCAAACCAAGTGTTTGATAATCAAGAAATCTTTTCATTGCAATAGCAAGGTCGTTAAATTTAAATTCATTTCGATTTGTTTTTAAAAGATAAATTGTTTTCATTTTAGGTTCTCCTTTACTAACTTTCTTCGTATTATATACTAATCATATTCGTAAGTCAATGATTTTACGACTAATTTTCGTTATTTTTTTATACGAAAAACTTTAGTATATAATTAATTTATGAAATATAATCAAATAATTAAAGAATATAGAGTGTCTAATCAATTAAACCAAACTCAATTTGGTAAAATATTTAATGTTTCACAAGACACAGTTTCTTTGTGGGAAAAGGGAAAATTGAAGCCGGATTTTGAGACACTTAAAAAAATGTCGGTTCTTTTTGATGTGACTTCTGATGAACTTTTGGAGATAGATACAGAAGAGAAGCGCAAAGAGATTTTAAAAAGTTTAAGAGCCGAAAGATAAATTAATATTTTTCTTAGCCCTTTTGTATGTTTCTCTCTTTCTACGATTTTCCAAAAAATCAATTTCGTACATTAATTTTCTAAGTGTATGTAAAGACATGAGATTTCTCCTTTTAAATCTTCAATTGTCATCTGTCCCTTAAAAACGAATGATAAGTTTTTTTTGACAAGTCTTTTTTCATTTTGCAACCTCACATTTCAAAAAGTATAAATTTTGCGAGTTCGTCATTTGACGACATTTTTCCATGCCTCTTCAAAAATTCTGATATGTAACTATTCATTTTTCCTCCCGGTTATAGAATATTTCTATAAGATATTACTAATATATGCAATAAATCTCTAAATGTCAACTATTTTTATAGAGTTTTTCTATATTTTATAGAAATATTTGCAGAAATTTTAGTTTTTAATAGAGAATGCCTATAATTTAAACTATGAGAATAAAAGAGTTAAGAATAAAAGAAAATTTAAGCCAAATTGAAATGGCAAAAAAATTAGAGATAAGCCAAGAAAAATATAGTCGTATAGAAACTCAAGTTTCAAAATTAGATAGTAATACTTTAATAAAAATAGCTGATTGCTTTGATGTTAGTCTCGACTATCTCTGTGACCGCCAATGGCACAATCAAGTTGGATATATACCAGAAGATAGAAGAGAATTGGTTAAAGAAATAATTGAATTAAATGACAATGAGATAAAAGAAGTTAAAGCATTTATAAATGGTTTCAAAGCTGGTAGAAGTAGTGGTTCTGATTTTAATGTTTTTGAATAGCATAAATATTTAATTGTTTGTCAACGGTTTTGCCGGGCAAAATATAAAAAAATACAAAGGAAAAAAAATTATGACAGAAGATGAAGTAAAAAAATTTAAATCAAGTAGAAACTGAAGCACAAAAACGAATTGAGGCGGTCTTTAATGAGGCGAGAAGTTTTTTAACTGGATTTTATAAAGGAGAGAAAGAAAATTTAAAAGAAAGTTTTAAACTAATTAATTTTGAAATTATAAAAGAAAAGTGTGTCGCCGAAAAAGAAGGAGACACAGAAATGAAGTTTAAGAATATTAAAATAACAAAAAGAAATGACAATCGTTGGCAAGGAAGATTTTTAGAAAATGGTAAATATAAATTTATTTATGGACATACTCAAAAGGAATGTTACGATAAAGTTAAGGAATATTTTAAAGATAGGGAATTGCCAGTAAAAAAGAAACTAACTTTAAATGACTGGATTGAAACATGGAAAAAGGTTTTTAAAAAGAAAAAATTAAAAGAATCTACATTTTATCATTTAGAGCTTGAATTAAATAAATACATTAAAAACTCAATAGGGGAAAAGGATATTGCAAAGATTTCTATTTTAGATATTCAAAGCTTACTTAACAGTATAAATTTTTCTAGACAAAAATTAAAAATTTACACTTATCTAAAAGACATCTTTGACAAAGCTTTAAAAAATAAAATGATAAAAGAGAATGTTTTAGAAAACATAGAAAGACCAAAACATGTAAAAAAGCAATCAAATGCCTTTAATCGTGAACAACAGAATAAATTTATAAATGTTTGCAAAACTTCCAAATATGGAGATTTTTTTTTATTATTACTCTATCAAGGCTTAAGAAGCGGAGAACTTTCAGCTTTGGAAGGTAGCGATATAAATATTGAAAAAAGATATATTAATGTAAATAAAACTCTAAATGAAAAGGGTCATATCAATTTACCTAAAACCTCTACAAGTATAAGGAAGGTCCCTATATTTGATTATTCAATCGATATCTTGAAAAAATATAAAGATGTTAAAGGTAGAATCTTCAAAGTTTCAAATACGCCATTACAAAAAGAGTTTAGATGTATAATGAAATCAATAAATTTATCCGGATTTACTATTCATAGTTTGAGGCATACTTTTATAACGCGTTGGGCGGAAATGGGTGCTGCTAGTAAATTGATTCAAAAATGGGTTGGCCATTCTACAAACATCATAACAGAAAAAGTTTATACTAAAATTAATTCAGATTTTGAAAATGCTCAAATGCTAGAAAAACAAAGAGATTTCAATAATAGTTTTGACACAGATTTTGACACAGATTTTTAAAATTTTTTAAAAATATAATAAAAAAAGGTGCCATATATAGCACCTTTCAAGGCAAAAACCACTAAATATAGTAGTCTGGCGGAGAGTGAGGGATTTGAACCCTCGCGAGCTGTTACACCCCTACAGTCTTAGCAGGACCGCCTCTTCGACCTCTTGAGTAACTCTCCAAAGACTTTAAAAGTTTAGCATATGAAAAAACTATTGTCAATCATATGTATATTATTTTATTTTGAATTAAATGTTTATTATCTTTTATTTCAAAACAATTTTATAACATGAAATGATTTTTTTGTTTTTTATATAAAGAAATTTAAATGCTTTATCTAAATTGCACACAAGGAATTATTAAAAAAGATGCCGTGTGGCATCAAATTTAAGTCATTTAAGAATGAACTATTAATTAAAAAGATTTTTGTAAGCTTTTCCAAATTTGAAAACTGGAACCTTGCAAGCAGGAACTTTAACCTTTTCTTTTGTTTGAGGATTAATTCTTTCGCCTGCTGGTTTTGTTTTTAACTCAAATGTGCCATAACCAACAATTTGAATTTTTTCATTTTTCTTAAGATTTCTTGTCACAACATTGTGATATGCATCTAAGAAAATACCAGTGTCTTTTTGAGTCCAACCAGTTTCTTCAGCAATCTCTTTAATAAATTCTCCTTTGTTCATAAAAAACTCCTTTTTAAATTTAAGGCTTGTAGCCTTTATGTGATAATTATAGTCCATTTTATATTTATTTCAAACCATTTTACAATATTTTTCTTAATTTTACGAACATTTAACCCTTTTATTGGGACGATTTTAGCCATTTTTGACATTTTGTCTTTTATTTTCACGCATTTGCGCCTTTAAAACGTCGGCTCTTTTAACCTTATATTTAGAAAACAACATCATAGAAAGGGCTATTGAAAGAGCGCAACCAACAAAAACTATAAATCCTAAGGCGTTTTGAACACTTTTTGCTTGAACGGGTTGGGAAGAGTCAAATTTGATTAAATCTAAAAGCAAACCAATAATCAAAAGAGCTATAGAGTTGGCTATATTAAACGCAAGAGTCATAAATCCGCTATAAGTTGCAGATTTGTTTTCTCCGCTTTTTAGTCTGTCAAGAGTTATAACATCAGCATACATTGATATTGGCAAAGAATAGAGTGCCCCAGTGCCGAAACCACAAATAAAAATACATGGACAAGCCAAAAAGAAGAGTGACGGGTTGGTTAAAAATTCTCTAAATATAAAGGTGACTGAAGTTAAACCAATTCCAAGAAGAATAATGGTAAGTGCAATGCTTAAGGTTGGCTTTTTATCCAATCGATTTGATAGATATATCCAAACTGGTTGTGAAACTATTGCACTTAAAAACAAGATGGCCATTATTATCGGAATTTGCACCGAGTTAAAATGATAGGAATAGGTGAAAAGATGCATCCCAACAGAGATTAAAAAGGCAGAAGAAATTAAAGCGACGGAATATCCTAGGATTATTGGACCATAGTTTTCCGATTTTAAGGCATAAAAAAACTCATTGACCACTTTCCAAAGTCCATTTTTTTGTTTTTTGGTTTTAGATGGTTGAGGAAGATAATCACAAGCTTTTGCCCTTTTTATGGTGCCAAAAATGCTAATAAGTCCGCATATTAAGCATAAAATTGAGGTTACAAGAGCAATGTGGATATATCCAGTTTGATTAAATTGTCCTTGTCCACCTGCTTTTTGTGGCATAAAAATTATCATAAGCAAACTTGGCATTATCATTCCAAGTATAAAAAAAACAGTTTTGTAACCTTGTACTGAAGATTGTTCGTTATAATCTGGGGCAATGTCAATTCCAAGTGCAACATATGGAGTGGCGAACATTGTGTTAAATGTTTCAATAATTAAAAGACTAACAAGCATCCAAACAAACTTTATTCCCATTGGCAATGAAGAGGGTATGAGCCATAATAGAATGTTAAATATAGCAATGCCAAAGGTGGCAACAAACATAAAATTGAGTCTTTTGCCAAAAAAATTATTTTTTGATTTGTCTGACAAATAGCCAATAAGTGGGTCACTAAGCCCATCCCAAAGCGCAGAAATTGCGATGGCAAGCCCCACCAAACTTCCAGAAATGCCAAGAATGCTTGTTCCAAAAAACATTATGAAACTATTCATGGTTTGCGCGACTGTTCCATAACCTAAATTGCCAATGCCATAACAAAGTTTTGTCCTTGCAGTAAGCTTTTTCATATAATATTATTTTATGTAAAATTTTTACAAAATATTTGAATAATTTGTATAATAAAAAAATGGACAACAAATGTTAATGTTAAATTTATTGTTAAATTCGAATCATGGCATTGTCTTTTTTGAGGATAACACTGGCTTGGAAAAAACATAAATTATTTTATTATGAAAAATTGACTTTTTTTTCAACTATAATTAAAATTATATAAAAGGAAAAAATAAAGATGGAGCAAAAAAGATTACCATTCAATTTTGAAGCGACAAAAAGTTTAAAAGAACTGTTTCAATTCGACAATCTTGATAGTTTGAAAATAAAAGAGTTAGTTTTAAATGGCGCAGATGTCAATGTTGTTGTTGATGAGAAAAAAAATCTTTCTCCGCTTATGCTTGCCATAATGAAAAAACAAACTAAATTGGCATGTTTTTTGCTAAGCTATGGTGCAAGTCCAAGTCATTTTAATAGTTTTGGACAAGATTGTCTTGAATTTGCCATTTTGACCAGACAAAGTTTGCTTGTAAAACTGTTGTTAAATTTAGGGGCAAAGCCAAATCGCTTTAATGGTAATGGTGAAACTGCTTTAAATTTGGCAATAAAACTAGGAGATGTTGAAATGGTTAAAAGCTTAATCAAAAGCGGTGCAGATGTGAATATGCCAAGTTTAAAAGCAAAGCTTATGCCTCTTTTAATTGCAAAATACAAGGGAGAAAAAGAGATTGAAAAAATGCTTGTTCGCGCCGGTGCAAAAGAATCAATAGCCGAGATGGGGTTATAAAAGTAAGTGTGAGGATAATACCAGTTTGGAAAAAAATGAAATTTTAATTCAAAAATTGCAATCACTGCCAAAAAAAAGCGGTGTTTATGTCATGCGAAATTCTGAGGGACAAGTCATTTATGTTGGGAAGGCAAAAAATTTAAAAAATAGGGTTTCAAGTTATTTTCAAAAAACTCAAAAGACGGAAAAGGTGACAAGCATGGTATCACATATTTATGACCTAGATTACTTTGTAACCCTCTCCGAACTAGATGCACTTGCTCTTGAAGCGACACTCATAAAAAAATATCAACCTCACTATAACATTTTGTTAAAAGACGGCAAGGCATTTGCTTATATAAAAATAAATTTAAATGATGATTATCCAAAATTTGAAATTACAAGAAAACTTAAAAAAGACAAATGCAAATATTTTGGACCTTATATAAGTGGAATTAGTGTTCATGAGGTTTTGAAAATTTTGAATCTTGCCTTTCCATTAAAACTTTGTTCAAAAAATCTTAAAAAAGTGCAAAAACGAGAGTGTCTAAACTATAGTTTGGGGCTTTGCAGCGCGCCTTGCACAAGAAAAATAAGTCGTGAAGAATACCATAAAATTTTAAAAAAAGCAATGGATTTTCTAAACGGAAAAGATGAAGAGGTTGAAAAGATTTTGCAAGAAAAAATGCAAATAAATGCAAATCATGAAAACTTTGAACAGGCCATGCTTTTTCGTGATCGTCTTAAAATGCTTGAAAAGATGAAACAGCGTGTGATTGCTTCGGTTCCAAAATATTTCGAATGTGATGTTTTTGCCTATAAAAGCGACGGCTTTATGGGCGCCATTTCCATGATTGTTTTACGAGGCGGAAAAATTTTAGGGGTTCAAAACTATGCCGTTGTAAATCCTTCTTTAGATGCTAATGATGCCATTTCAACTTTTATGACTCAGTATTATGACAAAAACAAAATACCCGCTCTTGTTCTTATTGATGAGGAATTTTCTTATGCTGAATCCATGATGTCTTTTTTAAAAGAGAGAAGGGAGGGCGGAGCCTTTGCCATTGAAGTGCCCAAAAAGTCATATAAAAAAAGGCTGGTTCAAATGGCTCTTGAAAACGCAGATAACTTTATTTCAAACTCGCTATCAAAAGAGCGACAAAAATTTGCTAATAGTGTTGGTGCTTGTCAAATGTTGCAAAGTTCGCTCGGACTTTCACGATATCCTAAGCGCATGGAGTGTTATGACATTTCCAACATAAGCGGAACAAATTCGGTCGCCTCCATGGTGGTGTTTGAAAACGGAGAGCCAGATAAAAAAAGCTATAGAAAGTTCAAAATTAAAACTGTAGAGGGTCCAAATGACTTTGCAAGCATGTTTGAAATTTTGTCTAGAAGATTTGAAAAAATTGTAAAAGATGATCAAGTTTTTGGGGAAAAACCCGATTTAATTGTTATTGATGGAGGAAAGGGTCAACTTAAAAAAGCCTATCAAGCAATGAAAGAATTTGGTGTTGAAAACATTGAAATGATTTCATTGGCAAAAAAATTTGAAGAGATTTATATTCCAAACAATCCTAAGCCAATCATTCTTGCAAGAAATAGTGCTGGATTAAAACTTTTGCAAAGATTGCGAGATGAAGCGCATAGATTTGCCATTACCTTTCATAGAAGTCTTAGAACAAAGGCGGCGACCTCATCTAAACTGGATGGCATTAAGGGACTTGGCGAAAGTGGCAAGAAAAAGCTTTTGAAAAAGTTTAAAACTATTGAAAACATAAAAAATGCTAGCATTGACGAACTTTGCCAAATTCCTCGAATTACTCTTGAACTAGCACAATCAATTAAAGAAAATTTAAACAAATGAGACATAACAAAGCCAATATGTTTTCAAGAAATAAAACAGTTTGTAAAAAATATTCAAAAAAAATTACAAAATATATAGAATAATGTTTGACTAAAAAAAAACAAATGGGTAAAATAA
>CALWMK010000020.1 GCA_944381825.1 uncultured Clostridia bacterium
TAGCAGCAGATGCAAGCCACACATGGGGAAGAACATTCACAGTAAATCCAGCAGCTGCAGCAGCAACAGGAACATATGCAGTAAACTGTGTGGTAAGTATCAACAGAGTTGCAGAATAATAAATCAAAGTGAATAAGCATACCAAAAGTATCGAGAAAGCTCGATACTTTTTTTATCAATTAAAGAGTGGATCAATAAACATTATTTCACCACCTCTAACAGTGATTGCAAGATTGTCTTGTGTTTCGATATATTCATCATAACCATATTTTGTTGTGATATTTGTTACTTGATAAATCCCATCTTGGTTTTTTTCCAAAATATATTGAGTGATTTTGTTAAAATATCCAATGTAAATATATAAATTTTCACTTCCCTTTCTTTTGAAGATATGACCATTTTTGCCAATACCTAATTCAACGCAATAAGTTGAATGTATTGCAGGGAAGAAGAAATATTTTCCGTCATCTCGTAGAATAATGCAACCTCTAAATGGATAATATTGTTCATCTGTCATGTCTTGTTGAAAAACACAAGAAACATCAACCCATTCCGGATTAAGTTGTTGACCATTTAAAGTCATATATGTTTGTGTGTAAAAAGAATCTGTGTATATAGGACATTTGCCAACCATGTAACAAATGCCAGGAATTGTGTAGTAGAAACTTGTGTTTGATTCAGTGTTTAATTCTCGAAAAGTGCTCATTGAAATATTTAACTCTTGACATTTGATTCTAAAACCAATAATATTGGACCCGTCGTAATAATTTGCAACATTGTCATAAGATTGATAACCAAGACCAGAAATCTTGTCAAGTTCTTCCATTATTCCATCTTGCAAATAGCGAATGCTTTTTGTCAATGTTGCATTGTCAATGGTTGGATTTACTCTGTTTTCTGATGAGAGTTCGTGGTTGGAATATGAAAGTTTGTATTTTAAAAAGTTATAGCTATATTCTTTTAATGGACAATATGTAACATAGTATGCGTCTTTATAGCAATTGATTTGCCATTTGTTGTCCCTTGTTAAGAAAAAGACATTATGTCCAAACATTTCTATTTCCATTCCATAAAATCTATAATTATATTCTTGATCATTTGGCATTCGAACTGTTATATAATTTTTTTCTTTTGTTGGAAAAAAGGTAAAGCTTGCTTCGGCAACAAATCTTGTTGTGGTGTTGTGTGATATGACGATGCTTGAGGAATATAAAACCTCATCATTTATTGCAACTGAAAATGGCACATCATATTCAACATCGTAAGTGCCACAACAAAAAGCCATTTGAAGCTTAAAATAAATTGGAAGATCGGGGTTACAAATAAAATGGTGTTTCATTGTTTCATGAACAAGATTTACGCCCACATGGTAGTAGAAATATCCTTTATTATAGTTATAGCAAAGCAATGTGGGAAGATTTTTTAAATCATTATAATCTCCTGTAGTGGCTATCGTTGCAAGAGAACTTTCAAGTTGTGATAAATCGCTTGAAACCTCATTAATCAAGGTTTGAATTGAACTTATATTGTTTTGTAATGTTTGTATTGCTGTTTGATTTTCGCTTATGTTAGTTGAATTGGTGGAAATATTAGTTGTGTTGTCCAACACATCTTGCTCAAGCTCACCAAATGCGGTTTGAAGTGTGTCTATCTCACTTTCTGCATTAGAAATATTTTGATTGATTTGTGTTATGGTGTTATTGATTTGATTAATTAGGTCGTTTGCTGCCTTTGACTTGTTTATTGCATTTAATCTTTTTTCTAATTCTTCTAGTTGAGATTTTATTTTTGGCAGTTCATTGTTTAATTCCATTTTTTTCTCCTTTGTTTAAAAGGATAAATGCCCATCATGCACAATTTCAACTTTTTATGCCAACTTTTTTTGTTTTAAACATTTTTTTATTTATTTTAAACTTTTAAAGTTTTATAAAAAAAATCCACAAAAAATTTTATCTTGTGGTTTATAAATTTAAATTTTGATTTTTCTTTGCCCTTTTTAACGCAATTAAAAGTTTTGGTCGCAAATATCTTTGAACCAAAAAAGGAAGTAGCTGAAGAAATGCGTTTACAAATGCCACTGGAATGGTTATGGAGAGGTAATCATGTCCAAAAAATATGATTAAGAAACCCAAAAAAACTGAGTAAAAATGCATTATTTCCGCCTTGCAACTTTCTGTTAAAAAACGATTAAGATAAACCACATCGTTTTTGTCTTTTAATTTATCTTTTCTAAGCCCCAGCCCTAAAGGACCTTTGCCAATGGGTATAAGGTCTTTCCAAGCTCTTATTTTGAGTTTTTCATAAAAGGTTTTTTCCCAAGAAAAAACCTTGAATATTTTATTTTTGGCATTAAAAAGTTTTTTTGGTAAAAGCATTACAATTGCTGAAACAATAAGATCAATGAGATATACCATTATTATTGAAATAAAGGTGGAAAGAAATATTGTTTTTAATTGCAGTGAGCTAAATAGTAAATTAAAACCACAAATAAAAAAGAAAGATATTATAATTAATAACAAATATAAAATCATTTTTCACCTGTATATTTTAGTTTTTTTTCATATGTTTGTTCATATACTTGTTTCCACAGCTCAAAGTTTTTGTTTTTAAGGTATTCTATGTTTTGTGTTTTAGTTAGAGTCTTTTTTGGATATATTGGTTCAAGTATATGAAGTGTGAAATATTTAATCTCCAGCCCTTCTTTGTCAAACTTTCCCGAATTTCTATAGGTTATAAAGGTGGGAATTATTGGCACATCAAATTTAGTGGCATAATGAAAGGCACCATTTTTTAAGGGGCGAGGTTTGTCATACATATACCACATGCTTTGCTCAGGATAAAATACAACATAGTTGTCATAAAGCAAATAGTGCTCAACAGCATTGGAAAAGCTTTTTAAAACTTCAAATTTTTTGCTGAGAGGCAAAATTCCTTCCGCTCGCATCATATCACCTAAAAAACCTTTGCGATTGTTGAATTCTGCCACACAATATTTTAATTTATGTGGTTTTAATGAATGTTTTAAAATAAGACAATCATAAATATAAACATGATTGCAGGTGACTATGGCGGATTTTACTCCCTTTAAATTTTGTTTGCCAATCACCATTGTTTTCCTTTCACTTTTTGCAATTTTTCTTGCATAAGGGGAAACGAACAATCCTCTTTTTATTGCATTGCAAAATCTTTTCCAAGGTGATTTTGGGATATATTCAAAATCTTTTGTCACTGGATAGCAATCATCCCAGTTAATAGGATTGATTTCTTCATTAAATTTTTTTTGTTTTTCAAATTCTTTATACTTTGTAATATGTTCTTTGTTAGTCATGCTCTATTCCTTTGTAAAATATCATTTGATAAAATATTTTTAGCATATTTTGCCTCAGCTGTACTTTGTTTTAAATATTCATCCATGCAGTTTGCTAAGAGAGAGGAGGTGTCTAGTTTGCTAGAGGTGGTAAAAAAGCATTTTCCAAATATTGTGAAAAGAACGAGGTATAATTTTAAGCTTTTTTTATTTGTTTTTAAATCGGAAAATGCAAAGCTGGCCTGGGTTACAAATTCTTTCATACAAAATGGAAGATTGTTTTTTAGTAAAAGACCATGTTTTTCAAAAGAGGTCAAAGTTTGCTTAAAAACTTTTGTTTTTAAAATATTTTCACATTGTAAAAGTTGTTTATTAAGTTCAACATTCAAATGATTCATAAATGCAAAGTCAAAGAAAAAGAAGTCAAATGGACGAATATATTTTAATTCATCATGCATTTCATTGAAATCTTTGTTAAATATTGGTGTTCTTTTTTGCATATTGTCAATGCACTTATACCAAATTGTGTTTTTGCACTCCCAAAAATTTTCGCTTATGTAAAGTCTGTTAACTAAAGAAGCTTGACTTTTATCTATAAGAGGCTCGCAGTAGTAATTGTACATAATATCTTCTAAATAAGCCACCTTTTTGATGTTTTTAAGATTGGCAAGATTGAATATTTCATCTTCGGCAAAATGCATGTTTTCATCGTAATTTTCGGTGATAACCTCTTTTTTAAACATTTTGTTCCATGGAAGGGAGGAGGTAAAAAAATCTTGATAATATGTTTTGAAATCGTCTTTATTTTTTAGATAATATATACCGCCTTTAAGGTGCGATTCAAAGCATGGATGTGTGAAGTTAAATACAACCAAATCCACTTTGCTATTTTCCATGGTTTCAACTAATTTTTTTAGGACATCATTACCTATGAAATTATCATCGCTATCCATAAACTGGATATATTCTCCAGTAACATGCTTTAGGGCAAGATTTCTAGCTGTGGAAACTCCACCATTTGGTTTGTCTATTACTTTAAGATTAGGATGATTTTTTGCATATCTTTTTAAAATATTTAGGGTGTTATCTTTTGAACCATCATTTATGGTGATAATTTCCAAGTTGTCATAATTTTGTGCAAAAACACTTTCAAGACATCTGTCGATTGTTTTTTCGCAATTATAACATGGAATAATTAAACTAATTTTTTTCATAATTTACTCCTTTGTGTCGTTGAAAAAATAACATAATTTTTTATTAATTAAAAGAGAAAATTATTTTTTTTAATCTAAACTAATTGAGGCATAAAGTAGAAGATGATTTTGCGATTAGTAGAGCAAAATAAATTTATTCTACTAATAGTAGAATAAAGGGTAATCGATTTATAGTTAACTTAAAATAGCGAATCAAAAATTTTCTTAAAAAGTTTAATAGCAATTCATGATGTTTTTAGAGTTAATTAGTTAGGCTGTTTGTCCATAAAATTTTTAATAATTTCTGCTATTTTACTTTTGTATACAACTTTTGAGTTTGAATTTGTAAAGCAAAGAGGAGGGTAAACTACACACCACCAGTTATCTCCTTTCGCTTCGCCAAGCTCAACTATTAATGCATCGTAATATCCGCTTTCTAAAGTTAAAGAGGAATAAGTTCTTGTTGGAAAATATTCGTTGTTTAATTTTGCGTTGGATTTATAATTAAAGCCTTTAGCTTTTAGACATTTGTCTGCAATTTGTTCTATATTTTCAAGATTATTTTTTAGTGCCTCTTCGGCTTTTTCTTTTGTTTCGCATTCGGAGAGTATTGGAGTTAGAAAATCTACCAATTTGTCTTTTATTTCATATTTTACATTTTGGTCTATTTCCAAATTAGAGTTTGCTCTAATGTGTATTCTCAAATATTGAGTATTGGGCTGAGTTTTAAGGCCACATGCCAATAGAGTTATTAAAATTATGACTGAAATTGCTATTCCAAGTATTTTTTTCATTTTTCCTCCAAGTGATTTTGATTATAGACGCTTTTTAGAAAATTTATACATTCATTTTTTGAAAAAACATTTTTCAAAAGATAATGTGTTATGATATAAATAAAACATGAAAAATCAAGATTTGGATTTTGAATTAGAAAAACAATAGATTTCATGTTAGAGTGGCAATTTGGTTAACCCACAACAACCTTGTGTTGCTTCAAAAAAATAAAAACCTATCTTTTTGGAATTTGCCTGGAGGTAGGGCTAAATTTGGAGAAAACACTCAAGAAGCGATTAAACGAGAGCTTTTTGAAGAGCTTGGCTATGAGTCTTTTGAAGAGCCAGAGCTTATTTGTGTTTTAGAAAATTTTTTTCATTGGATGGACAAAAATGTTCAAGAGCATACCTTTATTTATAAATTAGAAATTAATAATTGTAGCTTAATTAATGAGCAAGATTTTTTGACAAAAGACAAGGTTGATGAAATAAATCATTGGTTTAACATGGACGAACTATATAAAATTGAATGCAAACCAAGTGTAATTTATTCTTTGCCAAATCTTAAAAACTTTAACCATGTTATAATAAGTTAGTTTAGCCTAATGCGACATCTAAAACCATCATAATCAAAAAACCTAGTATAAAAAAAATTACAGGAATATTTGATTTTTCACCACATTGACTTTCTGGAAGAAGTTCATTTACCACAACAAATAACATTGCTCCTGCGGCAAAGGCTAAAAGATAGGGAAGAACAGCCGATATTGTTCCAACAAGAAGCACGGTAATAAGGGCACTTATGGGTTCAACAATCCCAGAAATTGCACCAAGCATAAAGGCTTTGCTTTTTTTTGCACCATTTTGATAAATTGGTAGTGAAATTGCACTGCCTTCTGGAATATTTTGAATGGACATGCCAATTGCAAGAGCAAAAGCACCCGCAAGAGTAACATTTGGATTATTTGAACAAGCCAATGCAAATGTTAAACCCACAGCCATGCCTTCTGGTATGTTGTGAAGTGTGACAGCGCTAAAAAGTAAAATGCTTCTTTTTTTATTTTTATTAAAATTGTGATTTGATTTGTTTTTAAAGTCTATAATAATTTCAAGTGTAAGCAAAAAAGCAACACCTAAAATAAGCCCAAGCCCTGCTGGTACAAAGGGTGGAAGGTTTGAATATTCTTCGGCAAAGTTAATAGATGGTAGCAAAAGTGACCAAACGGAGGCCGCCACCATAATGCCAGAAGCAAAAGCTAGTGAAATTTTATTGAAAATGGGTTTAACATTTTTGAAAAAAAGTACTAATCCCGCTCCTAAAGCGGTTGATAAAAACATGATAAAACTACCAATAAAAGCTGTTAAGTATGCATTCATACTTCATGGTATGTGAATGTTTTTATTTTGGTTATTAATTCAAATTAACAAACGTTTATTAAATGAGGTTTTAATGATAAGTTTAAACATAATTGTTTGACTATTTTTTTTCATTTTGTAAAATATAATTATGGAAGAATATGTTTTTATTATTATATGTTAAAGACTAATTTTTGCTTTTAAATTATTCTTCTAAATTTATCAAAGGAGTGAAAAATGAAACAAATTACTATGGTGCAATATGGTTGTGGCAAGATGAGTAAATGGTGCATAAATTATGCGCTAGAAAAAGGCGTAAAGGTTGTTGGGGCATTTGATATTGACGAAAAAAAGATTGGAAAAGATGTGATGGAGGTTTTGGGAGAAAAACCTTTGGGTGTGGAAATTAAAAGCGCGGTAGAGTTTAATGATTTTTTAAAATATTATAAACCCGATATTGCAATTGTTACAACTATGAGCTTACTTAGTGATGTTTATGATGCTCTAAAAATTTGTGCAGAAAATGGAGTAAATGCAATTACAACTTGTGAAGAGGCTTTTTATCCTCAAAATAGCAATCCTAAGCTTTTTAAAGAGCTAGATGAACTTGCAAAGGTTAATGGATGTACAATTTGTGGCAGTGGTTATCAAGATGTTTTTTGGGGAAATTTGATTACATCTATTGCTGGAGCTACTCATAAAATAATAAAAATCAAAGGAAAAAGTTCTTATAATGTTGAAGACTATGGTATTGCTCTTGCAAGAGCTCATGGTGCCGGACTTTCACTAGAAGATTTTGAAAGGGAGGTTTCATCTTCTGACAATATTTCTGAGAAAGCAAGATGTGAACTTATTGATAAAGGTGAATTTTTGCCAAGTTATATGTGGAATGTTAATGGTTGGCTTTGTTCCCAACTTGGTTTAACGGTGGTTTCACAAACGCAAAAGTGTGTTCCGCAAATTGCAAACGAAGAAATTTATTCATCCACTCTTGAAATGACTATTCCAAAAGGTTGTGCAACTGGAATGAGTGCGGTTGTTACCACTCAAACCAAAGAAGGGGTTGTAATTGAAAGTCAGTGTATTGGTAAAGTTTATAGCAAAGACGAGTTTGACTGTAATGATTGGGAGATTGAGGGAGAACCATGTACTCATGTTACAATTAATCGTCCGTCTACAGTTGAGCTTACTTGCGCAACGGTTATAAATAGAATTCCAGAAGTTATAAATGCTCCAAGTGGTTATTATACAACTGAAAAGATGCAAACTAACTATTATAAAAGCCAAAGCTTGGAAAAATATATTTAAATCAAAAAAAAGTATAAAAAAAATCTCGTTTCTAATAAACGAGATTTTTAACTATCGCAATGGATTTAATTTATATCTACCTATTGCAGAACAAATGATATCATAGATGTTCCAGATTTCTCCTACAATTATAAAGTTAAGAAGAAGTTTGATAACAAACAATTTGACAGAACCTTTGTATAATTTATCAATTCCAAACCAACCTAAGAAAAGACAAATTAAAAATAATACAATTCCGCCATCACCCTTGTTTTTAGCCATGATTCATACCTCCTTAAATTTCGTATTAAAATTGACTGATTTTAATTACCTATTAATTATACAATATCCTATTCAAAATATCAATTTATTATGAATATTCATTGACAAAATTTTTTTATTTTTTTATATTTAAACTAAGGAGGAAAAAAATGGCTAAAAAATCATCAAAGAAATTTGCGCTAAATTGGCAGGCACTAGTTTTGATTTTAGTTGGAGCTTTGGTTTTTGCGCTTTCATTTATTCCAGCAATTAAATCTTCTTATACTTTAGTAAATGAACATGTTAGCAAAATCAATTTCTATCAAGTGATTAGTGAAGGTTTTGCAGAAAATGCATCATCAGAATTGGTTATTATGGCAATTTGTTCACTTCTCAACCTAATTTCAGCTGGTGTTGCAATTGTGGTTGGAACCTTGGCACTTTTTGGAATATTATCAAAACAACTTAATATGATTGCTTGGATTATTTACTTAGTGATGATAATTTCAATGATTACTTTCATTATTTGCTTCTATGTTTTTAAAGACCAAGATGGTGCAGTTGCAGATTTGATTTCTATTGTTGGCTCTTATGTCAATTTAAAAGTTTCAACTTTTGCATATTTCTTGCTTGGAACTAGCCTTGCTGGACTTGCAGCTCATATACTAGTTAAAAAGGGTTAATTCAAATTTAGATAAAAAGTGGTCTAATATTAGGCTACTTTTTTTTGTTTAAATAGAAAATTTTATTAAGCTTAAAATTTATATAAAAAACATTGCAAATCAAAAAAGTATATTATAGTAAAAAGCATTAGCGCTTTGCTAATGCTTTTTGTCATCCGATATTATCATCGGAATTGTTATTATTTGATGGTAATTCTTCAAATTTGGAAAGTGTTTCATCAATTTTTGCGTTTAATTCTTCTTGCTGTTGTTTTAGTTTTGCATTTTCCTCTTCAATTTGTTTGTTTAGCTTTTCAAGTTCTTCAAAGATTTCGTTTTTATCCAAGGTTTCTTTTCTAGGTCTACCGCGTTTTCTTGGTGACTTTGGTTTGTCTGTTGAATCTTGTATTTTTTTAGGTCTTCCACGCTTTTTGGGTGTGGAAGAAACTTTGTCAGTTGTATTAGTGGACTTTTTAGGTCTTCCGCGTTTCTTTTTAGGTTCTTCAATTATTTCTTCAATTACGGTTGTTGTGGTTATTTTTTTAGGTCTACCGCGTTTTCTCTTTGGTTCGACTATTTCTTCAACGACTGTTGTTGTAACCTTTCTTGGTCTTCCACGCTTCTTTGCTGGAGTAGGAGAGGAGCTTTCTGTTTTCTTAGGTCTTCCACGCTTTTTAGGCTGTTTATCTTCTTGTGGAGGAACAATTTTTCTTGGTCTTCCTCTTTTTCGTTTTGGGATTTGTTCATCATTTGATTTTAAGGCTTGCATGTCTTGGTCGCCACTGGAGATTTCTATTATAGGGAATTCTTCTTCACTTGAAGTTTCATTTTCAATTTGTGGTTGATTTTCTGTCGTTTGTTCTAGAAGGTTGTCATGTTGATTTACTTCATTATTCTCTGGTTGTTCTATTGTTTCTTGAGGAGGGAAGTAATTGCCTTCTGCGTCATAATGTCCACCAAATTCATCAAAATAATTTCCTTTATCATCGTAGTATGTGCCGTTTTTGTAAATGTAATAGCCTCTATCATCATAATATCCGCCATATTTATCATATTGTGGTTGGGCAGGTTCAGTTTGAGATTCTTTTAAATCTTCTTCGATGTCTGAATTTTGTATAGACTCTTCTACATTTGCATTTGGTTCTGGTTGAAGTTCTTCTTGCAATTCATCTTTAGACTCTTCTTTTATATTTTGTTTGCCTAGCTTAACTTTTTCTTCTTCTTTTCTAAGAGCTTCGCTATAGAAAAGTTCGCTATGCTCACCAGCTTCTACACCTAAATTTTCAAGTATTTGATGTAGTTTATCAATTTCATTTTCTTTAGACTCAATTAATATATTGGCATCATTTAGTTTTTCAATAAGGATATCTCTTTCTGATTTAAGATTGTCTTTTTCTTCTTTCTCTCTATTCTTAACATCTTCATCAATTTTATTGTAAATTTTAGTTGAAAAGGTTTCATATTCCGATTTCATTGCGTCTTCGACATATTTTCTTCTTTCTTCAAGTTCATTTCTTCGTGTTTCAATTTCTACTGTCAAAGTATTCATTTCTTGTTCGAAACGCATTGTTGTGCTTTCATAATCTTTTTCTAGTTGTTCCTGCTTTTTAATTTCATCAGATTGTTGTTTTCTTATATAATTGCTTTCTATTCTGTTTGTTGACTCTTCCTGTTGTTTTCTAAGTCTATCAACATTTTCCTTACTTGCTTGCATCTTGCGTTGATATTCTTTTTGATTATTTTCATAATTTCTTTTCAAACTTTCAATTTCAGATTCTAGTTGTTGAATTTCGGAAAGTGTTCTTTGTCTTTGATTTAAATAAATTTCGGTTTCTTTCATGGCTCTATCTAAAATTTGTGAACCATCTATTCCTATAGAATTAAAATCGTATTCCTCATGTTCAATTGCATTAAGCCTTGCGTTTTCAAGTTCTTTTTGTTCTTGTCTAGCACGCTTTTCTAAATATTCATTTAATACTGGAATACCTCTTCTAATTTCTTCTTTTGTAAATAAAACTTCAAAGTCAATGTAATCAGGAAGGGTGGAACAGGCTTTGTCAATATATCTATTAAACAAATGAAAATTTTGATAAAGACCAGCAAGATTTGTGTTTTGCCAACTCCTTAAGAGTATGGAAAAAAATGTGTTAAGAACAATAATTGAAATGGGTGTTAAAAGCGAGTTTATTAAAACTGAACCAATGCCTGAAATGCCTGTTGATGCGAAATATCCAAAATTTAATAAAAGGGTAATTGCCATTAATGTGTAGCATATTGACATTAAATTTTTAATATTTGATGAAAATGAGCTAGTGTGAAGTGGTTTTTCAATACAGTTATAGTTTGACATATAATGGCTTGGCTCATGTTCTCGATAAAGCATGAATTGTTGCCAATGATACCTTAAAAGCTTTGGGGCTTTTTTCATTCGTTTATTAAATTCAATAAGATTGTTTTCATCTATGTATTGGTTATAATAAAGCCATCTATTGAGTCCGTCAAGGCTTCTATCCAATCTAAGCTCGTAAGAAAATGATGACTTGATTAAGAAAAACATAACCATGAAAAGTTCAAGTGCAATGCCAACATAAAATATGTAGTCGAGAGAAAGATAGCCTTGCGAGTAAAGTTGACTAAAAAAACCAGTTACTGTTTCCACTATTCCGGCAAGATTCACCATAATTATTCTCCTTGTTTAAAAAATTATCAAAATTAGTATATCACATTGTTTATTAATTAACTAATATTTTTCATATTTTTTTTGTTTTTTTTAAATTATTTTTTCATATTTTTTTTTCAAATTATTTTAGCTATTTATTCTTAATTTTCGTTGACAATATTCATTGCTACAATTTATAATAGCCTTAAAGGATTATATAATGCAAAATTATAAATTTTTAAATAAAATACCTGATAATTGGCAAAAAGTAGATGGGGAAGAATTAGAAAAATTAGGATTAATAAAAAGTGAAGAATTTATATTTTTGGGTGCTTTTTATTCCAATGAACAAATTATTTTTTTTCATCAATATCCTGAAATTCCTAATTTTTTAGAAACATTAAAAGAGGCATATTTAAATTTATTTATATACGATAAAACCTCCCAAAAAAATGGAGTTTCTTCCTCTGTTTTTGTTGAATTGGGTGAGTTTAAAGAACATAAATTTCTATTTTATGTGTCAAATGTTGAAAATAATTTAAAATTATCTTTGCAAATTTTTTGTCAAACTGAATATGGAAATTTTGGAGTTATAACGGCTATTGATTTTGATAAGTCGTTGTCGTTTGAAAAAATAGTAAAAATTCCACTAGTAAATCAAATTATAAGTCTTTTTGTTTAATTATTTTTTAAGGTATAAAAAAAATACAAGACTAATAAATTAATAAAAGAGGAAAAATGAAAAAAACTTTAACTATCTTTTTGTTTGTTTGTATGTTAATGTGTGCTGGATGCTTTGACCAAAACACAGACATAATCAATAATAGCTTTTACTCTCACAACATAACTCAAACCAATGAAATGGTGGGGGAGGTTTTTGCTTTTAATTTGTCTGTTTTAAAATTGGATGCTCTTAGCAATGTTGCTTTAGCAAATAATATTGTACTTGAATTAAATAAGTTAAAAGAGGATTTAACTGAAGAATTTTCAAAAAAACTTGGTCTTGCTAGTGAGGAAACTCAAAAAAAATACAATGGTAAAGTTGCTCTTTTAGTTTCTGATGAACAAAACATTTTGTCACTAAAAATTAATTTTGAAAATAAAGAAGTTTGGAACTTTTTTTCCTCATCTAAAAAATTTGAACCACAATTTGAAAATTCACTTTTTACCATAAAAAGAATTGATTCAAATTCAATTTTTGGAGCTGTTACAAATTCAAGTGGTGAGGAAAAAATTATTGGGCAATATATTAAAGAACAAGTATTTTCTATTATTAATTCAACTTTTTTAAAAAACGCTAAATACAAAAGCTCTTTTAATTATATAACATCAACAAGACGCAGACATTCCACAGCAGATGCAGTGATGGGGTATGCTGGATTGTATTATCACCAATGGGACACATCAAATGAAATCCCACAAATTAAAATGTGGTATACTTATGCTAATATTGTTAGTTGGTATGTTTTGGCTTTAATTTTAACAGCAATTATTGTCAGTATATTTCTTTTAATTAGCCATTTGATTAATAAAAAGAAAGGATTGGAAACAAAAGAAATAAACAAAGAAGTCTTTTTAAAAGAATTTTTTGAAAATGATGAAAATCAGTAAAAAACTGAGATTGGTCAAGCAATTTTGAAACTAGCGATATTTTTAGAGAAAGAAATGAGTATAAATTAAGTTTTATATTAAAATATACTCTTTTTTCTTTACTAATAACTACATACACATCAAAAGTCTTAATATGTTTTGTTGTTCGCCTTTGAAGGTGCGTTGTATTGTTACAGCTTTATTAAATTGGTAGGTTTATTGAATGGATAAGATATATTTTATTTTGTTATCATATACTTTTATCTGCTGAGTTCAATTGCTCTATCTGGGCATTTCTTTATTGTATATTTGAAAAAGTATTGGATATCTCCTTTTTAAGTGCATAGCATTCTTTGGAGTGTTCAATGACTAACTTTTCTTGAAGTTTTTCTTTTGCTTTTCAAGTTCTTCAAGCTGATATTTTGTGATTTCAATTGTATTCCTTTTTTCTATCGCTATTATGATGTTTGAAATGGCAGAGTTAGTTTTTGTAAGTCGCTTTCAAGAGAGTGATTATTTTAATTCGCTTTTGTAGTCATAATACCAAATAAGTTTAACTGCCAATAAGTTATTTAATAATTTTCGATTTAAAAATTTTGGTTATTCAATTAGTTATTTTTATTGCTTTTGAATAATTTTAAAAATATTGTTGCTTTTGTTATTAAATAAATTGGGTTAAAAATTTTGTGATTATTATAACAAAAAAATCTTAAATTAAAACTTATTTTAAATCTTGTATTTTTTTGATGAATTAAAGACAAATTCAAAGTACTACTGTTATTGTATTAATTATTGATAAAATTTAAAAAGACATTTCTTGTTCATTTGAAACTTGCAATTTTTCTTGTTTTAAATTATTGTCAATTTTTGCTTCTTGTATTGGTTGATTTTTCTGTTTGTTTTCTTTTTGAATTTGTTTTTGTTCTTCTTTTTCTTTTGCTTGATTTTGCTCCTTTTTTATCTTCTCTAATTTTGCCTTAGTTTTACAAAATTGAACAAAATTAAAATGTGCAACTTCAAGTTTAAAATCTTCCAAATAACTTTCTTTTAAAAGTTCGCTAAGTTTTTTATCAATAGCACAAACATTTTGATATTCTAGAAGTGGATTTGCAAACTTCTTCTTTAATTTTAAAATTGCCTTAGCAAGTAATTGTTCACGATTTTTTAAAAAGATTATAATTTCTTTAACTTGTTTCTTTGTGTCTTCATCAAAGATATTATCATTAATATTGTTTTGTAAAAGTTCTTTTAAATTATTGTTGTTTTGAAGAGCTAATTCAAAATTTTTTTTAACTTCTTTAGTAGGCTTTTCCAAAAAAGCTTCAGTTAATATGGGTGTTTTGTCTTTATTTCTATCTAGCAAGTCTTGAATATAACCTATGTTTAATTTAAAGTCTTCTTCAAAAGGATTATATCCATTTTTTAGATATAATTCTCCTAATTCTGGGCTCACAAGATTCAATGCATTAAATATGTTATAATTTTTTATATCATCTTCTTTTATCGTTTCCATATTTTATCCTTTAGATTATTTTAACAAACTTAAAATATATTGTCAATTTACAAAACATTTAAAAAATTTTTAAAATATAATAAATAAAATGCTTGCAAAAAAATAAAAAATATGTATAATTAAATATGCTATTAAAAAAATAGGGAGAGTTGGCTGAGCGGTCGAAAGCGGCGGTCTTGAAAACCGTTGAAGTGAAAGCTTCCTGGGGTTCGAATCCCTAACTCTCCGCCAATTGTGAGCAATCCGAACCCTTAGGGGAAGATTGCTCCTTTTTATTTTCTATATATTCAATTTCTTGAGATATATCGGGCTTTTCACTTAATTTTAATTGCTTGCTTTTATCACTTGTTATATTAAAGTAAATTTCACAATGGTCATCATATAAAACAACTCTATTTACAAACATATCAATCAGTCTTTGTTTTGCATTTTCAAGAGA
>CALWMK010000021.1 GCA_944381825.1 uncultured Clostridia bacterium
CTTTTCTTTCAGTTTTTCAATAAAATCATCAACCATTTTTAACACTTGCATAACATTTCCTTTGAATGTTTTAAGTTTTTCAAAGTGAGCCTCAATTCCATATTCTGCAAATGCTTTGTTTGTATTTTGAATCCAATTATCATCAAGATTAGAGTAGTCAATTTGTTTGCTTAATTGCTCTTTAATGCTTGGGTTAGCACCAGTTTTTATTGTGCGTGATATTGCTTTCTTAATCTCTTTAATTACTTTGTATTCATAACCATATTTTCATGAAATTAAATTTGCAAAAAATTCGTATACAATAACAACAATGGCGGAAGAATATAGGGAACTTTTAATTTTTGCTTTTAAATTTTAGATTGACTTTTTTATATTGTTTTTATAATATTATTAAAATAGGAGTGATAATGAAAAAATTATTTGCTATTTTTATTTCAATAAGTTTGATTATTTCAGTTTTTGGATTTTCTGGATGCAAAAAAGATAATAGCTTTTTAGTGGGAGTTTTTAATAGTTCAAAGGAAGATTTAAATAAATTTCATAATTTTCGTTGCAATAATCAGGCTTCAGCATCGGTTCAAAGTTCAAATTATGCTTTTCTTTTAAAAACTTTTAACTCAAGTAATAAAAAAATAGAAGAGCTAAACGGTTATAAAAAGTTTGGTATAGTTTCTTATATAACAGATGAAGCACTTAATTATTATTTATTCGAAGAAAATAATGATGTAAGCAATTTGATAAATGTTGACTCGCCTGAAGTGCTTTGGGATGACGATGCAACAAAAATTGAAAGTTTAATTACTTTGGATATGAAAGGCAATGACAATAACATACATCGAATTATAATTTGCGCAGAATTTAAAGAAACACCATTAGAATGGGGAGCTTTCACATATAGAAAAGATAGAGAAAAAATGCCTGTAATTCTAGATTATATAATGAAATTACAAAGTAAATACTTTCATGGAATTCAAAATGTAAGCATAACAAAGTCTGATAAAGATAATTTAACTTTCTATATTAATTTTATTCCAGTTAAAGAAGTTATAGAATTTGGAGTCTATGCCACAGATGTTGGTTATTACTCTGCAGACAAAAAAATTTTTTTAAAAGTTAATACTACTGCAAGTAAAGTTGTACTAGAAGATGGTGTTGAAAAAATTTTATCTGAAGCCTTTATTTATCCAACACATTTTTCTTCAGTTAATCCAAACACAACATTAAAAGAAGTTGTTTTGCCAAATTCGGTGAAAATAATCGAATATGCTGCTTTTGGCGGTTGTATCATGCTTGAAAAAATAAACAGACCAACCTCTTTAGAATATTTAGATCCGGATTGGCAAAAAGATGTTGGAATTTATAGTCTAGATCATGCCAAAAATTTATATGGAAGTCCTTCCGAAACTCATTTATTTGATTTTGAAATTGTTAATTAAATAATTAGAAATTAAATTTCATACTAAAAGGAAATTGTATTGAAAAAGCATACAATTGTAATTGTTGTCATATTTTTAATTACATTATGTGTAGTTTGTTTATTTTTGTTTAAACCAAATAAAAAAAGTCCGATTTTAGGTGTTTGGTGGTGGGATGATGAATTAGATTATTCATATCTTGATTTTGCAAAAAAAAATTATATAACTGAAATATATTTATGCACTAGTAAATTTAATAATTCTACTAATGAGTTTATTAAACATGCTAATGAAAAAAATATAAAAGTCTTTTGGCTTGCAGGCGAATATCAATGGATAGAAAATAATGATTTATTAAAAAAACAAATAGAAAAATTTTTGTATTATCAAAACAAATTTGAAAATATTTTTTCTGGTATACATCTTGATATTGAACCTCATCAGCATGACCAGTTTAAGAACAAAAGAACTGAGTTAATTACCAAGTTTGTTAATCTTGTTTATAGCATAAGACAAGAATATCCAAATATTTGGATAGAATATGATTTGCCTTTTTGGCTTCATGATGAAATATTATTAAATGGACAAACAAAACCAGCATATGAGCATATTTTAGACAACTCCAACAGAGTTACACTTATGAGTTATAGAGATACTTTTGAAAAAATTTATGAAGTTTCAAAAGAGGAAATTGAATATGCCATAAAAACCAATAAAATAATAAATTTAGGTGTTGCAACAAAAAGTAACGAAGGAGATAATGTTTCTTTTCAAGAAGAAGGGAAAGAGGTTATGAAACAAGAAATTGAAAAACTGCGCAAAATTATTCCTAATAATTTTGGGGTTGCAATTCATCATATAAAATCTTGGTTTGATTTAAAACAATAATAGTTAATTATAAAAAGATAAGGCTTAATAATGAATATTTGTTAAAATATATGCAAAAACACATTAATAAAAAATTAATGTGTTTTTTGTTAATAATAAAATAAAAATAAAAGTTTTTAATTTTTTAATCTTCTTTCGTTAAATTCCTGCATGCCTTGTTTTATAAATTTTTCCATTTCAGGTTCAAGTGTAAATAACAAAGCCAAAAGTTCGCCAGCATGCACCATCTCTTCTTGTTTGATTGATGTTAAAGTTTGTTTAACTTCCATTTTATTACTTTCTTTAGCATGTAAATCATAGCCTCTTATTGCATCAAATTCTCCCATGATATCTGTTAAAACATTAAAAAAATCATTTCCTTTTTCTTGAAAATTTGTTGCTCTTGAATTAAAAAAATTATTATACATACAATCACCCTAAATGTATGTATGTTTTTGTTAAAATTTTTGTGTATTCATAATCATTTTTAATTGATTTTTCTTATTTAAAAAAATTAAATGAATTAAAAGAATTGTAGCAAAGAAAATTATATTTTAATAGATTGAGTTTGAGTCGCTGAGTTAATACTTTTGTTATAGTAACCAATTTTGTAAAGTATGAAAGAAATTAAAGAGAAAGTTACTATAGTAACAAGCACACTAGTGAAAATAAATTCGTTTCCTAGCAAAGAAAAAGTTTCATATCTAGTTAAATGGAAAATTATTTCACCTGTACTCATTCCTATAAAACATGATATTGCACAATTTGAAAAATTATTTGTTAAAAATGCCAACAGTATTCCGCATAATAAACCAAAAAATAGGGCGGGAAAATAACTTAGCATTAAAAATTCATCCATAGGAATAAGCTTATAACATAATGTGAGAAGAATTATTAAAAAAAGGGAAGCTAAAAATTTTGAAAAGTATTTTATTTTAAATGCAAGAACCAATGAAATTATTGCAGGCATTAAAATATATCCTATATTTATTGAAAAATTGTTTAGATTAAGGTTTGGAGCAAAAAAGCCACTTATTATAAGTGCTAAAGAAATTAGTACAAATATTTTGTTTAGATGTAAAAATTTTAAAACACTTTCTCCAACCCCAAAAAGTGTTAAAATAAAAATGCATCCTAAAATTAAAATGTTAATTTCCATATTAACTCCTACTTTAAAATTAAGAAAAAATCAAAATTTATTAAAAAAATTTTTTATTAAAGCTTAAGTTTGATTATTCTTAAAATTAATGCTTTTTATCTTAGGATGCTAAAAAATATTAAAAGTATTCAATTATTTATTATTTTTTTCTAATTCTAAAGCTTTAGATTGCTTTTCAATTTCTTTTAAAATTGTTTTGATTACACTAGAGCTATTGTGCCACCAATCACGACTCCAAATTCTAAGAGTTTTCCAACCTCTTGATTTTAAAAATTCGTTTCTGTATACATCTCTTTCTAGAGTGGAAGAGGAGCTTTGACTTGCTGACTGATCGGTTTCAATTCCAAGCAAGTATTTGTCTTTTTGTTTATTATAAACTGCTATAGACATTTTAACTGAATTTCCTAAATTTAATTCAGCATTATATCCTAGTTTTAAAAGTTTTTGTTGAATTTGTTCTTCTATTGGCAAAACACCTATACTATTTTTATTAACAAATTTTGTATCATTGAAACTTTCTAAAATCGTTTTTACTTCTTTGCTGTTACCTTTTGATACGGCTCTTACATAGGTTAAATAGTTTTTGAGTAGTTTTGGACCAAGAAATTTTGCGTTTTCTACTTTGAGTTCTTCGGGCTCAATACTTGTTATTACATAAATTTTTTGTTTTGCACGAGTAATGGCAACATTAAGTCTGTTTTCTCCACCTTCATTTGAAAGTGATCCGAAAATTGCATTCACTTTTCCAAATTCGTTTTGGGCATAACCTATAGAAAAAATTATTATATCTCGTTCATCACCTTGAACATTTTCTAAATTTTTAACAAACAAACTCACATCTTCGCCATTTTCAATACGATTTCTTTCTCTTATAAATTGCACTCTAAAGTTTTCATCGTTAAAACATTCTTTATCTAACAAATCTTCTATGAGCATTTCTTGTTCTATATTAAAAGTAATAATGCCAATTGTTTCATTGTTTTTTCTTGTTTTTAAAATATTTTTTGTAAGTTCAATGACTTTTTTTGCTTCTTCAAGATTTTTACGATCATTCCATTTGCCATCCACCAAAATTCTTTCAATGGGTTTATGTCTTGTGTTTTTTGAATTATTTGGTGCAATTTGCAATTTGCCATTGTAAAATGCCTTATTCGAAAAGTCGATTAGCTCTTCATTTTTGCTTCTATAGTGATAGGTTATATTGGCACTATTAAAACGAGATACAGCTAGGTCCAAAAGACTTTCAACTTCTAAAGCTGCTTGTGTAGAATAGTCTAATTCTTCATCGATGTTGCTACCCATATATCGTTTCATAAAAGTGGTGGTTGGTCTTAACTGTTTTGAATCTCCTGCAACAACAATTCTGCTTCCACGATAAATCGAAGGAATGGTGTTCTCAATAAATACTTGAGATGCTTCATCAAATAAAACAATGTCAAACATATTTCTAACAAGTGGCAAAATTGTGGAAACATTTTCGGGTGACAAAAGCCAACAAGGGAAAAGTTTAAACACATATTCTCCATATACTTCCATTGTTTTTCTAATAGACCAAAAATTTTGTTTTTTAGAAATTTGATATAAAAAGTCTTTGCTTTGTGAACTTCCATTAAACATTTTTTGATATTCCAAAACAAAACTTTGCCTTGCAATTTTAGAACTTATTTCACTCAAGTCGTTTTTAAGCGCCACTATTTTTGTTCTAATATTTTCAAAATCCACAATTGATGAAAGTATATTTTTATTTTGTTTTTCATAGCCTAAAATTTCATGATAAATTCTAAGTGGTAAAATTTTATTTAAAATTTCTATATATTTTTGATATGTTGTAGCATTTTTATAGGCAAAGTTTAAAACAAATTTTTGATCATCGGTTAAATTTTTGAGAGTAAGATTTATATCTCTCAGTTCAATATAATTATCAATAGCATTACTTAAATTTTTAATAACATTTGTGTTGCCATTTAAAATGCCATCGATGGCCATTAAATAACCATTTGTTGATAGCACATCTTTTAAAAATTCATAATCTTGAATGTATTCTGCTATGGCTTGAAGGGTAATTTCAAAGTCCTTTGCAACTTCTTTTTCTTTTTTTACAAAATTAGCTTTTGCAAAAGGATATATAGGGAATAGGAAATAGCTGGTTCTTAAAAGTCTATCAGCTCGTTCAAATTCGAGTTTAGTTGTCATTTTAATTAGAGGCTTTATGTTTTGTCCAGATTTGACTTCGTTTAAATAAGTTAAAACCTGCCTACTATATTTATATTTTGCCAAGTCAAAAAGCTCTTGTCTTGATTTTGAAAGTTCATTGAGTTTTGATTGAGTTTCAGCAAGCTTATGTACTCCAATATTCTCTTGTAAATGGTCAATGAATGGATTTTTCTTTTTGCTTTCAACAAAATCATAATAAAGTTGAACCTTGTTTTTTTCATTTAAAATGCTAAGAGCATCGTTAAGCTTGTTGTAGTTCATGTTTAAAATTTTTTTGCTATTCAACATTTGTTTATAAATTGTGTATTCAACCGATTGTTTCCCAATTTTATACGAATTATAATACATTTGTTGAAGAGATAAACCAAAATCAGTTTGTTCATTTAAACACTTTGAAATGGTTTCAAGTTTATCAATTTCAGTATTTAAAGATTTTTTGGTGTCTTCATACTTTTTTTGAAGGTCGAAATAGAATGGTGAGTTGTTTATTGAATTGTGTGCATTTAAACATCTTTCATAGAACATACGCTTTTCTTTTTCCGCATCTGCAATAAACATAGCTTTTTCATTCAATGTGCCAAGTCTATTAAAAACAACTTCAAGCGCAGCTTTTTTTTGGGAAACAACAAGAACTTTTTTGTTTTTGCAAAGAGCATCTGCAATAACATTAACAATTGTTTGAGATTTGCCAGTGCCAGGAGGACCATAAATGACCATATTGCCACTTTCATTAACTTTTCTAACAACTTGTTCTTGTGCAAAGTCTACATTATTAATTAAATATAAATTTTGAACTTTTTCCTCTTTATGTTTTAGCTTTTTGGTATTTAAAAGTTCATTTATGGGCTCGTTCGTCAAATGTCTTTTTTCTAAGGCAGAGTAATCGTAATAAATAGAATTTGCCAATGAGCATCTTGCAAGGAGGCAAACATGTTTTATCTCAGGAGAGTCTGAGATGCTAGGTTCTGCATATCTAGTGAATGGAAAAATTTTTTTACGCTCGGAATTTGCAATTTTAATGCCAAAAGAGCGAAGATAATCTAAAAGATTTTGCAAGGTTGGAAATTTTGATTTTAAACATTCAAATTCCATATCAAGCTCTTCTAAATTTAATTTATAGTTATCAGCAAAAGCAAAAAGAAGGGCCTTATTTAATTGAACATTTTCTCCATGTTTGAGTCTTAAATTAATATTGTTATTATCTAGAATATCAATTTCAACTGGAAACATTAAAAGAGGTGCTTTAAATGTATAGCGCTGAATGCTTCCATAAACAAAAGGGTAACATAAAAAAAGTTCATATCTTCCAGTTTCCTTTTCTATATCTTCAATTTCACGCTTTAAAACAGTTAGGTTTTTTATTTCTTGCTCAATTGCTTTTTTTGAAGCCTCGCGCTTTTGGCGTTCAAATTTAAGTTTTTCTTTGTTGTCATCAAACTCAGTTTTAGAAAACCTATCATCAATTTTGTTTGCCTTTAAAATTTCTTGTTTGGTTTCTTTACCGATTAAAGTAAAGGGCAAACTTTTGCCGCTCCATAATTGTTCAACAAACTGGGAAGTCATCTCTTGATTTTCATACAAAATTTTACCTAAATCATAACCATTTTTTTTAGTAAAATTTTTAAGGTATAAACTACGATTTTTTCCACTAATTTCGATTAATCTTTCTTTATAATATGTGTAAATGCTTTTCATTTGTAACTTCCTTTTATTAAATATATTATAACAATAATTTTTATGATTTCAATATTTTTTTTAAATTAATTTAATATATATTTTATTTGTTGATTTGATTGAAAATATAAAATATTTTTATAATTTTAATTCAATTTAATTTAAGTTTTAATTCATATATTTAATGATGGCAATATTGTTGTGCCTATAAATTTTTTGGCAAAAAAATCAATGATTGATTAAAAATAAATTTTTTAGTAGTAAGTTTTTAAATTTTTCTTTTGCATTAATCACTAATTTATTATATTTTTTTCAAACCCTAATGGTATATAATTGAATTATTTTTAGTTTTTTATTTTTTGTGTTACAATAATTTGTCATGTTGCTAAAAGACAAACTTATCAAGTATAAAAAACAAAATTTTGTGCCCATGCATATGCCGGGCCATAAGCGCAATACAAAATTATTGGGTAATGATTTTTTATATGATTTAGATATAACAGAAATTGAAGGTTTCGACAATCTACATGATGCAAATAGCTGTCTAAAACAAATCTCTGATTTTGCGTCAAAAGTTTATAATACAAAAAAATCTTTTATGCTAGTCAATGGAAGCACTTGTGGAATTTTAGCTGGTATTCATGCGCTAACAAAATGTGGAGATAAAATTATAGTTGCACGCAATTGTCACAAATCTGTTTATAATGCCATTGAACTTTTTCAACTTAATTGCTCTTATTTGTATCCAAAAATAGATGAAAAAACTGGAATTTGTGAATCAATTAATCCCAAAGATGTGGAAGAGGCTCTTAAAAAAAATATGGGAGCAAAACTAGTTGTTGTAACTTCTCCAACCTACGAAGGGGTTATGTCAGATATTATTGAAATAGCAAAAGTAGTTCATAAATTTAATGCCCTACTATTTGTTGATGAAGCACATGGCGCTCATCTTTATTTTAATGAAAACTTTTGTACTGGAGCAATAAATTGTGGGGCAGACTTAGTTGTTCAAAGTCTTCATAAAACCCTTCCAGCATTAACTCAGTGTGCTCTTCTTCATATTTGCTCTGAACGAATTGATGACAAAAAAATTTCAAATTCACTTTCTGTTTTTGAAACTAGCAGTCCTTCATATATTTTAATGTCTTCAATAGAGGAGTGCTTGCATTTTGTTTTTAAAAATAGGTCTAAATTTAATCAACTTTCAAAAAACTTAGTAGGTTTTTATAATATAACCGATAAACTTAAAAATTTAAAAATATTAAAAATTGAAGATTTTAAACATGCTTATGCAGTTGATAAAACAAAAATTGTTGTTTTGACCAATCAAAGCAACATAACGGGCATTGAACTTGCTTCTTTGCTTAGAAAAAATAAAATAGAAGTTGAAATGTCTTGTGCTAATTATGTTGTGGCAATTACAAGTGTCTGTGATAGCAAGGAAAATTTATTTTCTTTTGCAAATGCACTTGTTAAAATTGATGAAAAACTAAAAAAAAGTGCAATATTAAAAAAATTTAAAAACATTAAATTGATTGCTAAGCACCCAGCATTTGAAGATTATGAAAAAAAACAAATTGAATTCGCTAATAGTGAGGGTGAAATTTCGGAAGAGTATGTTTATGTTTATCCTCCTGGGATTCCTTTTATTGTAAAAGGTGAAGAAATTTCTAAAGAAGTAATAGAATATGTATTTGAATTAAGGAAAAATGGTTTGGATGTAAAAAGTACATTTTCGGACCTTCCAGACAAGATTTATATTAAAAATCCTTGACAAAATTGCATGGGGTATGTAATATATTATATTGTAATAAATAAGAGAGGGCAAAATTATGAAGAGAATTCAAACATTAGAAACAAGAGATTTGAAATCAAGTTTAGCAAATGGTGGATGTGGTGAATGCCAAACATCATGTCAATCTGCTTGTAAAACATCTTGTGGTGTTGCAAACCAAAAATGTGAAAATTGTAACGGTTAAATTATTAACTATTTTTTAAAGACCGTTTTATCCTTTTTGGATAAGCGGTTTTTCTATATAGGAAATATTGACAAGTGCGAAGCATTTAACAGATTCTTTTCCATATTAACAAGCATTTGTTTGCGTTTAGCAAACTGCAATTGCAAAAAAGTTTACTTGTTTAAATTTTAAATGCTTCATTTAACAGGAGATAAAATGATTCATCAATTCAAATTAAATGGATATAATATAGTTTTAGACCCTTGTAGTGGTAGTGTACATAATGTAGATGACCTTGCATATGATGTCATTGAACTTTATAAAAATAAGACAACTGAGGAAATTGTAAATTTTTTACTTAAAAAATATGCATCAAACTCAGAGATAACTAAGCAAGAAATCTTGGATTGTATAGACGATGTAAAACAATTAGAAGCTCAGGGCAAGCTTTTTACAAAAGATGTTTATGAGAATCATGCCTTTGATTTTAAAAATAGAAATACAATAGTGAAAGCTCTTTGTTTGCATGTCGCTCATACCTGCAATTTAAATTGTGAATATTGTTTTGCTAGTCAAGGAAAATATCATGGTGATAGAGCTTTGATGTCTTTTGAAGTAGGCAAAAGAGCACTTGATTTCTTGATTGAAAATTCTGGCACAAGAAGAAATTTGGAAGTAGACTTCTTTGGCGGCGAACCGCTTATGAATTGGTCGGTTGTAAAAAAACTAGTTGAATATGCAAGAAGTGTTGAAAAAAAGTATAATAAAAATTTTCGATTTACACTTACAACAAATGGCATGCTTATAAATGATGATGTTATTGAATTTTCAAATAAAGAGATGTCAAATGTTGTCCTTAGTTTGGATGGAAGAAAACAGATTAATGACTATTCTCGAAAGACAATTACCGGTGTTGGAAGTTATGATATAATTGTGCCAAAGTTTAAAAAGTTAGTGGAAGCTCGTGGCGGAAAAAATTACTATATGCGTGGAACATTTACGCATAGGAATGTGGAGTTCACAAAAGATATTTTGCATATGGCAGATTTGGGCTTTAAAGAACTTTCCATGGAACCCGTAGTATGTGACCCAAATGATGAGTTCGCTTTGACGAAAAAAGACCTGCCAATACTGAAAGAACAGTATGAACTTTTGGCAAAAGAAATGATAAAACGCAATAAAGAGGGTAATGGGTTTACTTTTTATCATTACATGATAGACTTAAAAGGAGGGCCATGTATTTATAAACGCATTTCAGGATGTGGAAGCGGAACTGAGTATATGGCAGTTACTCCTTGGGGTGATTTATATCCATGTCATCAGTTCGTTGGCGATGAAAAATATAAGCTTGGTGATATCTTTAATGGAGTGACAAACACACAAGTAAGAGATGAATTTAAATTGTGTAATGCATATGCGCGTGAGAAATGTAAAGATTGTTGGGCTAAACTTTATTGTAGCGGAGGTTGCGCGGCTAATTCATATCATTCCACAGGAGACATCACAGGCATTTATGAATATGGATGTGAACTATTCAAAAAGCGAATAGAATGTGCTATAATGATCAAAGTGGCAGAGGAATTTAACGGTAATAATATTTGGCGAAAGATACGTTAGAGCTAAAACAAAAAGCCGTAGTAGTGAGAACTTTAATGGGAAAAAAGTAATGAATGGAGAATATGCTTGGTTTAAAGTTGAACCAATAATTTGGATAATAAGAAACTGGGAAGACTTGCCAACAGTGATAAATCCTAGGGGAAATGGTACTGCAAAATACATAGATTTAAAGTCGGAAGAAGGAATTATGACCTTACCATTTTATATCAATGATTATGATGAAAATATATCCATGTGGCAAAACAGCTTTACTCGTGCAAAGCTAAATGGTTATGACTTGCATGAAGAGCTAAAAAAAGGAAATGGGGAAAAGAACTGTGCGTCAGATACAAATTTTTCTTTTAAGGGGAAAGGCTTTTTAGATGAAGCTTTTAGTAAAGATATTGTAAAAGAAAAATTTACACAAGAAAAGATTACCGATGTAATACATAAAATTTCGAAGGATCACACAATAATCTTAATTGCACATCGTTTGTCAACAATTATTGAATCCGATAAAATATTTGTATTAAACGATCACTCAATAGAGGCCGTTGGAACTCATAAACAACTTTTAAAATCGAGTAAAACATATAAAAGAATTATAAGTACTATGGAGAGTAAAACTATAGTGGCAAAGCTAAATATACGTAATGATGAAGTGGAGATTAAATTATATTTGATTTAACAAATTGAAACAAAACGAATAATATTTAAAAATATATTTGCAAAACAAAAAATATATGATATAATCAATATGCTCAAATTTTTTTTGACAAAATGCACTCATAGCTCAGCTGGATAGAGCGTTGCGCTACGGACGCAAAGGTCTGGGGTTCGAATCCCTATGGGTGCACCATGTGCGGATATGGCGGAATTGGCAGACGCGCTGGATTTAGGTTCCAGTCCGAAAGGGTGGGGGTTCAAGTCCCTTTATCCGCACCAAAAAATCCAAACTAACTTAAGTGAGGATTTTTTTTATGCCAATTCCGCCGTGGGGCCCCACAAATTTGAAATATGAAAATTTGTGGGGAAAAGGAAAAACTGAGCTTAAAGGCATCAAAATTGCAAAAAGCAATTTTAAAGCACAAAAGCGAAAGTTTTGACGCATTGGCAGACGCGCTGGATTTAGGTTCCAGTCCGAAAGGGTGGGGGTTCAAGTCCCTTTATCCGCACCAAAATACAACATATTGTGTTTATATATTCTATAAGATACTATATAGTATCTTTTATTTATTAATTTAAAAATTTTTTTAAAAATCTGTGTCAAAATCTGTGTCAAAATTTTTATTGAAAAGGTCTTGTTTTTCTGTATTTCAGCATTTTCAAAATCTGAATAGTCCTATATTTCTTTTTTAAATAAAAGAAATTTTAGGACTTTTTTTATTTTTAAAAAATTAACTTTAATAATTGTGCATAGATAAAATAATTTTTTTAATTTTGGTAAAACTATAATTGGAGGTTTAAATGAAAAAGGAAATTACAACTAAAGATTTAATGGCTTTGAATGAACTCATGACTTTTGAAAATTGGATGGCAATTAAGATGAAGGGATGCCACGATTGTTCTGATGATAGAACACTCAAGACAATGTTTAAAGATATGGCAAAAAAACATTCTGAGCATCATGCAAAACTTTTAAATTATTTAAGAACTAACATGGAAAAAGGAGGGAATGAGTAATGGAATTTACCGAACAAGAAACTTTGCAAGATGCACTTGTGGCTCACAAATTTTTAATGCATATGTATTGTCAATTTGGCATTGAGTGCTCAAATAAAGAATTAAGAAAACTTTTTAATGATTTAAATACCACAGTTTCGGAACATGAACTTAAAATTTTTAAGATAATGAATGAAAAAGGGTTTTATCCAACAACTCCAGCAGCTATGAAAGATTTGAAACAAACATTGAAAATTCATACTCAAATGCAGGAAGATTTGGAAAAAAATTAACACAAAAATAACTTTAAAAAGCATATTGTAAATAATAATATGCTTTTTTTATTGATATTGACTTTTGGATTAATTTATTTTAAAATATAAGCATTATGAAAAATAAAAAAGGCAAATTAAAAGGTTTTATTAAAAATGCTTTTAAAACCACTTTGGAAGTGGCACTCATTTTTAGCGCATGCGTGGGAGGAAAAGCTACCTATACAGCTGTTAAAACAAAAAATTATGCTTCAAATGAACAAATAGAAGAAGTTGCTAAAGAACTTAATTGTGATCTTTCTTATATGAATACTCGTTTTTTTAATAAAATATTAGTTTTAAATCATAATGGTGATAAACCAATTTATGTATCAATAGATAATGATTTTACAAGTGATGAAAAAAAAGACATAGTTTTTACTTTAGACCATGTTTTTAAACTAGTAAATGATATTAATCCAAATTATAGATATGAATTGGTAGATGAAAACGAGATGCCTAAAAACATATTCACAACAACAATTAAGTATGAATTAGATAAAGAGGATAATAATTCTTCAAATTATCTTGCTTTAGCATCATCAACAAACAAAAATTTACTTTATATCCAACTTGTCCAACCCGCAATTAATAGTTCCGTAATCATTTATGATAGGGAAAAAACAGAAAATAATAAAGCTAATAGAATAGTAGTTTTCACACATGAGCTTCTTCATGTGTTTGGATTTAAGGATGTATATTTTGAAAAGATAAATGCAAATTATTATCATTCACTTTTAAATATAATCAATAATTCAAAAGATTTTTATACATCAGATAATTTTGCAGTTATTAGTCCTAACGATTATAGATGTCTTATTTCTGTTTATGCTGAAAAGTTTAAAAACAAAGAAGAAAAAAATAAATTTCTTGAAAATTTTAAAATAAAAACTAAAGAATACGATAGTTTATATTATGGTATCTATAAAGAAGCAAATAATTTGAAAGGTCTTGATATTTATGATAATATTATTTTTAAAGGCACATATATTTATACAAAATATGAAATTGTAATAAAAAACAATCAATATTCCTTTGCTCTATTAGATGAAAATGGCAACATCTTAGATAAGTGCAATGGTGAAGCAATATCCGTTGACGGTGTTTTGTTTTTAAAAAATGTAAAATTAGAAAAGGGATTTTTATCAAATGTAGATGGAGCATATACCATTGTTGATTTAATTTTATCAAAAAAACAAAATTTTACATTGCTTTCATCAGTAAATGCAAAATTTTCTGCTACAGGTTTGGTAAAGAATTTGGAAAATATGGAAAATACAAATGTTTATAAAAAAAATAATATTGAAAATGAATTATCATTTTGAAAAAAATAAGGCTAAATTAATTAGTTCTAAAAACACCAAAAGGGTGTTTTTTTAATTAAAATGTCAAAATAAAAAAATAACTGCAAAAAGCTTTTAGGAGGACTTGCTTTGTTGGTAAAATTAATGGAACTTGAAGTGATTTTAAAAGATGAAAAATTTATGAAAAACTCCGAAAATTTTTCAGTTTTTTATTGAATGTAATTAAATAATATGTTATAGTTTTTATGAATTGTTTTGGTTGCTAAATTGAAACATTTCATAACAAATTAAAGATATGGAATTGTGATAGGGATGCCATAATACTAATTTCTATTCTTATAATATTTTTATAAAAGCCAGAAACAAGGTGTAAAAAATTTGCGTATAGATAATTGTTCATTTGGGCGAGTTATACGATTTTACTTATTGCTATGCAAACAAACTTTTAATATTGTTCCGCTGTCTAGATTTGACTTAAAAAAACTGACGGACTTGTTTTAATTATAAAGTTATAAAGCCAAAATTTTGATGCCTTTAAGCTCAGTTTTTCCTTTTCCCCACAAATTTTCATATATTTCAAATTTGTGTG
>CALWMK010000022.1 GCA_944381825.1 uncultured Clostridia bacterium
AGATAGAGATAAGCAAAACAGAGGTGTTGAGCTTTAAAATTGCTGAAATTGACTTGTGCTTTGAAATTGAGGTGATTTTAAAATGTTAAAATATTTTTTGTAATATATTTAATGAAAGTTGTTAGATAATAATTTATTCTATTGCAACTCTTGATTTTGCGCCCAAAGAAAGTGAGGCAAGAGATTTGCCAGCTTTAAGTTCATAGTAGGCAGCAGAGGCAATCATAGCGGCATTATCGGTGCAAAGTGAAAGTTTTGGCATGTAAAGTTCAATGTCGTTTTGTTCACATAGAGTTTTAAGTTTTTCACTTAAAAAACTATTTGCAGAAACTCCACCTGCGGCAACAAGTTTTTTAAGATTGTAGTTAATACAGGCTTTAATTGCTTTAGTTGCAATTTCATCAACCACGGTTTGTTGAAAAGATGCACAAATGTCAGCGAGGTTTAATTCCTCGTTTTTTTGTTGTTTTTGATTTACATAGTTTATAACCGCGGTTTTGATTCCTGAAAAAGAAAAGTCATAGCTGTTGTCTAAAATTGAATGGTTTACAAATTTGATATTGGGTTGTCCAAGTTTTGCCACTTGGTCCACCTTAGGGCCTCCAGGATATCCCAAACCTAAAACCCTTGCAACTTTGTCAAAAGCCTCACCAGCAGCATCGTCTACGGTTGAGCCAAGAAGTTTGTAGTTTGTATAGTCATCTACTTTAATTATAGCTGTGTGTCCGCCACTAACCATAGCACAAATAAAAGGAGGAGTAAGGGTTTGATGGGTAAGATAGTTTGCTGCAATATGACCATGAATATGACTTATTGCAAGTAAGGGTTTATTTAAGGAATATGCCAGTGCCTTTGCAAAATTGACTCCAACCATAAGTGCGCCAATAAGACCAGCTCCAAAAGTTACGGCAATGGCATCAATGTTGTCGAAACTAAGATTTGCCTCATTGAGTGCTTTTTCACAAAGAGCCCTAATTGACATAATATGATTTCTAGACGCCACTTCTGGCACAACTCCACCAAAACGGGCATGAATGTCAATTTGAGAGGCGATAATGTTTGAACAAATTGTTCTTCCATTTTTTACAATTGCAACACTTGTTTCATCACAAGAACTTTCGAATGCCAAAATAGTTACATCTTGCTGATGTGACAGTTGTTTAAATTTTTGTTGTGCAATTTCAAAATAACTCATTTTATACCCCGCTTTTTTTCAAATAGTCGTTAATAAATGGCATAATTTCACCATTCATGACAGAGTTTATATCTGCAGTTTCAAAATTGGTTCTGTGGTCTTTTACCATTGTATAAGGATGAAAAACATAGGAGCGAATTTGACTTCCCCATTCAATTTTTTTTATCTCGCCTCTAATTTGAGATAGTTTTTCGAGTTCTTCTGCCTCTTTTTTTTCAATAAGCTTACTTCGTAGCATTTTCATGCAAGTTTCACGATTTTGTATTTGACTTCGTTCGGTCTGACAAGAAACTACGATACCAGTAGGAATGTGGGTGATGCGGATGGCACTTTCTGTTTTATTGATATGTTGTCCGCCAGCACCACTTGAACGATAGGTGTCAATCTTTAAGTCTTCTGGTCTTATTTCTACGGCTTTTTCATCTTCAATTTCAGGCATCACTTCAACAGAGGCAAAACTTGTGTGTCTTCTTGCATTAGCATCAAACGGAGAAATTCTTACAAGTCTATGCACACCTTTTTCTGCTTTTAAATATCCATAGGCATATTGTCCTTCAATTAAAAAACTGATACTTTTAATTCCCGCTTCGTCGCCATCTAGACTGTCTAAAATAGTAAGAGAAAAACCATTTTTTTCAGCGAACATTTGATACATTCTAAAAAGCATGTCTGTCCAATCTTGAGCCTCGGTTCCACCAGCTCCAGCGTGAAGGGTTAAAATTGCATTATTTTCATCATACCTGCCTTTTAAAAGGGTTTGAAGTCTAACTGTTTCAATTTCTTTGTCTAACTGGCTAAGCTCATTGTTTAGTTCAGCATAAAGTTCGTCGTCACTGTCTTGTTCCAAAACCTCACAAATTGCAGACAAATCTTCTAGGCGTTTTTCAAAGCTAGAAATTATTTCCAACTTTTGTTCGCAATTTTTTAATTTTTGTCCGATTGTTTTGACTTTTTGCAAATCACTAAAAAAGTTGTCCTCTTGTTGAATTTTTCTAAGATTTTCGCATTCGCTAATTAATTTACCTTTGTCAAAGACACTCCTTTATAAAGTTAAAGGTTGTTTGAAGATCTTTTAATTTAGTTTTTTGTGTATCAATTATCATAAGATATTTCCTTTTAAGTATTTAAAAGTATATATTAAAAATGATTAAAAAGCAAACTTTAATATTTTAATTTAAACATTATTATGAATAAAATATTGGACATGAATCTGCGACAAAGGCAAAAAAACAATCCAATTAGATAGGCATTACTAACAAATCATCTTTCATATATTACAATTTTACACTTTTGTTTTAAAAAAATTTTATTATGTTCATATACTATAAAAAGATTAAACTTTATTTGTTTGTTTCTAAAGTTTTTTACTCTAAGTTTGCACATTGTGCCTTCGATATCGTTTATAGCTTCTGTGCTTTCACTTTTGCAATTTCAATAGGCTTTTAAGTTCTTGTGATTTTTGTTTTAGAAACAACTTTTGTTTTGCTGTGTGTTCGTCTTTTTAAAAGTTCTCATACTACTAAATTTTTTGTTTTTTTTGTTTTGTGAATAAAAAAATCTAGCGAAGTCAAAAATCGCTAGAAGTCCCTTTAGTAATGGGTTTTATGGTGCTCCACGAGGGATTCTAACCCCCAACCCTTGGTTCCGAAGACCAATGCTCTATACAGTTGAGCTAGTGGAGCAAAATGATAATTTTTTTATGGGGATTATCGAACCCCTTGATATGTGCTCCGAAGACCGATGCTCTATCCAATTGAGCTAGCGGAGCAAATTGATAATTTTAATATGAGGACATCAAACCCAAGCATCTCGCTTAGAGGCAATTGTGATATCCATTTCAACTTTGAGAGCAAGAATAATTTTTTTAAGGTGACAACTTAAAATCAATACAAATCACTTCCGAAGTCTTTGTATCATTTTCTAGAGGGCATTATTTTGAATTAAATTAAGAATTTTAGCAACATTTTGCAACATCTGATTATAATAAAAATATATAATCATTGTTATAATAGAATTTAATAGTATGAGAATTACTATTCAACTCATTTTTATTATAATAAAACTCAGATTGATTTGCAATTATTTTTTTCAAATAATAACTTTAGAAAAAATTAATTGAGTTTAGGGAAAGATTTAATTTAACATTATACATTTTTGAACTGTTTCATAGTTTTAAAAAAATATGTTGTTTTTTTTAAAGATTTGTAAAGCCGAATTTTAATCGCAACTTTTATTTTTTTACTTGTATTATAAGTATATTTTTGTTTTATTATAAATAAAATTATGTTATACTCATTTTAAATATATCATATTGAGGTGCATTTTATCAAATGAAGAGAAAAAGACAAAGCGATGAGGAGATTATTGAAAGATTTGAGCCTGAAATTGATGAGGGACTTACTCTTTTGCAAGTTAAACAAAGGGAAAAACAAGGGCTATCTAATAAGTTCAAACAAAAATCTTCAAAGTCGGTTTTTAGGATTCTTTTTGACAATATATGCACTTTTTTCAATCTGATTTGGTTGATTATTTTTATTGCACTTATTTCTGTTGAATCGTATCAAAATCTGCTTTTTGTAATAGTTGTATGTTTAAACACAATAATTGCTGTTGTTCAAGAAATTAAGGCAAAAATAACAGTTGAAAAATTAAAAATGATTACTACTCCAAAAATTACTGCAATTAGGGAGGGAAAGCAGGAACAAATTTATTCATCTAAAATAGTGCTAGATGACATTCTAAAACTAAGCGTTGGCAATCAAATTCCTGCAGATTGTGTTTTAATTGAGGGGCATGTTGAAGTGAATGAAAGTTTACTTACTGGTGAGTCAAAAGCAATCAAAAAAAAGATTGGTGACACACTTTTAGGTGGTAGCTTTATTACATCTGGACTTTGCTATGTCAGAGTGAACAAGGTTGGAAAAGATTGCTACATTCAAACAATTGCATCTCAGGCAAAAAAATTTAAAAGTCCATCTTCAAATTTATTCAAGGATTTGAATGCAATAATAAAATATATTGGAATTATGATTATTCCAGTTGGAATATTAATGTTTTTTAACAATTATTTTAGTAGTGGGAAAAACATCAATGTAACAATTGTTCAAACTTGTGGGTCATTAATTGGAATGATTCCAGCTGGGATGTTTTTGTTAATTACAATTGCTCTTGCAGTTGGTGTTATTAAACTTGCACAAAAAAAGACCTTGGTTCAAGATATTTACAGTATTGAAATGCTTGCCAGAACAAATATTTTGTGTCTAGATAAAACTGGAACCATTACTGATGGCACAATGCAGGTTAAAGAAGTTTTAATGCTTGATAAAACTGAATTTGACTTTGAAGAGGTTATGGGAAACTTCCTTTCATGTCAAGATGTTCATAATGCTACATCTAGAGCTTTTGTCGAGCATTTTGGATGTGTAAAAACATTGAAAATGTGTAGCAAAATAGAATTTTCTTCAGAAAGAAAATTTTCTGCCGTTTGTTTTGAAAATGTTGGAACAATTGCTATGGGAGCACCAGAATTTTTGGGAGTAAAACTTTCTAAAAGCATTCTTTCAAAAATCAAAAAACGAGCAATAAATGGTGAAAGAGTTTTACTAGTTGTGCATAGTAAAAAAACGATAGAAAATGATAAACTTATAGATGTAAAACCGATTGCACTTGTTGTTATTGAGGATCATATAAGACCTGATGCCATTGAAACAATTGAATGGTTTAAAAACAATAATGTAGAAATCAAAATTATTTCTGGAGATGCGCCAACAACGGTAAGTGCAATTGCTAAAAGAGTTGGTGTTGAAAATGCTGATAAGACTATTTCTTTAGAGGGAATGAGCCTTGAAGAGGTGGAAAAAATTGCCTCTAAATTTACTGTGTTTGGTCGAGTTTCGCCTGAACAAAAACACATGCTTATAAAATCATTAAAAAAAGCTGGCAATGTTGTTGCTATGACTGGAGATGGTGTTAATGATACACTAGCACTTAAAGAGGCAGATTGCTCAATTTCCATGGCAGATGGAAGTGATGTTGCAAGAAGTCTATCGCATTTGGTTTTGCTTAATTCAAAATTTTCCTCTCTGCCAGCTGTGGTTAAAGAAGGCAGACAAGTTGTCAATAATGTTCAACAATCTTCAACATTATATCTCATGAAAACTTTTTTTACCATTACTCTTTCATTGATTTCGCTTATTACTTTGTCTGCATATCCTTTTCAGCCCTCTCAGCTTTATCTTTTAGAGCTGTTTGTAATAGGTTTGCCTTCAATTATTTTGGCATTGCAACCAAATGATAAAATCATAAAAGGAAACTTTATTATGCAGGTGTTAAAAAATTCAATTCCGTATGGTTCGCTTTTGCTATTCAATGTTCTTGTCGTTATGATTATTAAAAATTTTGTGTATTTAAATGTTGAAGAATATGCAACTCTTAGCACCTTAGTTTTGACCACTATCGGATTTTTAAACCTTACAAGACTTTGTTTTCCATTCAATAAGCTTAGGTTAAGTTGTTTGGGTATTTCATTTATATTAATTTTAATGTCTGCAGCTTTAATTCCTGGATTGTTTGGATTTTATCAATTTTCTTTAAATGTGATTTTAATTTATTTAGTTCTGACTATACTAAGTTCTTTAATTTTAATTTTTGTTCCTTTAATAAGGTCTAAAATTATTTCTAAGCATAATAAATTCGATGTAAAAAATTAAAAGTATTGAATTATTAAAAAAAGTGTGTTATAATTAATGTATATAAAAAGAGGGAATATGCAATTAACTTACAATCAAGATGAAGCAAAAGAATTTTTGCAAAATGCAATAGAGTTTTTTGAAACTCAAAATCCAACACAAATTTTTTCAACTACGGGGATTGATAGTATTTGTCAAAAAATTGAAAAAAAACTGAGAAGGGTTTCTGTTTTTAGCCTTTCTAAAAGAAAAAAAGAATTCGTAAATAAAAAGCTTGATGCTTATAAAGCTATTTATTATCTTCTAAAATCTTATGATATTTCAAATTTAAAAATTGATTTGAATGAGGTTAGAAGATTGGCTGCTGATTTAGATATAAAAAACTACCTCAAAGAAATAAATACATTTCAACCTTTAAAACAACAACAAATTCAAGATTATTCAATGTGACATTTATATGAGGAATAATTAATTAAACAATTTTCTTGACAATTATAAAAAAGTATAATATACTTACGAAGAATTTTTTAAATTCTTTTTAATTTGCGAGCGTGGCGGAATCGGCAGACGCGCACGTTTAAGGGGCGTGTTCGAAAGAGTGAGGGTTCAAGTCCCTCCGCTCGCACCAAAACACAATATGTTGTGTTATTAAATTTATAAAGACACTATATAGTGTCTTTTATTTTTAATTTTAAAAAAAATCTTAAAAATGTGAGTCAAAAGTGGAGTCAAATTTTGAATTAAAAAGGTCTTGTTTTTTCTGTATTTCAGCAGTTTTATTTTTTTTATATAGAAGTTTATATGTTTAAAAAAATAGTACAATTAGAATGAATGTCATTAAATATTTTAAGTCTATAATATATCCTCCTGAATAAATTTAATAAACTTGTAAATTTTATATTTATGGAATATGTAAAGGGGAATCCTTATTTTGGTCAAGTTAATGAAAAAATAAAGCAATATCCTTATTTAGATAAAAATATAAGTTGTGATTTGCTCATTGTTGGTGGCGGAATTAATGGGGCAATTGTAAACTATTTTCTTTCACAAAAATACGATGTTGTTTTGGTAGACAAATCTAGATTCGGAATGGCAGGAACCAGCTGTGCCACCGTTCTTTTAGAATATCAATTGGATGACTATGCAGAAGAATTAAAAAAATATATGAATGAACAAGATATTATTAATGTTTATCGTATGGGTTTAGAAAGTATTAATATGATAGAACAATTTATAAAAGAAAATGGAAATAAATGTCATTTCAGAAAAATTCCTAGTTTTATGTATACTAATCGTATTTTAGGTGTCACTTCATTAAAAAAAGAGCATGAGTTTAGAATAAAACATGGCTTTGAATCTATTTTTTATACTTCTAAAAATAATCCCTTTCCTTTTAAAATTAAAGCAGGTATTTACAACATCGATGGTGGTGCAGAATTAAATCCATATCTTTTTGCCAAACAACTAATTGAAAATAGCAAAAATCAGAACCAACTCTATGAAAATACAGAAATCAGTTCCATTATAAAACATAAAAATAGTTTTAAAGTGTCAACCAATTTTTATAGAATTTAAAATGCAAAATCATTAAAAAAAGTATAATTATTTTTTAATTTAACATAATTTTTTAATAAAGCATATATAATTGCGTAAATAGTCTTGTAAAAACTTTACTTAATTTTTTTAAAATGATAATATATAAAAGGAGCTTAATTATGGAAAAAAATTTTGGTAAAATTTTGATTGTTCTTTCTATCTTTGGTTTGGCAATTTATCCTTTTAGTATATATGGCTCAATTATTTTCAGTTTATTGGTTCTTTTAAGTGCAGGATTGATTTTAAAAGATAAAGCTGTCACAGGAAAGGTTTTGCAACCATTTTTATTACTCGCAACGGTTGTGTTTGTGAACTCAGTCATTTCTTTTGTTTGGCAAATCATGACTTACTTTGCGCAATTGGGAGCTAATTACTATGGAAGTGGTTTTTATAAATTTTTGATTAAATCAGATTATTTTATATCAGCAATATTATTGCTTTACTTGCTTATTTTTGGAATTATAACCATCATATTTATGGCATCCGGAAAAGAAGTTCCGCTTTATGGACCTCTTTCTAAAAAAATATTAAACAATCATGAAAGCAAACCCGAGCCTAATGAAAAAGAAGGCGAAATAGTTATTGAAACTGAAGAATAGGGAATCAAAAGGTGGGGGAAGTCGTGTGGCACAACATGGCTTCCTTTATTTTTGACTTTATTAGAATATTTCTTTGTAGGAAAATTAAAAAAATAGAGTAGTCATAAAGTTAATTTTGTTAAGAGTTGAAATTTAAAAAAAATTGATGTAAAATGAAATTGATTTACATAAAAGGATGAAATATGAAAAAGTTTTTTAAAGAATTTAAGGAGTTTATTTCTAAAGGAAGTATTTTAGACCTTGCTATTGGTGTGATTATTGGAGGTGCTTTTTCTAATATAGTAAACAGTTTGGTCAAAGATATTATTATGCCTTTAATCAGTCTTCTTACCGGTGGTGTGGCTATTGAAGATTGGAAATGGGTTATTACCCCAGCGGACGAAGCTTTAGGTATTGCTGAAAATGCCTTGCATAGCTTTAGCAGAGGGTGTGGTTAAAAAAACATCTAAAAAGAAAAAACATGAAATGGCTGAAGGACAAAATGTTGAACAACAAACTGCAGTGGAAGTAGAACAAGTTGTTGAACAAAAAAATGAAGATTGAAAAAGTTTCTGAAGAAACGAATCTTTCAAAACAAGAAAAAATTTTAACCGAAATTAGAGATTTATTACAAAAAAATATTGAACATGGCAATAACAACCCTTCATGATTTTTATTAGACCGAATATTTGCGGTCTTTTATGTTATTACTCAATCTTATCTCTATCCTGTAAATTATGATAATTCGACTTGATTTTGTTATGAAATTTACATATAATTTTCGTATGGAACTTAAAACTATAAATTTAAAAGAGGTTGCTCTTTCTGCTGAAGATGCTGGAATAATTTGCAAAATGGAAATTGAACAAGCTGAATTAGAGGGCTTGAATGCAATAAAATTTATTCATGGTTATGGCTCTCATGGAGTGGGAGGAGCAAAGTTAATTGAGGTAAGAAAGATATGTAAATGGCTTGAAAGTCACAAAAAAATAGAGTTTTTTATTGCGGGATATGATTGGAATACGCAAAACCCTAAAGCCCTTAATATTTTACTAAATAACAAAAATTATTTTAATGATGTGGACTTAAATCACTCCAATCCTGGAATTACAATAGTAAAACTCAAAAATTAGGAGGTTTTCCATGATTTTATTAAATCAAGCAAAAGAAAAGGAAAGTTATATTATTGAAAAACTAAATGTTGGAACTTCTCTTAGAAATCATTTTAAAAAAATAGGCATTACTGAAGGCATAAAAATTCTTATTTTTAAAGTTGATGAAAATAATATTCAATTTTTTGTTGATGGCAAAAGCTGTACAATTGACAAATATACTAGTTCTTTAATAGAGCTAAATCAACATATTAAAAATAGTAAAAAGAGTCTTGATTATAATTTATAAGAACTAGGCTTTTAAGGAACCCGTGAACCCCTTTTAGGAGGGGTTCGATTCCTTGGTCTAATAATAAAAAAAATCAAAGAATTTTCTTTGATTAAGTAAAATGGTACCCTCAAGGGGAATCGAACCCCTGACTTCGCCGTGAGAGGGCGATGTATTAACCTCTTTACCATGAGGGCGAGTATAAATATATTATCATAACTATTTATAAAAATCAACATATTATTTAAGTTTGCAAAAAACCAATTATAGAATTGTTGCATTAAATTTTATTACATGTGTTTGAAAAAGATTGTTATAGTTGATAAACAAAGCTTAAAAAATAACCTTGCAAAAGCCTAAAGATTATTACATTTTAAATGCTGTAACACTATAAAATAAAAAAATAAAATTTTTTGAAAATTTTTTGAAAAAGTTGTTGACAAACATTTTCTAGTATGATAATATGACTAAGCTATCGTAAGTTGATAGCCACATGAACTATGAAAATTGAATATGATAGAAAAGGTTAAAATGTGCGAAATGAATTAAACTACCTGTCAATTTAATATTGACAAATCGTACAAACAACTTTAACAGTCAGTTAAAAGTTATGAGTACAAATCAAATCTAACTTATTTGACATAAGTCAAAAAAAATAATTAACGTTAGAGTTTGATCCTGGCTCAGGACGAACGCTGGCGGCGTGCTTAAAACATGCAAGTCGAACGGAGTTGTTTTTAGCACTAAGCAAATTTTTATATGAATTTGTTTAGTGCTGAAAATAACTTAGTGGCGGACGGGTGAGTAACGCGTGGGCAACCTGCCTATTACTGGGGAATAACATTTAGAAATAGATGCTAATACCGCATATGACCACAATCTGGCATCAGATAGGGGTGAAAGGAGCAATCCGGTAATAGAGGGGCTTGCGTCTCATTAGCTAGTTGGTGAGGGTAACGGCCCACCAAGGCAACGATGAGTAGCCGATCTGAGAGGATAAACGGCCACACTGGAACTGAGATACGGTCCAGACTCCTACGGGAGGCAGCAGTTAGGAATATTGGGCAATGGAGGCAACTCTGACCCAGCAACGCCGCGTGAAGGATGAAGGTTTTCGGATTGTAAACTTCTGTTCTATGGGAAAAAAAAAGTGATGGTACCATAGGAGAAAGCCACGGCTAACTACGTGCCAGCAGCCGCGGTAATACGTAGGTGGCAAGCGTTGTCCGGAATAACTGGGCGTAAAGGGAGCGTAGGTGGTTTTTTAAGTGAAATGTGAAAGCCCGGGGCTCAACTCCGGAATGTCATTTCATACTGGAAAACTAGAGTGCAGGAGGGGTAAGCGGAATTCCTAGTGTAGCGGTGGAATGCGTAGATATTAGGAAGAACACCAGAGGCGAAGGCGGCTTACTGGACTGCAACTGACACTGAGGCTCGAAAGCGTGGGGAGCAAACAGGATTAGATACCCTGGTAGTCCACGCCCTAAACGATGGATACTAAACGTGGGAGGTATCGACTCCTTCCGTGTTGAAGCAAACGCGATAAGTATCCCGCCTGAGTAGTACGGCCGCAAGGTTGAAACTCAAAGGAATTGACGGGGACCCGCACAAGCAGCGGAGCATGTTGTTTAATTCGAAGCAACGCGAAAAACCTTACCAAGACTTGACATTGGATGCATATCTAAGAGATTAGAGAAATTATAGCAATATAACATCTAAACAGATGGTGCATGGTTGTCGTCAGCTCGTGTCGTGAGATGTTGGGTTAAGTCCCGCAACGAGCGCAACCCTCGTCAATAGTTGCCATCATTAAGTTGGGCACTCTATTGAGACTGCCGTAGATAATACGGAGGAAGGTGGGGATGATGTCAAATCATCATGCCTCTTACGTCTTGGGCTACAAACGTGCTACAATGGCCATTACAAAGAGAAGCAAAGCAGTAATGCGGAGCAAACCTCAAAAAGATGGTCCCAGTTCAGATTGTGGGCTGAAACCCGCCCACATGAAGTCGGAGTTGCTAGTAATCCCGAATCAGCATGTCGGGGTGAATGCGTTCCCGGGTCTTGTACACACCGCCTGTCACGCCATGGGAGTTGGGGGGACCCAAAGTCGGTGCGCTAACCACGCAAGTGGAGGCAGCCGCCTAAGGTAAAACCAATGACTGGGGTGAAGTCATAACAAGGTAGCGGTATCGGAAGGTGCCGCTGGATCACCTCCTTTTAAAGAGTAATCTTTAAGTCGAGGGTAGATATGGTGTCTACTCAGTTGTGAAAAACAACTTTAAAAATTTTCAAAAACTTAAAATTGTAATTTAATTCAATTTAAAGCACATTATAAAAACCCAATCATAATTCAATTTTCACTTAATAGTTTAAAAAAGCATATCTAAATGATATGTTTTTTTTATATATATTTTTTTAAATAAATCATTAACGGTTTATGTTTTAATTTGGCATGAATTGATTGAAATTGCTATAAACAATATTTTTTATAAATTTTAAATTCAATATTATAAGAAATTTAAAAAAGCTCCTAAAATATTAATTTTAGGAGCTTTGTAAATTTTTGTAAACTTCGAGTTCGAAACTAATTACATTATTAGTTCTTCTTCAGCATTTTTATTTACAGTTTTTGTTTGCTCATTTGTAGTTGTGTAATTTGAGCCGACTTCAATAATATTATTTTGTGTTGTCATGATTGTAAATTTATCATTTTGAAGTTGTTCAAAATAAAAATCATACTCGGTTTTTGTCGGATTGTTTTTTAAAAAATCTTGCAATTCGCTTTCTGAAGCCCTGTCAAAAGTGAGTTTAATATTATAATATGAATAATTTCCATCAATGTTTTTAATTAGATACAAACAATTGATAATTGCATAGTCTTTGGAATAAAAATCATTATGTAAATAACTAATTTTTGAGGTGAAACATTGCCTGTTTTGGCTTAGTTCTCCGTCATAAATTTTGTCAAATGCTTTCAAAGCGAAATTGTTATCATCTAATTCCATTGTGTTAAAGTAAATATGCTTTAAACTTGTTGAATTGTCAAAAAAATCAATTAAATTCAAATATGATTGTGGTGTATATCGTAAATTGTTGTTTGTTATGCTTGCTAAAAATTTTTTTCCGTTTTTTGTATAGGTAAAATATGATGCTAAATCATAATTTTCATTGCTTAAATCAGATGTATTAACAAGCTTACCCATTGTTAAAAATTGGATGTTTTCCAAATTATTTTTTCCAATTTTTTCCACTGCTTTTGCTTCAATTAACTCTATAAAAGTTTGTTTTGCCAACTCTTCTTTTTCAGATGGTGAAAGTTGATCTAAAACTGAAGTGGTTACAATGTTATTTCCACAATATTTAACAAAGTTGGTGGTTAAGTCAGAAAATTTTTTGATTTGAGTAAAGTAACTAACACTTTTTTGGTCTAATAAGTATTCGTAAAGATTATTATATTTACCATTCTTAAGCGTTAAACTAAACCCATTCCAGTTTGGCATTGCAAAAATCACTTGGTGGTCGATTTTGGATACCACATTAGTGGCTTTATTTTTTACAATAAATGAAAATTTAAATAGCCTTTGCTCCATGGATAAGACACCTATTAAGGTTTTAATTGAGGTGTTTTGATAGGCATTTAAAAGTTCATAATTTTCTTTTTCAAAATTAAAATTATTATAATAATATTTTACTGCAAAATCGTTGATGAATGGGTTGTTTTGAATAATATTTTCTTCAAGTTTTATTTTAGTTATGTTATTTAAAGATTTTAAGATGCTTAACGAAGTGTTTTTGCAGTTCAATGGAAAACTTGCTATATAAATTGAATTTTCATCATTTTCGAGATTGCAATAAGCCGTGATTTTATTGTCATAAAAATCTATTAAAGAAATTTCTTTGATATTTTTATTAGAATTATTTTTTAACACATTTAAGGTTGATTTTTTAATTAAATTCAATTGTTCTTCCCTAGATAAGCTTTGTTCGCTTTTATCTATGATAGGTGGTATTGGTTCAACAGGTGCTGTTTTTTCAGCTTTATTTTTTACTGAAGCTACTGTCCAAATATTTGCAGATGCTAAAATTCCCACTAAAAGTTTTTTGACATTAAATTTTTTCATAAACATCCTTTTTTTGTTATTTAATTTCTATATATATTATATTATAACTAAATTCAAATTACAATAAAAATTTGTAAAAATCTATTAATAATTAAAATACTCAAAACGATGAGTATTGTTAGAGATAGAATACAGGTTTTGGAACATGACTTCAGTTTCTTTATTTGCACATTTGTATTTTTTTAAAAGATTATTATTATCTAAACAAAGCATTTTAAAAGCATTTTTTAGGTCTGTTTTTTGATTGTAATGTGGGTTATTAAGAAGGAATGCAAAAAGAATGGTTTGCTTGTTATGAGGATCTTTTAAAAGTTTGATGGCTTTTGTATAATAATTATCTTTTTTATTTATAAAAGTTTTTATGTGAAGATAATTTAAAATATAAGTTGCCTCTTCTTTTGAAATAAAATTATTGTGTTTTTTGCAATAATAAATTAAATCTTGCTCATCAAAAATAACTTCTGCTTCTAACAAAAAGTCATAAGCCAATTTATATTTCATATATCCCCCTATAAATAATATAACAAAAAAATTAAACTTTGAAAAGCGATTTTTAAATTTATGATGTGTTAATTTATATTAACGGAAGTTTTGTCTGCAAGCGACGAAGACATTTGCAAGCAAAACTGATGTTAATTCAAACAGTGATGAAGAAAAAACTTTAGTTTTTGCTTTGTTTTGTGTAAACAAAACTTAAATTTTGATGCAAGCAAAATTTAACATCACATAGTTTATATTAACGGAAGTTTTGTCTGCAAGCGACGAAGACATTTGCAAGCAAAACTGATGTTAATTCAAACAGTGATGAAGAAAAAACTTTAGTTTTTGCTTTGTTTTGTGTAAACAAAACTTAAATTTTGATGCAAGCAAAATTTAAC
>CALWMK010000023.1 GCA_944381825.1 uncultured Clostridia bacterium
CTCCAGTAGGACCAGTAGCACCTGTTGCTCCCGTTGCACCTGTAGGGCCTGTTGGACCCGTAACACTTAAACCTATTTCTCCAGTAGGACCAGTTGGACCTGTAGGGCCGGTTGGACCCGTTGGACCCGTTGCACCAGTAGGGCCTGTTGGACCCGTAACACTTAAACCTATTGCTCCAGTAGGACCAGTAGCACCTGTTGCTCCCGTTGCACCTGTAGGGCCTGTTGGACCCGTAACACTTAAACCTATTGCTCCAGTAGGACCAGTTGGACCTGTAGGGCCGGTAGGACCTGTTGGACCAGTTGGACCCATTATGCTCATTCCTGCAGGACCGGTTGGACCAGTTACTCCGCGTATTAAAAGGTTATCAGTTCTGTTACAACTGTTGCAATTATTACAACAACAATTATTGTTGTGATTACAAAAGAACATATTTCACCTCCACTTCACAATATGCAATACACTCAAATGTGGTTAAAAAATTAAGTTAAAAAATTAACTTAGTGGATGATGTAAAATTCTTTTAAATGAAAAAAAACTTTAGCAAATTTAATTAATTTTTTGTGATATTTTGAAAAGTTTATTGTTATAATTAATAAAACAAATATTTTATCTAGTTTTTCGACCAAAAGGAATCAACAAAATGATTAAGCCCAAAACAATTTCAACATAGAAAGGTATTGGTGTTATTTTTTCTGGCTTAAAATTGTTAGAAAAAATACCAAGAATATTAAATCCCTCTATTTCCTCTTGGGTTGCAGAAAGAAGATAGGCATCTTGATTTGTTACTATGTAAACAGAATAAACATTTTCATCTTTGCTAATTGTTTTTTTGTAATATTCAACTTTTGTAACCCCTGTTAAAGTTGAAAGAACTTGAGTTACGCTTTTATCTTCCATGCTTAGTTTACTGAAGCCTTTATTGAAAGAAAAATATCTATAGTTGACAAGAGCGAATAGAACAATTCCAACAATGAGAATCATTTTAATTAAAAATTTCATATTAGTATCCTCATATATTTATAACATAGAAAACAGTAAAGTTCAAACTAGTTGAAATTAGTTTTTAAAATTTTAAAAGTGATATTTTGATTAAAATTTCATCACAACTAAAATTGACTTCAAAATTTTTGTGTGATAAAATATCATTAAGAAAATTTTTTGTTAGTTTAAAAATTAAAAAAAATTAAACTTGGGTGAGGAAATGGAAAAAAATATTATCAAATTGGCAAGCAAAATTAAATTTTTAATTTTAGATAATGGCAATTTGTTCTTAACAAATCCACATGCTTTAAATGAAAAGTCTTTTTCTGAATGTTTAAAAACAGCCCAAACTGTTTTGCCAAATTCATTGATTTCTTTATGTGTTGCCGAAATTCCAATTAAAAAACAGATTCCTACAATGGAAGAAATTTTGCAATTTATAATAAAAAATAGGTTAAAAGGTATTAAGGCTTTTTTTGTTCAATCATGTGGACATAGTCAATTTTTAAATGAAAATTTTGCTAGGGTTGAATTTTACGATTTTAAACAAGAATTTGTTAGACTTTATGAAAAAAATATAGATAAATTAAAAATTGAAGAACAAGATCAACAATTTATGATATAAACTAAAGCTGTTTAAATGGAATTGTGTCACATTTTGTTAAAGTTTTAACATGGGTAAAAAAATGGATAAAAGGGTGTGTTTGCTCGATACAAATATAATTTATTTACTAGCAGAAATTGAAACAAATAATTATGATATGGAAAAAATTAAAAAGCTTTGTTTAGAAAATGATTGTTTGATAGACTTGTATTCTATTTTTGAAATATATAATAATTCGCATTTAAGCTTGGAACAACGCATTGCAATTGTAGACACTTTAAAAGACAAAAAAATTAAAGTGAATTGCAATTTTTTAACGAGTTCAATTTTTAAAGATGATTTTAACATTAATCTTATAGCTCAAGAGGATAGGAATAATATAAAAAATAAATTATCTATGGAAATAATACCCATCTATTCTGATTTTTTTAGCAAATTGGCAATTGTTAATTTTTTTATTCTATTTTTACTCAATCCGAATGCAAATGATGAGTATTTTAAAGAGTTAAAATTGTTTATGAAAAAATTATTGCCAGTTTTGAATGAACATTTAAAGATTGTTTTGGAAAAAATTTGTTATGAAAATAATTTTTTTGAAAAAAAATTAAAAAAATTATACCAGTCTTTTGTCAGTTCATTCTTTTTTACAATTTTAAATTTTAATGAAAATTACTTTAAAAATAAATCTAGTGCTGATTTTTCTGAATATTTTGAACGTTTGTTACAAGAATTCAAAAGAAAAGATTTTATGGATTGCAACATCTGTTTTGTGATGGAAGGCTCCTACAAGCAAAATAATTTAATTTTACCCAATATGTATAAGTTTCAATTCAAGCAAAAATACTCTACAAAAGCAGATGCTGATTGTCTTTTTGATGACCTTGCAAATATAATTTGTGGCAAGGAAGAAAAATTAGAAAAAGAATGGTTTAAATATATGATTAAAAATCTTTTATATGATGAAGCTTTTTTAAAATCAAATAACTTTATAGATTTTTTAATTATTAAAGATTTTACCTTAAATCATAAGGTTAATTATTTAATTACTTGTGATAAAGAAATGCAAAAGATAATGAAAGTTTTAAGTTTTAATAACAAAATTGGCGATAGCATTAAAATCATAAAAACATTAGAATAAAAATAAAAGTTAAATGTCGCCAATAAAAAAATGAACTCATCAATTATTTTATGAGTTCATTTTTTGAAAGTTTGATTTTTTTTAAAATTATTTTGTTTTTTCAAGATCACTTAAAACGATTCCATCGCGACTTGTTGCTGCATTCCAAAGAGATCTAAAACCAACAATTTCACTTGCAACATTTTTTGAGTTTTCTATTTTAGCGCCATCGTTAAAAGTAAAAGAGTAATTTAATTTATCTGTTGTTGCTGAAACTGTGATTGCAACTTTTACCTTATTGTTTGAAGCCGTTACAGATTTAGCATTGTTTAAAATAAGTGAATAATCATTTTGTCCATGATTTATACCCACCATTTCATTAGCTTTGTATCCTTCTGCTGTTTTAACAATTCCAAATCTAATTTCGTCAACATGTGAGAAAGCATCATTTTCCCTTTTATTAAAAGACAATACCCAAGCAGTAAAATCACCATTTTCCATTGCTGATAAATCAAGTGTGAAAGTGAATGTTGTTTTGCTTTTGTTCCAATCAAGATTTTTGTCTTTTTCTCCAAAATAGGTTGCGCCTGAAGTTCCATATTTAGCAGTGGAATCAGATTTGTTAAATACAATTCCTTCTTTTGTTTCTTTCAAGTTGACATTGCCAGCATAAACTTCCTTTGAAAAAGTATCAAATCCGTAGGTTTTATCACAAGCAGCTAAAGCAGTGCAGGAAACAAGAACTAAAAGCATTAGACATAAAATAGATTTAAATTTTTTCATATTACCTCCTTATTTTAAATCTAAATTATTGTTAGCATTTTTTTTGCATTTTATGTCAATTAAAATAAAGTTATAATTAAAAATATTATAAGATTTTTGCGAATTTGATTTTAAAGTTCTCTGTTAAAATCGTCATTTTCTGTTTCTTTAACAAAATTGCTTTGATTCATTTCTTGTTTGAGTTTAATTAATTTGCTTTTTATTTTTTTTCCAATTAGTTTTTGAGATGTGTTGTTTTTTATAGCAATTTGGTGGAAAGTTAGTTTGTTTACAAAATAATCATATAATAGCTCATCATTTTGTAAGAGACTCTTAATGTAAGTTTTTTTAATTTCATCTTCATATGTTTCGGAGGGTGATTTGATATCACTCGGTATCAAATCGATTAAATTATCAAAATTTGAATCTAAAGCTTCGTTGTGGGGAGCATCTAGTTTTGCAAGTGTTTTATAAAATTGATTCTTTTTTTTATTTCTACATCTAATTTCCATTAAAGTTAAATTTTTTAAACATATAAAAGCATATGTGGAAAATTTAATATTTTTATTAATATTAAATTTTTTAATTGAGTAGCTAAAAAATTTTGTGATAATAGTTTGAACGACATCTTCAAAATCATTACTTTTTTTAAAATATTCTTTCACCACGGATTTTGTCATCGCATAAATTTCGCCAACTTCTTCATCTGTGAAAGTGTATTCGTCCTTTTTTATTAATTCCAATTTTGCTTCATCTATAATCATTTAAAACTCCTACAATTTATTTAATATTGTTAAATATATATTAGCATAGTATGTGATTTTGTCAAGATTAGACTTATTGAAAATAAAAACAAACATTTGACATTTTGAGGTTAAAAATTTATAATTAAATATGAAATAAAATTGTTTGTGATTTTGTTTGACATTTAAAAGCTAACATTTTAAACAACAATTTTATTCGGATATAAGTTCTTTTAAAAAAATGTAAAAGATTAAATTCTTGTCTTTTTATGTAATTGAAACTGGTTGAAGGAATATACATATAATATAAACTATGCGATGTTAAATTTTGCTTGCATCAAAATTTAAGTTTTGTTTACACAAAACAAGCAAAAACTGAAGTTTTTTCTTCATCACAGTTTGAATTAACATCAGTTTTGCTTGCAAATGACTCCGTCGCTTGCAGACAAAACTTCCGATAATATAAACAATATGGGGCGCTTTGTTCATTTTCTCACAGTTCAGTTTTCATCATAGTTTGCTTTGTAGACTCACAAAATGAATAAAAAACAGTTTTTATAAATACCTGACATGGTTTTTAGACAAAACTTCCAAAAATATTAGGTTTTAAATTTGTTTAGTTGGTTTGCTTTTTTAAAGCTAGTTGCAAATTTTTAAAGGAGATAATTTTAATGGATATTTGGGTTTGGACAGGGATTATTGTAACATGTTTAATTTTAGAGTTTTTTTCATCTGAATTGATTTGTATATGGTTTTCAACCGCAGGCGTGATTTCCTTAATTTTGGCAATATGTCATGTGCCGCTATGGATTCAAATTGTAACATTTGTTGTTTTGTCAATTATTTTAATTTTTAGTTTGCGCAAACTTTGTAAAAAACTTTTGCGTGGTAAAGATGAAAAGACAAATTCAGACAGTTTGATTGGTAAAAAATTTAAACTGATTTCAGATTTAACTGAAGACATCATGGGCACTATTAAAATAAATGGGGTTATTTGGAACTGCGAGGGTATTGATGGTTTTTGTGCCAAAGAAGGTGAACTTGTTCAGATTGTCGAAATAAAAGGGAATAAATTAATTGTAAAAGGAGGTTTAGAATGACAATTTTATCTGTTGTACCTATTGTTTTAACTGTATTTGTTATTATCATGGCTGTGGTTTTAATTATTTTGAGTTTGTCAATTAAAATAGTTAAACAATCGACAGCTATCACCATTGAAAGGTTGGGGAAATATTACAAAACTCTTCATAGCGGCATACACATGATTGTTCCCTTTATTGACAGAAAGAGCAATACGGTAAATTTAAAAGAAATCGTTGCCGACTTCAGACCTCAATCGGTTATCACAAAAGATAATGTGACAATGCAAATTGACACTGTTGTATATTTTCAAATTACAGATCCAAAGCTTTATACATACGGTGTTGACCATCCATTGAATGCAATTGAAAATTTGACTGCCACGACGCTTAGAAACATTGTCGGCGAGTTGGAGCTGGACGAAACTTTGACTTCTAGAGATACTGTCAATGCAAAAATGCGTCAAATTTTAGATGAGGCAACCGATCCTTGGGGCATAAAAATTAACCGCGTTGAGTTGAAAAATATTTTACCTCCTCGTGACATTCAAGATGCAATGGAAAAACAAATGCGTGCCGAAAGAGAAAGAAGAGAGGCAATATTAAGAGCAGAGGGAGAAAAGCGTAGTAGTATTTTAGTGGCGGAAGGGGAAAAAGAGGCAGAAATCTTAAGAGCTGAGGCAAAAAAGGCTGCGCTAATAACTGAGGCTGAAGGAACCGCTGAAGCAATTAAACGAATAATCGAAGCGAAACCAGATGCTGCTTATGTGACCCTTCAAGGATTTGAGGCTTTAAAACATGTTGCCGATGGACAGAGCACAAAAATTATTGTGCCAAGTAATCTTCAAGATGTGGCATCTTTGTTTTCATCTGTGAGTGAAATCTTAAAAAAAGATGAAAACGAAAAGCAAGAATTGTTGATGTTAAATAAAACAAAAAACAAAGAATAAAAAATAAACTCCATTAAAAAAACGGCACAATTTAAAAATGCCGTTTTTTTTAATTAAATTCCTCGTAATTTATGTCAAAATCAAACTCATTATCCATTTCTACATTGACATCTGGTTGAAAACTTCCACAAAAATGCATATGCTCTGTATTTCCAGTAGTAACTCTTATTTTTTCTAGACTGCAATCGCAACCTCTTGTATTATGTATGCAGCAACTCACATCGCAACAAACACCCTTGTTTCCTTTTTTTTCCATTTTAAGCACCTCCGTTTTTATTATGCTATTAGTATTTGCAAAAGTTGAATAAACATTCGCTTCGGCAAAAAAATCTCTTTTAACTTAAATTAAGGGCAATTAAAAGCATTTTGTTTTTAAATCTTGAAAAAAGACTTTATTTTTTTTATTTTATATGCTAATATACTATATATATATTATATACTAGTATATATAAGAAATAAGAGTAAATGGCAAAATTGACATTTAAAATAGGGGTTGACGATGAACGAACAAGATTTAGATTTGACAAAAAGCAAAAAATATGACGAATCTGACATTCAAGTTCTTGAGGGACTTGAGCCTGTAAGAAAAAGACCGGGAATGTATATTGGTTCAACCGATGAACGAGGGCTTCAACATTGTGTTGTCGAAGTTGTTGATAATAGCATAGACGAGGCATTAGCTGGTTATTGTACTCAAATTGACATTGTAATAAATGAAGATGGGTCTTGTTCTGTAAGTGATAATGGCAGAGGAATTCCAACCGGCATAATCCCTTCAGAAGGTAAAAGCGCGGTAGAAGTTGTTTTGACTAAACTTCATGCTGGTGGAAAATTTGGTGGTGAGGGCTATAAAATTTCTGGTGGGCTTCATGGAGTTGGTGTGTCTTGTGTCAATGCGCTTTCAAAATGGCTTAAGGTAGATGTTTATCAAAATGGAGAGCATTATTTTATTGAATTCAAACGCGGTATTCCTGTGGCGCCTCTTGCCAAACTTGAAAAATGCAACAGAAGGGGTACCGTTGTAACCTTTTTTCCAGATGATGAAATTTTTGAAACAGTAGATTTCAACTATGAGATAATGAAAAATCGTTTTAGAGAACTTGCCTTTTTGAACAAAGGGCTTGTAATAACTCTTGAAGATAGAAGAGAGGGTAGAGAAAAAAAGGACGATTTTGAATTTAAAGGTGGAATTATTGAATTTGTTGAATATTTAAATAAAAATAAAAAGCCACTTTTCCCAGAACCGATTTATTTTAATAAAATTACCGACAAAAATGAGGTGGAAATTTCTTTTCAATATAACGAAAGCTACAATGAAATTATTCATTCATATGCCAATAATATTAATACAGAAGAGGGAGGAACCCATTTAACAGGCTTCAAAAATGCTCTGACAAAAGTAATCAATGATTATGCTCAAAAAAATAAAATAATAAAAGAAAATGAAAAACTTTCTGGTGAAGATTGCAGAGAGGGTATAACAGCAATCATTTCTGTTAAGCTTATGAATCCTCAGTTCGAGGGTCAGACAAAGACAAAACTTGGCAATAGTGAGATGCGAATTGCTGTTGAAAAGGCCATGACAGAAGGTTTTGGTGATTATTTAGAAGAACATCCTAAAGAAGCAAGAGAATTAATTTTAAAAAGTGTCACAGCTCAGCGTGCGCGTGAGGCGGCTAGAAACGCGAGAGAAATAACAAGAAGAAAGGGCTTTTTGGAAAACACAACACTTCCAGGCAAACTTGCCGATTGCAGTGAGAAAGATAGCAGTCTTTGCGAAATTTACATTGTCGAGGGGGATTCTGCGGGTGGTTCGGCGAAACAAGGTCGTGACAGGCGTTTTCAAGCAATTTTACCTTTGCGTGGAAAAATATTAAATGTTGAAAAAGCTAGACTTCATAGAATTTTGGAAAATGCTGAAATCCGTGCAATGATTACTGCATTTGGTGCTGGAACTGGAAATGACTTTGATGAAAGCAAACTTAGATATAATAAAATAATTTGCATGTCAGATGCCGATGTTGATGGCTCACATATTAGAATTTTGCTTTTGACATTTTTCTTCCGTTTTATGAGACCTCTTATTGAGCATGGTCATGTATATGCTGCTCAACCACCACTTTATAAGGTGGCAAGAGGAAAAGAGGAATTTTACTTTTATAGCGATGAAGAACTTAACAATTGGTTTGAACAAAATGGCAGAAAGGGAACCAGTCTTCAAAGATATAAAGGTCTTGGTGAAATGAATCCTGAACAACTTTGGGAAACAACCATGAATCCAGAAAATAGAGTTCTTTTACAAATTACAATGCAAGACGCAATTGAGGCCGATAAAATATTTTCTCAGTTAATGGGTGAGGATCCAGAACAAAGACGCCAATTTATTGAGGAAAATGCAACTTTGGTGAAAGATTTAGATATATAATTTAAAAAGAAAATAATCTAAAAATGCTATTGATGTTAACTTAAAACAGTTTAAAAAGTTTAAAGTTCATAAAAAAGAAACACACTTCCAAGAAGATATTATTCTTTAAACAATTATTGCATGTGAAGTTTAAGCAATTTTGTTTAGATAAAAAAAATAGAATTATATATTTAACAAACTTAAATAGGCAAAAAAATTATGATTAATGAGGAAAACTATGAGTAAAAAAGAAGAAGAACAAAAAAGTCTAAATTTGAAAGAGGTTTTGGCTAATGAAACCATAAAACCAATCGAAGTTGTAGGAGAACTTAAAAAGTCTTTCATCTCTTATGCTATGGCTGTTAATGTTAGTCGTGCAATACCAGATGTGAGGGATGGACTCAAGCCTGTTCACAGAAGAATTCTATTTTCTATGGGAGAACTTAACAATTTTTTTGACAAGCCTCATAAAAAAAGCGCTAGAATTGTAGGTGAAGTTATGGGTAAATATCATCCACATGGTGACAGCTCAATTTATGATGCTCTTGTAAGACTTGCTCAAAACTTTTCAATTAGATATCCTTTGGTTGACGGACATGGGAACTTTGGTTCTGTAGATGGTGATCCGCCAGCTGCCCAGCGATATACAGAGGCGCGACTCAGTAAAATTGCTGGACTCATGCTTGAGGATATTGAAAAAGAAACGGTTGATTTTTATCCTAACTTTGACGACACTTTGATGCAACCCACCGTTTTGCCAAGCAAATTTCCAAATCTTTTAGTAAATGGTGCCGATGGAATTGCGGTTGGTATGGCAACCAATATTCCTCCACATAATTTAACCGAGGTAATAAACGGTGTGCAAGCATTAATTGATAATCCTAATATAGATATTGACGAACTAATTAAAATTATTCCAGCTCCAGATTATCCAACAGGCGGAATTATTATGGGAAGAACCGCGGTTAAACATGCTTATAAGACTGGTCGAGGTGGAATATTGGTAAGAGGTAGGGCAGAAATTGAGGAAACTTCGACTGGAAAACAAAGAATTATAATAACCGAACTTCCTTATCAAGTTAATAAAGCCAGATTTATAACTCAAATTGCAGATTATGTTAAGGATAAAAAAATTGATGGCATAAGCGACCTTAGAGATGAAAGTGATAGAGATGGTCTTAGAGTTGTAGTTGACATTAAAAAAGATGCAAATGCACAGGTTGTATTGAATGCACTTTATAAACATACTATGCTTCAACAAAGTAGCGGAATTATTATGTTGGCATTGGTTAATAATGTGCCTAAGATTTGTAATCTTAAAGAAATGCTGTATTATTATCTTGAACACCAAAAACAAATAGTGGTTAGAAAAACCAGCTATGATTTAAAAAGGGCAGAAGAAAGAGAACATATTGTAAAGGGACTTGTTACAGCGCTTGCGAATATTGATGAAGTAATTTCAGTAATAAAACAATCTGAAGATAAACAAGAGGCTGTTATAAATCTTACTACAAAATTTGAATTAGATGAAATTCAGGCAAATGCAATTTTAGAAATGAAACTTTCAAAACTTACCAGTTTAGAAGTTGAAAAATTGAAAGAAGAACTAGCTGAATTAGAGGCAAAAATTGCAGATTATAAAGATATTTTAGCAAAACCAGAAAGGGTTTTAAAAATTGTTAGAAACGATTTGGAAAATGTAAAACAAGCTTTTGGAGATGAAAGAAAAACAGAAATAAGCCTTGAAATGGGTGGAATTGACATTGCAGATTTAATTGAAAGAGAAGATGTGGTTATTTCCATGTCACACCTTGGATATATTAAACGCATGTCAACAAGTGAGTATAAAACCCAAAAGCGTGGTGGTGTGGGAGTTAATGCTCATAAAACCAAAGATGAAGATTTTGTTGAAAACATGTTTATAACCTGCACACATAATGATTTAATGTTCTTTACAAACAAGGGCAAGGTTTACACAATAAAGGCATATGAAGTTCCTGAGGCAACAAAACAATCTAAAGGACGTGCAATTATTAATCTTCTTCAATTAGAAACAGAAGAAAAAGTTACCGCGATTATACCATTAGCTGAAAATGAAAGTGCCCAAAATCTTATTATGTCTACTAAACATGGTCTTATTAAAAAAACACTTTTATCTGAATTTGATTCAATTAGAAAAAGTGGAAAGATTGCCATTAAACTTAATGATGATGATGAACTCATTGGTGTGGGCACAACAAAGGGTGATAGTGAAATTTTAATTGCCTCACATTTTGGAAAATGTATTAGGTTTAAAGAAGACGATGTTAGAGCAATGGGAAGAACTGCTCAAGGCGTTAAAAGTATGACTCTTTCGAAAGATGATTATGTTGTGGATATGACAATTGTCGATAAAGATAGTGAACTTATCACCATTTCTGAATTTGGTTATGGCAAGCGTACAAATATTGAAGATTATCGTTTGCAAACAAGGGGAGGAAAGGGCGTTAAAGCTGGTACATTCAACGAAAAAACTGGAAAGCTTGTAAGCCTAAAGCAGGTAAAAGAGGAAGATGATCTCGTTTTAATTGCAGATAATGGAGTAATTATTAGAACCCCTGTAAAAGACATTTCTTTAATCTCTAGAGGCACCATGGGTGTCAAGGTTATGAAACTTAGACAAGATGCCAAAATTGTGAGTGTTGCCAGAGCTGAACACGAAGAGGAAGAGGTTAGTATTGAGGAAATCATAACAGAACAAATAGAAGCTGGGCAAAATCAAACTAAGGTGTGATGATTAATTTTGCTTGCACTAAAATTTAAGTTTTGTTCACACAAAACAAAGCAAAACTTAAGTTTTTTCTCCATCACAGTTTGAATAAACATTAGGTTTTGCTTGAATATACCTAAAAAATTTGAAATAATTTAATAAAAATAGTTTCAAGAAAATAAGATAAAAAATTCATCATTTGATGAATTTTTTATTATTTAATAATATTTGTAATTCATTATTTTATAGTTTTAAAATTTAATTTAAAACTGAACAGAAATTATAAAAAAATATATTATCAAATAAAATCATTATTATAAATATAATTTAATTACTTTTTTTTTAAATTAATAAAAGTAAAACCTAAACAAAGGACATCGTTTTTAAAATTAATTCAATTGCAAATAGAAAATAAATATGTTATACTATCAAAGTAGATAAAAAACAAACTCCTCTAAAAATTTCTTATAAAAAATGTTTTTTCACTTAGATTTTATAGATTTTGATTGAATTTTTAAAAGCGTCAATAATTTTATCAACAGTTTTGTTCTAAATCTTGTGTAAAATTCTAAAATTTAATAAGTTCCCCTAGTTCAACGGATAGAACAAGCCCCTCCTAAGAGTATGTAATAAAGAATTTAAGTCCTTTATTTACTGGGATTTCGTGGGTTTTTAATTGAATTTTTGAAAGCATCAATAATTTTATCAATAGTTTTGTCCTAAATCTTGTGTGAAATCCTAAAAATTTAAATGTTCTCGTAGTTCAACGGATAGAACAAGAGCCTCCTAAGCTCTAGATGTGGGTTCGATTCCCGCCGGGAACACCAAATATATGCAACAAAAAGTCTTTTTTTAGAAAGACTTTTTTGTTGGTAAAAGTAAACCACAAGCAGTGCTTGTGGTTCCAAAGAGCTTTAGCTTTGCACATCAAAAACCTCCTATGATAAAATAAATTGAAGTTTCGCCACTTTAATTTAAAAACATAGGGGGTTTTTGTCTATGAATTTAGACACGAAATCCATTGGTTTCTGGGAAATTGAAAATGAAAGGGATAGATTATCCAATAATGCATCCATATTTGGTTGCAGTGCTAGACAATTTCAGCAAGACAAAAACAGAACAGCATATCCAGATGGAAGCTATGCATTGAATAGATATGGTGGTGTTGGCAATTCATTCAAAAATTCTGGCATTATTGAAATTCAAGGGGCAGGTGGTGGTTCTGGCGGAACAAACAATGTTAGCGCCGATTGTGCAGCGGTGGAGCAGGTGGTTATGCCGCAATTTATTATCGCATGTCGGCTATCAAGACATGTATGTCAGTTAGGTGAGGAGGGGTAAATAAAAAAAAGGTAGGAAAAGGTGGGAAAAGAATTGTACAAAAAAGGGCAATTTGTTACAATATGTAGGAAATGAAGAAGATAGCAATAATAGTAATCGCGGTGGTGATGGCAATAGTTGG
>CALWMK010000024.1 GCA_944381825.1 uncultured Clostridia bacterium
TATGGTGGATCTATGTAAATCATTTTAATTCTTCCATTATAAGACGCTTGCAAAAGTCTTAATACTTCCAAATTATCACCTTCAATATAAAGGTTTTGAGTAGTATCCCAATTTTTGCTTTCTTCAATGCAAGGTCTTAATGTCCCAGTAGAACGCTTTTGTGCAAGTTTTGTTGCTTCCGTTTTTCCATTCCATGTAAAAGAATATTGCTCCTTGTTGCGATTAATATTTTCGCCAAGTAACAATTCCAATTCTTCAAAATCTATTTTATCTTCTTTTACAATACTAGGAAACAACTCTTTAAGTTTTTCCACATTCTCCTTAACCAAATCTATACTTTGTCCATCTAATTTATTCATTAGTTTTGCTCCTTTGTTTCATGATAAATGATTTCTTTCCCTTTTGATAAGGCATATTCTATTTCTTTTTTTACCTGTGAACCAATATAACCGTTTATATTAACCACATAAATAGCATCAGATATGTCAATTTTTTTATAATGAGCGTCATTCAATTTAACAAGTTGTTCTTCCGAAATAGAATTATTTTCCACATTGTAAACACATTGAATTATTGAATATCCTTCAATCGTTTCTAGCTTCCAAGCGATTTTTTGCATTTCTTTTTCAAATCGCATACTCCCACATATAGTTACAACCTTCATTTAGATATTACCTCACTTCAAAGTATATCATAAAATCTTTTGATTTGCTCACTTTTACATCTAAATTTTTTGTTAATTCTTCACTTTTTGTCTTTAATTCACGATTGATTTTCGATTTTGCTAAAAATTCATTGTCTTTTAATTCAAAAAGCTTTTCTGTAAATTCGTTTATTTGCTGATTTTTAGCAAACTTATCTCCAAAGTTATCACCAAATGAATTTTCTTTTAAATTATCAATTTCTTTTTGTAAAATCTTAATTTCTTTTTCAAGTTTTGCCTTTTTATCATTTGCAATCATATTTAAGTGAGATATTGGCACTTTTACATTATCGTTGTATTTTATTTTTATTTCATCAACTATCTTTGGTATTTTTTCGTCTATTAAGGTTTCAAATTGATTAGATATATTTATATCAATAGGCAGTTCATTGTTTTCTATGTTTTTCAAAAACAAAATATTTTCACAATCTTCACTATTGATTATATTTCCATTTTCGTCAATACCTACTAGTATCTTTTTTTCAAATATTTGAAATCCAAGATAAATTTGCAAATTATAATAAGCAATATAACCTTTCAACCCTTTATATTTTTCATTAGATTCCATAATATAATGAGTTGGTTTCAAATTAGCAAAATGTGACAAATTAAATATCATATTTTGGCAAGGTTCACTGTTCAATGTAAACTGATGAGTATATTCATCACTATCAGTAAGTGTATAGACAAATGGTTTTGCGAACATATTTTTTTCGTGCCACTTTGTTTTTACTTCTAGTTCTGTTTCAGTTATAAAATTGTTTAAAAATGGGATTATGTTTTGGTTTACAAACTTGATAGATTTGCAAGAAACAAGTATGAGTCAGCAATTCATAGAAAGCATTTAAAAGACAATGGAATAAAACTTTTATCTGCTATGGAAAACATTCCTGAAACACCAGAGGGAGTTCTTCTCGAAAGCCTTCTTGAAGGCATGAACCAATATTTTAGTGAAGAACTTGCACAAAAAGTAAGTAGAGGACTTCATGAATCACGAATGAAAGGTCATTGTATTGGCTCTGTGCCTTATGGTTATACAAAAGAAGATAAAAAATTGAAAATAAACGAAGATGAAGCCTTGATATTAAAAAGAATGTTTGAAGATTATGCAAGTGGCAAAACTATATTACAAATTTGTAGAGATTTTGAAAAAGAACATATTACTAACAAGGGTAAAGAGTTTTTACCTGAAACAATTAGACATTATTTAAAAAATGAATTGTATACAGGAATATATAGATTAAAGAATAAAGTTTATGATAAAATCTATCCGCAAATTATTTCAAATGAGTTATTTAAAAATGTAAATAAAAGACTTGATGAAAATAGATATGGTTGCAGAAAAGATAATCATGATATTTTCAGATTGAAAGATAAAATATATTGTGGCTATTGTAATAGAAAAATGTATCCAGTATCAGCAATATCGTCTAATGGAAAAACTATGAGATATTATAGATGTATCTCTACAAAGAAACAAAATTGCTTTGTTGGGAATATAGATAAATCTTTTATTGAAAATATTATTGATAAATTTTTAATATCTCAATTTAATATCCCAGAAAACCTAGAAGAAATATCTAATAGAATCTATGAATTAAATAAAAAAAGAGTTGGAAATAACAACTCTCTAAATTCAATCAAAAACGAATTGCAAAAAACAAATACATCAATTTCTAATATTATGATAGCAATAGAAAAAGGAATACTTACTGAAACAACAAAAGTTAGATTAGAAGAACTAGAAAAGCAAAAGAAAGATTTGCAAGAAAAGTTAGTTATAGAGCAATCAAAGCAAAGATATGAGCTTACCAAAGAAGATATACAAAACTTCTTTAAGTATACAATGAAAAAATGCCCTAATAAAGCAATAGAATTATTTATTCAACAAATTAAAGTTTATGAAAACAAAATAGAAATATATTTAAACTATTCCATAACTCAACAACAAACAATCGAACAATCATCTACAAAAGTTTTTACTGAAACTCTATCAAACACTAGAAAATTTAAAGGTGGCACAACAAAAACCTTTACGAAATCATATGATGTGTATTAGTGATATAACAAAAAAAGAGTATATTTTAAGATTTAAACTTAATTTATACTCTTTTCTTTTCTCAAAATACCGCTAGTTTCAAAACGACTAGACTAATAAGCTATTTTTTTAACTTTAACTATAGAAATATCTATAGTTTTTTATTATCAAAAATAGTCAAACAAAAACCTTATTAATTAAAAATTAATTTTAAATTATATTAAAATTTATTTATAATAGCAACTGCAACTGCAACGGTTTTGGAATGAGAAAGTGAAACTTCTATATTAACATCTGTGTAACCTTTTTTTAAAATTTTAACAAAAGGTTTGCCGCTATCAAAATGAGTTATTTCAATATCCTTAAACCCAATTTTTGCATCAAAAGCTTTAATAACTGCCTCTTTCAAACAAAAAAAACCGCAAATTCTCTCCAAAATATTTTTATAATTTTTAACATAAACTATTTCACTTTCATGCAAAAATGCTTCAAAAAAATTTGGATTCTTATCCAATTTTTGTTTTATTCTTTCCACTTCTAATATATCAATACCTATCATATTATTTAATCACCATCAGCAAAAATTTCATCAACAACTGCCGAACAAGTTCCATAACAATATCCTTTAGCCAAAAGATGGGCATATAACTTTTGTTTATTTTTATAATCATAGTCCTTGTTTTTCATATACTTTTCAGCAATTTTTAAAGCAGGAGAAAATTCATTAAAATCTAATAAAGCATTGTCTATTATTTCTTTGTTTATCCCCTTTTGCGCAAGCAAATATGAAATCATCTTTTTACCCTTTAGATTTTTATTGCAAGAAACAAAGTCTTTAGCAAAAAGTTCATCATTTAAATACTTATACTCCTCAAGTTTTGCTATCGTGAACTCAACAACTTGTGGCAAATATCCTTTTTGCAAAAGATATTCTTTTACTTCTTTTTTTGATTTGCTAACTTTTGAAAGAAGTTTAATGGCTTTATCAAAAGCTTTTCCCTTTTCATTTTCAATATGAATTTGGCTCAATTTTTCTTCACTTATTTCCGCTCCAACACAAAGAGAACTTTTGTAAATTGTTTCCATTGATAAAATTAAGGAAAATCCATTTTCCAATAACACTCTACAATTTTCGCCTTTACCTATTTTTTCAATTTGACAAACTTTCATTTTTTTTCAACTCACAAACCAAAGAGGCACATTTAGTGTAGGCTCTAAAAAGTCCACCAACTCCAAGTTTGATTCCTCCAAAATATCTCACAACGACAATTAAAACATTTTTTAAACCAGATTTTTCGATTACAGCTAAAATTGGTCTACCTGCACTTCCAGATGGTTCATTGTCGTCATTAAATTTAACAACTTCACTTTTATCTACAAGTCTGTATGCATAACAAACATGAGTTGCTTTTTTATGTTCTTTTTTTATATTATCCACTATTTTAATTGCTTGGCTTTCATCATCAATATTGTAGATAAAGGACAAAAATTTAGATTTTTTAACTTCTAACTCTGCTTGTTTCAATTCAAATTCACCTTAACAAAATTTTTCTTGCCTTTTTGCAATATAAAATAATCGTTTTCGAAGTTTTTCTTTTCAACTAGATATGAAAACTCTGTCACTTTTTCACCATCAATAAAAACCCCACCTTGTTCGCATATTCTTCTTCCTTCGCTTTTACTTTTAACAAGCCCTGCTTCAAATAACAAATCACAAAGATTAATTGATTTACACAAATTGTATGTTGGAACATTGTCAAGATTTGTTCCGTTTCCAAACAGCGATGCACTCGCTTCTTGGGCTTGTTTTGCATCTTCTTCGCCGCGAATAAATTTTGTTATTTCATATGACAAAACTTGTTTTGCTTTAACAATATCTTCACTAATAAGTTTTTTAACATCCTCCATTTGAATATCTGTAAAAAGCGCAAACATCATTTCAACACACTCATCTGGAGTTTGATAAACACCTTGATAAAAGTCATATGCCGAAATTAAATTTTTATCTATCCAAATTGCACCTTTTTCAGTCTTCCCCATTTTTTTGCCATCTGGAGTTAAAAGAAGTGGATTTGTAGCACCAATAAGTTGAACATCGGTTCCATTTGCAAAGTTTAATTTTCTTTGCAGTTCAACACCAGCAACAATGTTGCCCCATTGATCTCCGCCGCCATATTGTAAAGTGCAACCATACTTTTTGTTTAAATGTACAAAATCATATGCTTGCATAAGCATATATCCCATTTCAAAAAAAGTTAGCCCACCTTCTTCAATTCTATTTTTATAAATTTCATTCGAGAGCATTTTATTCACATTAAAATGAACACCAACTTCTCGCATAAAATCAACATAATCATATCCATTAAACCAATCTTGATTGTTAACTATTATAGCAGGATTTTCACCATCAAAATCTAAAAATACTTTCAAAGTGCTTTTTATCTGTTCGATGTTCTTGGCAATTTGTTCCTTATCCAGCATTTTTCTCATTTCAGTTTTGCCAGTTGGATCGCCAATACCAGCGGTCGCTCCACCCATTAAAAGAATAACCTTGTGCCCTGCTTTTTGAAAACGACGCAAAATGCAATAAGGAACGCAATGTCCAATATGCAAACTGCTTGCTGTTGGATCTGTTCCCTCATAAAGAGTAATAGGTTTACCACTTTGTAAAACTTCTTTGAGCTTTTCTTCATCAGTACACTGATATAAAAGTCCTCTTTGCTTTAATGTGTTAAAAAGATTAGTGTCAATTGTTCTCATATATTTCCTCTTATTAAGTTTTAGTATAAACAATAAAAGAATAGTTGTCAAACTTAGAAAATCAACAAACAAAACTTGATATAATAATTTGTTTATGATAAAATTATTTTTGTTTAATTTTAGATTAAATTTTAGATTAAAATTGTAACAAACTTGAGGTAAAAAATGAATATATCTGAAATAGAAAAAAAATGGCAAAAAAAATGGCAAGAAGATAAGCTTTACAGCTTTGATAAAAACAATTTAGATAAAAAATATTATTTACTAGAAATGTTCAGTTATCCGAGTGGTTCAAATCTTCATTTGGGTCATTGGTTCAACTATTCACTTTCCGATAGTTTTGGAAGGTTCAAAAGAATGCAAGGTTACAATTTGTTTCATCCCGTTGGTTTTGATGCATTTGGTTTGCCAGCTGAAAACTATGCTTTAAAAACGGGCATCCACCCAAAAACAAGCACTGAAAAAAACATTGCAATTATGGAAAGACAATTAAAAAATATGGGCACAACTTACGATTGGGACTATGAAATTGCAACTTGCAAAGAAAACTATTATAAATGGACACAATGGTTGTTTTTAAAGTTGTATGAAAAAGGTCTTGCCTATCAAAAATTTGCTCCTGTGAATTGGTGCACACATTGCAACACAGTTCTTGCCAATGAACAAGTTGTTCAAGGCTTTTGTGAAAGATGTAAACACGAAGTTGTTAAAAAGAACATGACACAATGGTTTTTTAAAATAACCGACTACGCAGAAGAACTTCTCGCCAACCTTGACAAATTAGATTGGCCTGAAAAAACAAAAATTGCGCAAAAAAATTGGATAGGAAAATCAGAAGGTGCCGAAGTTGACTTCTACACTGAAAATAATGAAAAAATCACAATTTTCACTTCAAGAATTGACACCATTTTTGGAGTTTCATACATCGTACTTGCTCCAGAACATGAATTGACATTAAAAATAACAACAAAAGAAAGGTTGCCACTTGTTCAAGAATATATTTATCAAGCAAGCAAAAAAGACGAAATTACAAGACAAAGCACAACAGAAGAAAAAACTGGTGTTTTCACAGGTGCTTATGCAATTAATCCAGCAACCAACAAAAAAGTGCCAATTTATATTGCTGATTATGTTCTTTCAACATATGCCACTGGCGCTGTTATGGGGGTTCCAGCTCACGACGAACGAGATTATGCGTTTGCAAAAAAATATAATTTGGATATTTTGCAAGTTATTGATAGCCAAGGCAGCGCCATTCCATTTTGTGAATATGGAAAACTTGTAAATAGCAATGAATTTGATGGGCTTGATTCAAAGTGCGCAAAATCAAAAATTATTGAAAAATTACAAGCTCAAGGTTTTGCAAGAAGAAAGATTAACTATAAACTCCGAGATTGGTCTGTTTCAAGGCAAAGATATTGGGGCTGCCCAATTCCAATTATTTATTGTGAACATTGCGGAGTAGTGCCAGTGCCATATGAAAATTTGCCAATCATTTTGCCAGAAGATGTTGATTTTACCCCAGATGGAACTAGTCCTCTTGCAAAACACAATGGCTATTTGACCACAACTTGCCCACATTGCCATAAACCAGCAAAAAGAGATGTCGACACCTTAGACACATTTGTTTGCTCTTCTTGGTATTATTTAAGGTATCCAAATGCAAAAAACTTTGATGTTGCTTTTGACAAAGAGTTTACAAATAAAGTTTTGCCAGTTGACAAATATGTTGGCGGTATGGAACACGCAACTGGCCACCTTTTATACTCAAGATTCATAACAAAATTTTTGCGTGATATAGGATATTTAAACTTTGACGAGCCTTTTAAAAGCCTTGTACACCAAGGTCTAATTTTGGGAACAGACGGTCAAAAAATGAGTAAATCAAGAGGTAATACAATAAATCTTGATAATTTCATAGAACTTTTTGGCAGTGATTGCTTGAGGTTATACCTTGCTTTTGGTTTTAACTACCTAGAAGGCGGACCATGGAACGAAAATGGAATCAAATCAATTTCAAAATTTTTGGAAAGAGTTGAAAGACTTATTTTAAAATATGATTACAAGTCAAAACGAACTGTCTTTGAAAATACAAGTGCAGAAAATGAACTTGAGTATGTTTTAAACAATACAATAAAAGAATGCACTGACAATATGGAAAGTTTTGCGTTTAATAGCGCAGTTGCAAGAATAATGGAACTTGTCAATGCAATTTACAAATATGAATTGCAAGAAAACAAAAACTTATATTTAATTGAAGAGTGCAACAAAGTTGTTTTGAAACTCCTTTCACCTTTCACCCCACACTTTTGTGAAGAATTATGGCAAAATATTGGTGAGAATTATTCAATTCACAATCAACAATATCCAACATATGACAAAACTAAGCTTGTTAAATCCCAAATTGAAATTGTTGCACAAGTAAACAGCAAAATTATAACTCGTCTTAATATAAACCCAAATTTAACTGCTGAACAAGTTAAAGAAATTGCATTAGCTCAAGATAAAATTAAAAATGCAATAGCAAACAAACAAATTGTAAAAGCCATTTATATTCCAAACAGTTTAATTAATTTAATTATAAAATAACAAAAATTGCGTTGAAAAATTTAAAAATAATTTTAAATTTTTTGTGCTCTTGCTCACAAGAGCACCTTAGCTTCCGCTAAGCAACGCAATTTTTTAATTTATGACAATTCTTTTAAAACTTGAGCGATCTTATCTGCAGCAATTTCCATTTGTTCTTTGGTGTGTGTTGCTGTGTAACTTGTTCTTAGCATACTTTGTCCCACAGGAACAGCAGGCGAAACAACTGGATTTACATAAACTCCTCTTTCTTGAAGCATTTTGCAAGCTTTAAATGTTTTTAAATCATCATATGTGAAAATTGGAATAATTGGAGTTGTGCTTTCAATAATTTTTATTCCCCTTTCTTTTAACAATTTTCTCATATATGCACTTATTTCAGCCAAGTTTTTAATTCTTTTTGGTTCTCTTTCTAAAATTTCAAGTGATTTAAGTGCGCAAGCAACACTTGCAGGAGTTATGCTTGCTGAAAAAATAAATGGTCTTGCTGTATGCTTAACATACTCTGCAACTTTTTTGCTGCTTGCCATATATCCGCCAAGACTTGCAAGAGATTTTGAAAATGTGCCCATGTATATATCAACTTCATTTTCTAAACCGAAGTGTTCGGCTGTACCCCTTCCATGTTCACCCAAAACACCAAGTCCGTGAGCATCATCAACCATTATTCTCGCGCCATATTTTTTTGCAAGTCTAACAATTTCAGGAAGTTTGCAAATTTCTCCGCTCATTGAAAACACACCATCTGTAACAATTAAAATTCCGCCATTTGTCGTGTCAATAGAACTTAGCACCCTTTCCAAATCTTGCATATCACTATGATTGTATCTAAGCATTTTTGCATAACTTAGTCTACACGCATCATATATGCTTGCATGGTTTTCTTTGTCACAAACAATAAAGTCATTTCTTCCAGCAATTGCACTTATAATTGCCAAATTTGATTGAAATCCTGTTGAAAAAGTTACAACTTGCTCTTTGAACAAAAACTTTGCAAGTTTATTCTCAAGTTCAATGTGTAAATCAAGTGTACCATTTAAAAATCTTGAGCCAGAACATCCACTTCCATATTTTTTTAAAGCCTCCACACCTGCTTCAATCACTTCTGGATGCGAGGTTAATCCCAAATAATTGTTTGAGCCAATCATAATTGTTTTAACACCATCAATAACAACTTCAGTATCTTGACCGGTAGTAAGTTGTGAAAAATATGGATAAACATTATTTGCTTTTGCAAATTCAACATTTTCCATATGTTGACATTTTTTAAATAAATCCATTATATCCCCTTCAACCATAAATTTTATTTACTATTTTTAACATTATTTTTCTTGGTAAAATTTTTTGCAGAAATGCAATAAACTTATAATTTGCCCCAACACAAACAAGCACTGGAGGTTTTTTTCTTTCAATTTGCTTCAAAACCACTTTTGCAACTTTGTCTGCAGAAACACCATTTTTTTCATCTTTTTCCATTTTAGAAACCGACTTTTCAATTCGATTTCCATATCCATCATTTAATAAAATCTTTTCCCTTGCATTTGTAAAACCTGTTTTTGTGTCACCTGGCATAACTCCACAAACACAAATGTTAAGTGGAGCAAGCTCCATCTTTAAGCACATTGTCAAACTATTTATTGCCGATTTTGACATGGAGTAAAAGGTTTGAAATGGAATTGGGATGAAACCAGCAACTGAGCTTATATTTACAATTCTTCCGCCACCGTTTTTCTTCATGTAAGGGATAACAATTTTACAAAGCGAAACAACTGCATTTACATTAACATCAAAAAGTTTTTTGCTTTGAGCAGAATCAATAAATTCTACAGCGCCTGAAATTCCCATTCCTGCATTGTTTACTAAAACATCAATTTTTCCTTCTTTGTTAAACACATACTCGAAACATTGTTTAACTTTTTCTTCATCAGTCACATCACATTGTAATGATTCAAAATTTTCGTTAACAACTCGCCTTGACAAACCATATACCTTGTAGCCTTTAGAAACAAGAAGCTTTGCCAGACAAAAACCAATTCCCGAACTAGTCCCAGTAATTATAACAACTTTTTTATCACTCACAATTTTAAGTATAAATTTTATAAAAATCAAAGTCAATTATTTGCAAATAAAATTTCAAAATATACAATCTTGCAATAATAATATTTAAGTTCTGCCTTGCAAAAATTTCTTTTAAGAAAAGCTATAAAACTGATAAGAAGTTATTTTTATTTTAATTTTCAAGTATATTTTCACAATTTTGTATTTGTTAAAAATCATTGATAAAGCAAATGATTTATGATATACTTTTACAAATTTACTATAATTTTATATTTGCAGGCATGGCGGAATTGGCAGACGCGCTAGATTCAGGTTCTAGTGTTCTAATTAATGAACATGCAGGTTCAAGTCCTGTTGCCTGCACCAAAAAATCCAAACTAATTTTAGTGAGGATTTTTTTTATAGCCAATTCCGCCGTGGGCCCACACAAATTTGAAATATATGAAAATTTGTGGGGAAAAGGAAAAACTGAGCTTAAAGGCATCAAAATTGAAAAAAGCAATTTTAAAGCCCTAAAGCGAAAGTTTTGACGCATTGGCAGACGCGCTAGATTCAGGTTCTAGTGTTCTAATTAATGAACATGCAGGTTCAAGTCCTGTTGCCTGCACCA
>CALWMK010000025.1 GCA_944381825.1 uncultured Clostridia bacterium
AGTTTTTGCTTTGTTTTGTGTAAACAAAACTTAAATTTTGATGCAAGCAAAATTTAACATCACATAGTTTATATTATCGGAAGTTTTGTCTGCAAGCGACGGAGTCATTTGCAAGCAAAACTGATGTTAATTCAAACAGTGATGAAGAAAAAACTTTAGTTTTTGCTTTGTTTTGTGTAAACAAAACTTAAATTTTGATGCAAGCAAAATTTAACATCACATAGTTTATATTAAATATATTACACATTTATTAAAGAAAAATCAACAAATTAAATATCTTTAAAAAATAATTTTAAAAAATGTTATAATTAACTTATGAAAAGAATAAAAAATCTATCTTTTTTTAAACAAGATGCTGAAACTCTAGCCAAAAAATTACTTGGGAAATATTTATGTGTTAAACAAAATAACAAAATTGAACGAAAAAAAATAACTGAAACAGAATGCTATTTTGAATTTGATTCTGCATGTCATGCCTTTAAAGGAAAAACCAAACGCAACGAAAACATGTTCAAAATTGGTGGAACAATTTATATTTATTTAATTTATGGCATTTATTATATGTTAAACATTTCTTCAGGTGAAGAGCATAAAGCACAAGCAGTTTTAATTCGGGGAGTTGAAAATTTAATTGGTCCAGGAAAACTAACAAAGTTTTTTGGAATAGATATGTCCTTTAACGGAGAAAATTTAATAAATTCAAACAAAATTTGGCTTGAAGAAGATTTAACTCAAACACAAATAAATTTTATTTCAAAAAGAAGAGTTGGAATAGATTATGCGACTGAAAAAGACAAAGCTCGCCTTTGGCGATTTATATTAAAAGATAATTAGAATTTGTGCCTTATGTGCTTAAAATAATTTAATACTCCATCAAACTTTAGTCGAATTGCATGTTTGATAAAACAATTGCTGGGAATTTTTTAAAAATAGGTCTGCAATATCTTTTTCATTCATTTTATCTTCATTTATCAATTTATTGATATAAATTGGCTTGTCTATAAGCATTTTGTTGTGTTTTTTATTGTAGTAAATGTTATAAACAGGAAGATCTATATTCCGCTTTTTATAATAAATTTTGGCGAGCGAAACAAAACCTCTAAAATATTCTTTTATTAATTCATGATAACCATCATTAGAATTTTCTGGAAAAATTAACAAACCAATATCTTCGTCCAAAACTTTAAAGCTATCCTTAAAGGTTTTTAAAAGCCTGACATCATTGTAAGTGCCAATTAGTCCGGTGGCATTATAAAGACTTTTAGATATTAAACCAAATGATGTTGCCAAACAAAAAGACCTAAACTTTCCATAATGTAATTTTTGTTGATAGAAAATATGATATAAATATTTCCACCTCATTTTATAATTTCCACACATCTCGTGTGTCCCCCAAGGTATAAAATATTTAGGAAAAAATAGTTCAAAAGTAAATGGACCACTTGCTCCAGAATGGTTTGCAATAAAGATTGCCCTAGATTCTATTTTCCCATTATTATAATCAATTATTTTAGGTCGTTTTTTAAATGTTTTCACAACTGTTTTTAAAAATTCAAAAAAGCAGCCCCTCTTTTTCTTAACTTTATATTCTTTTTTCATATCCTTACTCACTTCTAAGCGCTTTAACAGGGTCTTTTTTTGCCGCTATGCTAGATGGTATCAAACCCGAAACAAATGTAAGCAACATGCTTATCACAATTAAAATTAGGGCATGAAGTGGATTTAATATTGCAATATTTGAAACATCAACCAATGATTTCAAAATCACATTAACTGGAATGCAAAGAATATAAGTTAGAATTATTCCTAAAGCACCAGATATAAAACCAATGAACAAGGTTTCGGCATTAAATACTCTTGAAACATCCCGTTTTCTTGCCCCTACACTTCTTAAAATTCCAATTTCTTTTGTTCTTTCCAAAACTGAAATATATGTAATAATTCCAATCATTATTGATGAAACCACCAAAGAAATGGAAACGAATGCGATTAAAACATAGGTAATTGCATTTATTATGACCGTCACAGACGATAGCAACATTCCAATATAATCTGTGTATTCAATAGTTTGACTTTTGTCAACCTGATTATTGTTGTATTCTTTTATAAAGTTTACAATATACTCCTTAGATTCAAAATCTGCTGGATAAATTCTAATCATGCTTGGACTGGCTAAATCTACCGATGAAAAGGCTCTTAAATTTTTTTCATAACTTTCACCACTTGCAAAAGGAGCATTTGTTAAAATATTTATTTGAGGATTTTCCTTTTGAGTTTTCACAACATCACTTTCGTTTGTGTTGTTTATCATAAGACTAATTAAATCTTTTGTGTAACCAATGGTCCCAGTCAATGATGTTACATTAACTCCTTGTTTAGGTCTAATAATTCCAACTACCTTAATATCAATAGAATTGTCAAGAACCTTTTTCATGAAAGAAGGATTATCTTTTTTGTTCTCCCAAATTTGATTTGTTTCATTATAAGAATAACAAGAACTGTCCAAAACAATTTTAAATGTCAAGTTCATAAGTTGTTCAAATGTATATGTAGAATTTTCACTCGGTGTATATTCGACACCAGCCATCATTGCTTCAAGCATATCTTCAATTTCAGACACATCCTTAAGCCCTAAAGCATAAAGAACAAAGTCATTGAGTTGATTATATTTGTCTAAAACCAAAACCACCTCATTCGCTTTAGTTGGCCATCTTCCATCGCCCAAAAGTTCATACTGCCCTTCTAATATTTGTTGATTTGAAATCATTTCTTCCCAAATTTGCATTTGATTGGCGAGCAGGACAAGTGAAGGCATTGCAGCTGCAACATTATCTGGAACTTTAAATGGATTGAGCTGTGTATTTTCAGTTTCATTGTAATTTGAGGAATAAACATTAAAATTAATATCGTAACAATATTGAATATCATTAATCTTTGTTTTGTCAATATTAGAGTCAATGTAACTTTTAAATTTAGTAAGGTTATTTGAATGTGCTTTTTGTGAAAAATTTTTCATAAACTCTTCTAAAATGTTATTTACATAAACTTTTTCTTCATCAATATATTCTTCTTTTCCCTCATTATTATAAAGCAATTCCAATGCAGAATTTAAACTAACTGCATTTTCTTGAATGGTTAGAGGATATGTGCTCATTGTGTCCTCTTCAGTTTTTTTAACATAACTTTGAAAACCGCTAGAAACCGCAAGAATTAGAGCAATTCCAATAATACCAATACTTCCAGCAAAAGCCGTAAGTGCTGTTCTTGTTTTTTTTGTACCCAAATTTCTAAGCGAAAGTTTTAAAGCCGAAAAAAATCCCATAGAAGTTTTTTTAGTTGAAGCATCTTTGTTTTTTCTTTCATTTTTCATTTTTTTGCTTATTTGATTAGTATCATTTGTAATTTTCCCATCCAAAATACTGATAATTCTAGATGAATATTGCTTTGCCAATTCGTTGTTATGGGTAACCATAATCACAAGACATTCTTTTGAAAGTTCTTTTAAAATATCCAGAATTTGGAGCGAAGTCTCACTATCAAGCGCCCCAGTAGGCTCATCCGCTAAAATAATTTTAGGATTATTTACAATGGCTCTTGCAATGGCAACTCTTTGCATCTGACCGCCAGACAACTGATTTGGTTTTTTATTAATTTGGTCTTTTAAACCAACTTTTTCAAGAGCATTTATTGCTTTTTCTCTTTTAAGTTTTTTATTATCTCCAGCAATAGCAAGTGCCAACTCAACATTTTCTAAAACGGTTAAATGCATAATCAAATTATAAGATTGAAAAACAAAACCAATATAGTGATTTCTATAAACATCCCAATCTTTATCTTTATATTGCTTAGTAGAAACCCCATCTATAATAAGATCTCCACTATCATATTTATCAAGTCCACCAATTACATTAAGAAGTGTAGTTTTCCCGCATCCAGAAGGTCCTAAAATGGAAACAAATTCATGTTCCCTAAATTTAATCGAAACACCTTTTAAGGCTTGAACCACAACATCACCGGTAACATATTTTTTTTCAATATTTGAAATTTCTATCATCTTATTCTCCTTATATAAAACTAAAAAAAGCGCTCTTATTAAAATGTTTATACTTAAAAAACAAGTTATAAATTCCCACCGCAGTGTTTTATGAAACAGTGTGTTAATTTGTGAAAAAAAATACATTAAGTAATTAAGTAATATTATAAAATATTTAAAATTTAAAATCAATAAATAGTTTATATTTTTTTGAGCATAACTTAAATATGAGTTATTTTAATTACCATGGAAGGGTAAAACAAAAATTGAAAACTGGAGATTTAGAAAGATTTGAAATTGTTGAGAGATGGAATGACATTTCACCCGCCTTAGTGTTACATTTTTCCGATGGTGAAGCATATCCAATACGAGAAACTTATTGGGATGAATATCTTGATATAATTTCAAAACTATGAATAGTTTTAATTAATATAAACTATGTGATGTTAAATTTTGCTTGCATCAAAATTTAAGTTTTGTTTACACAAAACAAGCAAAAACTGAAGTTTTTTCTTCATCACAGCTTGAATTAACATCAGTCATTTGAAAATAATGCTTCGCATTGCTTCCCTCTGACTTCCGTTAATATAAACTATGTGATGTTAAATTTTGCTTGCATCAAAATTTAAGTTTTGTTTACACAAAACAAGCAAAAACTGAAGTTTTTTCTTCATCACAGCTTGAATTAACATCAGTCATTTGAAAATAATGCTTCGCATTGCTTCCCTCTGACTTCCGTTAATATAAATTATAGGAAGTAAATTTTGAAGCAAGTTAAGTTATCACAATTCTGCATGATAAATCATGCACTTCCAGCTTGAATTAACATCAGTTTTGCTTGCAAAGACTTCGTCGCTTGCAGACAAAACTATAAACTAAATCTGTCTATAAAAAAACATATTGTTTTGAAAAATAAATGTTATATAATAGTAAAAAAAATAGTTATCAAAAAAGACACTTATTATTAAATTGTTAAGTGTCTTTTATTAACTCCTACCATCTAATTCCATGATGTTTATTGCTTATTTTTAAGGTTTAAACCGCATCTGACTGTTCTTTATCATCAACTTTGATATATTTAATATACTCATAATTGTCTGGACTACCTGTCTTTTCTCTAATAAATTCCATTGTAGCATCTCTAAAATAAAGTGCATTTTGCTTTTCAGTCAAATTGTCATCATACATAATTGGTTCACCAATATGAACAACCATTTTAGGCTTTCTAGTATTTTTAAAAAACAATTTAGGTTGTCTATATGTCACCGCAACTGGCACAATTGGCTTATGACAGGAAGCTGGAAATTTAAAACTTGTGATAGGAAAAGGTCTAACTCCTGTATAAAAGTCCCAAATATGTGCTTCTGGAAAAATCATTATTGCTTTTTTGTCGTTTAAAAGCTTACAAACATTTTCATTTAAGGTTTTAATACTAGATACTGTATCACCAATTGGCAAACAACCAAGTGCTTTAGTAAGTATTCTTACAAAGGGAATTTGAACAGCATATTTACTTGAAATCACATAGGTCCGTTTTGGTCTTGCCACCAAAACTGCACCAAGCCAAGCATCTGTATAATTAGTATGATTACTATAAATACAATAACCATCTTTTTTCACCTTCTTCAAATTTTTTCTTCCTTTAACGCGAGCGCCATAAACAGTAAAGCTAAGAACAAAAAGAATGGGCAAAGCAATGATGTAATAAAGACCAAAGCTAAATACCTTAAAAAATGGATTACTTGAAACATATTTATAATCTCCATCAATTGTTAGTTTAAGCTTTGTTTTATTTTTGCGAAAATCATCATTTTTTTCATCAAAATAATATCTAACTCTCTTTTGTTTTTTCATTTATCACCTAGTAAAAAATATTCACCAAGAGTTTATCATATAACCAAATTTTATGTCAATAATTCTAATCATCAAACTCAAACACAGCTTTAATTGTTGCTTTAATAACAATTTCCCCTTTCATAATAGACACATTTTCATTTGCCATTTTTGCATATACATAGGCATCATTTGTAAATGAATTTGAGTAGTTTTGTTCTACTATTTCAACTAGCTCCAGTTTTTCATCACAAAGAGCCGCCGCCTTGCTTTTGGCATTTTCTAGAGCAAGTTTTAAAGCACTATTATAAGCTAAAGAATAATCTTCCAATGTAAAGCTCACTCCATTAAACCTGTTTGCACCATTTTCCATGAGTTTTGATATTATCTGAGAAATATTGTCAACAGCTTTTGTCTCAAACTCAATATAGTTGGAAACTTGATAACCAATAAATTTTTCTGACGATTCAGAATAATCAAATTTTTGATAAACATTAAAGTTTTTGGTTTTAATATGCTCTTTTTGCACATTAAAACTCAACAAAGCCTGAATTACTGAGTCAATAGCATTATTATTTTGTCTTTGAGCTTCCAACAAATTTTCATTTGTTGTTTCTATTCCTACAGTAACTATGGCAAGGTCAGGAATATATTTTATTTCGCCTTCTCCATAAACCACTATCTTTTCTTCGGCATAACAACTCGCGGCTCCTAGAAAACAACTAAAAACACTTAAACACAACATAATGGAAATAAAAGCATATAATTTTTTCATAAATCACCTCAAATTATATGTTTTTCAAAAAAAAATAAAAAATTTAAAAACAACATAAAAAGTGTAAATAGCAAAAAAAATGTCTATTTTCTACATGATTACATCAACTTTGAAGCAAAATACTTATCATTCATAATTACCAACTTATTATTAGGCTTTAATTCTTTGGCTAAGTTGTGAAATTTTTTTGCATTTAAATAATCTCCAAGTTTATCATAAAGCACAACAAGTTTCATATATGGGATAAAATCATAATAGTCCTCAATTACAAATCCTTGAAGCGGTTTTTCACAGTTTAAAGCACACTTACTCCAAAAAATTGCCTGTTGAATTTTATTTTGTTTTTCAAAAATTGAAGAAATTAAAACGCAAATTTGTGCATTGGGTGGATATTTTTCAATGCATTCAAATAAATTTTTTAATGCATTTTTATTTTGTCCCACTAAAATTTCACATTCTGCCAATAACAAATATGCTCCCACAACATTTGGTTCAAAACAATCGTTCATTTTTAAATATTTTTTTAGTTGAAAAATTGCGGTCTTATAATACTTTGAATAATAAAGTTCCCTAGCATAATAATATTGTTCTCTTGGACCAAAAATAATCCCTCTTTTTTTTGCCTTTTTATAAAGTTTTAAATTTCGTTTCTCCTCGTTGACTTGAACTTTCCTATGTTCAATTTCTATATTACAATATTCAATTTTCCCAAAAGGAGAAATTGCTTCATGAACAAATCCTTCCCATTTAAAATTATTTTCTCTTTTTAACAACCTTTCTCTATAAAAATTAAAACTAGGCTTACCATTTTCATCAAAACTAGCAACATATTTAAACATAAAAACATCTATATCTTTATTGTAATTTTTTAATAATTTTATTTTTTCAATGTTACATTTGGATATGAAATCATCTGCGTCTAGCCACATTAAATAATCACATTGCCCTAATGAAAAGGAATAGTTCCTAGCTTTAGAAAAATCATCACACCATTCAAAATGAAAAACTTTATCAGTATATTTTTTTGCCAAACTTACCGTGTTGTCTTTAGAACCTGTATCAACAACAATAATCTCATCTGCAAATTCTTTTGCACATGATAAAACCCTTTCAATTGTTTTTTCTTCATCCTTAACAATCATACAAACACTTATTGTAAACATTTTAATCTCCCACTTAAAATTTATTCACAACAAAATGTGTTTGTTACATTGTTTAATAAAAAATAAAAAAAACTATGTAATATTCAAAATTTTATCTATCCTTTCAAAAGTACTTAATTTTTTTCATGCTCCAATAGCCATCTCTTTTTTTCAATACCACCTGCATATCCAATCAAATTTCCCTTGGCACCAATCACCCTATGGCATGGAATTATAATAGAAATGGGATTGTGTCCAACAGCCGCACCAACTGCCTGAGCAGACATCTTATCTATACCCATCTTTTTTGCAAGCATTTTGGCAATTTCGCCATAAGTTGTAACTTCGCCATAAGGTATTTCCATTAATAGTTTCCAGACCTCTTTTTGAAAAGTTGTACCTTGTGGCCTCAAAACCAAATTATCTATTTGGGGATTGCTCTTTGCAAAATAAGCATCCAACCATTTTTTTACTTTTTTAATTGTTGGATGATTTTTAGCTATTACACTTTCATCGATAATTTTTTTCGCAAAATATTTTTGATTTTCCAACCATAATCCCATCAAACCAGTTTGGTCACATACTAAATAAATTGCTCCTATTGGAGAAATGTAACATGATTTATATAACATAACTCACATTTTCCTTTTCTTGATAAAATAACAATTATGATATGTTAATAGTATCACAATTTTTAATTCGTACCAAATGTCATCATGAATTGAATTTTAAATAACTGTGAAATCTGATCGATTGACAAAAATTATAAAAAGATTAATAAATAAATTAAAAAAAGATAAGAACAAATAAGATACAGAAGAATTTTAAAACGAGCAGACAAAATACGTTGTATTTATAACAAGTATGTTGACGGTTGTATGAAAGAACGAAATCAGTATATGATAAACAATTCTTCGCTTGTCATCGCTGTGGAACAAAACAAACAATAGAATATGCCAAATCGCAGGGAGTTGAAGTGATTATTATTAATCCTGTTGATAAAATATAATGTATAAATAACAAGTTTCGAGAAACTAATAAGTCACGACTTACAATATAAAGATTTTTACTTAAATAAACAAAAAGTCAACATATTTTATGCTGACTTTTTATAATGAAAGTTCTGGCTCTTCCAAATTTCTTTCTGCGTTTATCATATTTTGTAAATCTTTTGGGTAAACATCAATAACCTTACCACAGCATGGGTGAAAATCCCTATTACTATATACAAGCCAAATAACATTTATTCCTTTTAAATCTTCTTTTGGCATAGTTCCCGGACAAGGCTCGCCGTCTGTGAAAACAATTTTATTTACTTCACGCCTTTTAGAAAATGAGCGAACTGCTAAGTCCCAATCTTCCGTCCAAGCAGAATTTCCACGTGCTTGTGACGGGATTTTAAAATTATCAATATCTCTATTAGACTTGATTTCGACCATACCCCAGAATTTTTCATTAAAGCAACCAACTTTCAATTTGGACTCTTTAAGAATAGGTTTAAGTTGCCTTAAAAATGCTTTTAC
>CALWMK010000026.1 GCA_944381825.1 uncultured Clostridia bacterium
ATTTACAAGTCAGTAAAGGTATGAGTACAGAAATCAGAAACTAACAAGGTAATAGCTACGGAAGTAGATGTTATACAAAAAACGTTAGAGTTTGATCCTGGCTCAGGACGAACGCTGGCGGCGTGCTTAAAACATGCAAGTCGAACGAAATTTGTTTTTTGCACAAAGGGATTTGAAAGCCAAGCGTGTTAGTAAATTTTGTTAAAAATTTACGACCCGCGTATAAGGTGGGCTTAAAAATATAAAAGTTTTTAAGTTAAGCAGATTTCTTTGTGCAGAAAATAAATTTAGTGGCGGACGGGTGAGTAACACATGAGCAACCTGCCTATTACAGGGGGATAACACTTAGAAATAGGTGCTAATACCGCATATGACCACAACTTGGCATCAAGAAGGGGTGAAAGGAGCAATCCGGTAATAGAGGGGCTTGTGCCTCATTAGTTAGTTGGTAGGGTAACGGCCTACCAAGACGACGATGAGTAGCCGATCTGAGAGGATGACCGGCCACATTGGAACTGAGATACGGTCCAGACTCCTACGGGAGGCAGCAGTTAGGAATATTGGGCAATGGAGGGAACTCTGACCCAGCAACGCCGCGTGAAGGAAGAAGGTTTTCGGATTGTAAACTTCTGATCTAAGGGAAGAAGAAAGTGACGGTACCTTAGGAGAAAGCCACGGCTAACTACGTGCCAGCAGCCGCGGTAATACGTAGGTGGCGAGCGTTGTCCGGAATAACTGGGCGTAAAGGGAGCGTAGGTGGTGAATTAAGTTAGGTGTGAAAGCCCAAGGCTCAACTTTGGAATTGCACTTAAAACTGGTTTACTAGAGTACAGGAGGGGTAAACGGAATTTCTAGTGTAGCGGTGAAATGCGTAGATATTAGGAAGAACACCTGGGGCGAAGGCGGTTTACTGGACTGCAACTGACACTGAGGCTCGAAAGCGTGGGGAGCAAACAGGATTAGATACCCTGGTAGTCCACGCCCTAAACGATGGATACTAAACGTGGGAGGTATCGACTCCTTCCGTGTTGAAGCAAACGCGATAAGTATCCCGCCTGAGTAGTACGGCCGCAAGGTTGAAACTCAAAGGAATTGACGGGGACCCGCACAAGCAGCGGAGCATGTTGTTTAATTCGAAGCAACGCGAAAAACCTTACCAAGACTTGACATTGTGTGCATATCTAAGAGATTAGAGAAATAATAGCAATATTACACATAAACAGATGGTGCATGGTTGTCGTCAGCTCGTGTCGTGAGATGTTGGGTTAAGTCCCGCAACGAGCGCAACCCTTGTCTTTAGTTGCCAATATTAAGTTAGGGACTCTAGAGAGACTGCCGTAGATAATACGGAGGAAGGTGGGGACGATGTCAAATCATCATGCCTCTTACGTCTTGGGCTACAAACGTGCTACAATGGCCAGAACAAAGAGAAGCGAAACAGCAATGTGGAGCAAACCTCAAAAACCTGGTCCCAGTTCAGACTGTGGGCTGCAACTCGCCCACACGAAGACGGAGTTGCTAGTAATCCCGAATCAGCATGTCGGGGTGAATGCGTTCCCGGGTCTTGTACACACCGCCTGTCACGCCATGGGAGTTGGGGGTACCCAAAGTCGGTGAGCTAACCGCAAGGAGGCAGCCGCCTAAGGTAAAACCAATGACTGGGGTGAAGTCATAACAAGGTAGCGGTATCAGAAGGTGCCGCTGGATCACCTCCTTTTAAAGAGAAATCTTTAAGTCGAGTAGGTAGAAATACCTTAAAAAACAGATGGGTATACAAGCGTGTTAAAAACAAAGAAACCCAATTTTGATATTCAATTTCTAAAAAGACAACTTATTGTTGTCTTTTTTTATTTTTAATTATGTCGCTTAAAATATTTTAAGCCTATTTTTACATTATTTTTATGGTATTTTAAAAATTTATTAAAAAATGCAACATATCATATTTTTTCAAGTATTGAATATAATATTTTTGATTTTGCTAGATACTACTTTAAGATTGTAAAGTTAAATGGTAAAATTATGTTGTTTGAAATAAAAAAGGAGGAATGTATGAAAAACAAATTCAAAAAAGGCTTAAAAAATTTTGCTAAAACAATGCTGGTGTTTGCTTTTATTGTTCCATGTATGATTTTGTTGTCTGCCTGTGGCAAAAGTGAATTTAAAGTAGACGCTTCCGTTGCAAAAGTTGGTGAAATTACTGTTAAGCTTGATAAAGAACTTACAAAAAAACAATTTTCAACGGACAATGGGGATTCTGCAGGTAGAGTTTCAAAATATGGTGATTTGGGAGAACTTGACCAAGTTACTGTAAGAGTTAGTGGAACTGTTTCAGTAGCTGATTGTGTTGAAAACGCAACAGGTATGAACGAAACAGATGGTGTTGTAACTGGAGACCAAGTTGCAACATATTACACTGATTTCTTTGAACTTAAAATGTTAATCCCAGACGGAGCTACACAATTTAAAGTTGATGACGGATTGCCAGCAAAGCCAGTTTCAGAATTGGAAAACACAGAAGGCGACTATGTTGTTGAAAAAGTTCAATGGTTACTTAGTGACGCCAATCAATCAAGTTGGAATATATGTGGCGTGGCTGACACAAATGACGGATATTTTTATTATGCATTTTTAGATGACAATGCTGAAGTTGTTAAACAATTTTTTGTAAGAGTTGTATATGATGTAGAATTTGTTGACTAATTTTATTTAATAAAAAACACGAAAATATTTCGTGTTTTTTTGTGCCAATTTTTTTAGTTTATGAATATTATATAAGTATGAATTTTATTGATAAACTTTTTTATTCTGTTATTGAAGAATTTAAAAAAAAAGACATACATTATTTGTATAACAACATGGTGAATAAATTTTTAAACTTGCCACAAGAAACGCAAACCTCTTTTGAAAAGTTTTTTAATTCATTTGGTTACTGGGGAAAAATGGACATTAAAAATGGAATTTTTGACATATATTTGGATAAAGCTAAAGTATTTAAAAACAATTATAATGATTTTGTTTGGTTGTATGAAAATCTTGCCGATTATAAATCAAAATATATTTTATTTTCAATAATTAATAATTATTATAATTTTGATTTTTACAATTTAGGAAAAGTATCAAATGACATATATAAACATTATTTTGATTTAGACATACTAAAATTAGAAAAAGATGATGTTTTTATTGATGTTGGTGCATACATTGGAGATACGACTATTGATTATATAAATTCTTATGGTGCAGAAAATTACAAAACGATATATTGTTATGAAATGACATTTAATAGTTTAAACAAAGCACAAGAAAATTTAAAAGAATACAAAAACATAATTTTTAAAAATTGTGCAGTTGGGGATGTAAATAAATTATCTTTTTTTAATGAAAATAATTATTCAAGTTCTGCCAATCAAATTGACGATAACGGAAAGTTTGAAATTAAATGCGTTACTTTGGATCAAGATATTCAAGAAAAAATATCAACGATAAAAATGGATATAGAGGGAGGAGAGAAAAAAGCATTAAGTGGTTGTAAAAATCATATTATCAATGAAACACCAAATCTTTTAATTTCAGTTTATCATAACAATAGTGATATAATTGAAATTCCTAAAATAATTTCAAGCTACAACGAAAACTATAAATTTTATTTGCGTTATTATGGCGGCAAACTTTATGCAACAGAAATTGTTTTAATATGTATTAAAAATAAAGATGAATAAATTTATATAGTGATATTTTTTAACTAAGGACAAAAATTTATGAAATATTTACATATAAAAAAATATTTGATGACAAATATTACGGAAACGAGATAACAAAATTTTGAATAAAAATAATAAAAATTAAATAAATAAATGGTTGACTAATACTGCCATATAATTGAAAATTGTAAAAATATATGTTCGTAAACTAATTTAAATATTATAATCTATAGCATTGCGTAATTGTGGTAGCGATGGAATTTGTTAAATGGATTTAATGTTAAGCAAAAAGCTATTTCGGTTATTTTAAAAAATAAACAAATAGCAATGTTTGTTTTTTTATTTAAAAGTAATTGGTAAAAATGTTTAAAAATGATACACTAACAAAAAGGATAATATATAAATATGAAAATAAATTTTTTTAAATGGTTTATGTTTTTAATTATAGTTGCAATCACCATAGGAATAGTTTTATTAATTACTTCAAAAAGGGAATATTGTATTCAATTTAAAGCAAACGATGTTATTGTTGAAGAAATTTATACAAGTGGCAAAGAAATTTTAGAACTTCCAACAGCGCCAGTAAAGCAAGGCTACACATTTAAAGGCTGGTATTTTGACAATGGAACATGGACGCAAAAACTAGAAGAAAGTACATATGAAAACGTAGAACTTACTACAAATGTAACAGTTTATGCGTACTATGAACAAGACCAAGTTGTTGTTGAAAAATATGACATAACTTTTATGGCAGATGGACAAGTTGTTGAAACATTAAAAACTGCAGGAAACGAGTTAATAAGTTTGCCAACAGCGCCAGTAAAGCAAGGCTACACATTTAAAGGCTGGTATTTTGACAATGGAACATGGACGCAAAAACTAGA
>CALWMK010000027.1 GCA_944381825.1 uncultured Clostridia bacterium
TAGAAATTCAATGGCAGTGCAAGAAGTAAATGTTATTGTCATTGAAAATGAAAATAATAAGGAAGAACAAGAGGAAGAAAACGAAAACAAAGAAGAAACTGAACCTTCAGAAGATATGCCAGCGATAGAAACACCACAAGAAAACGAAAGCGATAAGGAAGAGGACTCGCAAATAAGTGATGATTTAATAAGTGATGACGAGGGTATAACTAATAAGCCTGAGGACACAACAAATAAACCTATTGATGATGACAAAACCGATATAGATCAGCCTACAGAAGACACAGGAAATAATGACGAAGAAAGTAATGTTGATGTGAATAATCCAATGGATGAGGAAGAATCAGATAATGTGGATGTAGATCTTCCAACAGAAATACCTAGCGAGCCAGAGGATGACAGTAAGACTGAAGATAGTGAAACAGATGGAGAGGAGAATTCTGACAGTGAGCTAGCTGATGACAGCGAATCGATAGTCGGCGAAACTGACTCTATCAAAATAAGTCACTTTTTTGAAGAAATAACAAGCCTGCAATTAAAAGAGGATGGATTTGAAATTGTGGAGATATATGCTGAAAGCGAACTAGAATTTATAGTTCCTAGTGGTGTGGAAATTGCACCTGTTGGCACTATTGAAAATTCATTTAAAATCACAGGGCTAGAGAAGGGCGAATATACTATTATAATCAAAGCAGGGGAATCATCAAAAGAATTTAAAATAATTGTAATATAATTATTGTTAGAATAAAAAAATAAGAAAAAATTATAAAAAAACATTAAAAATGTCAAAAAAATATATTTTTTTAGATAAAATAGCGAATTTTTGCTATTTTATTTTTTTATTCATATTTTATATTAATTAAAAATAAATTATTTTATGAAAATTAAATTAAAATCAAGTTATCCATGCCTAGTTAAAATAGGGAACAATTCTTATGATATTGATGAAAACGATTTGTTAGAAATTGAAAACGAAGAACAAATCTTTGTTTATCCTATATCATATAATCGCAAAAATATTCCATTTTACATTAATTTGAATGCACTTAAAAATTGCGAAAGATATCTAGTTACTGATATCGACGATTACAAGTTGTTATTTTTAAACAAAGTGGATAGAATTTCGAATTTTGCGAAAGAGAAATTAACGTTTTCTGAAGATAATTGCGAAATAAAAATCTCAAATAATGTGGTTATTTTTGAAAACAAAAACAGTATTGTTCAATATGAATTAGAGGAAATGTTTTTAAACTATAGGGTTTTTAAAATAGAAGATTTCGCCTGCGTCGAACTGGATGCTAAAAGTGTTTTCGCCTTTAACATGAAAACAGGCAAATTGTTCCATTTTAAAGGTAATGAATTTGAGTTTGAAAAAGATTTATTAAAAATTAAAGATAATCTAAATGACTGCGAAGATAGGCGAAAAAGTTGTTTATATAAATTTTCGGGAGACAATATAGCTACTGAAAAATGCGAATTCGATTATAGTGACTTGCATTTTAAAGAAGAAATGACTCCTTACAGATTTTTAGAGGCGGTAAAGTGCAAGGATTATTCTTTTGCTAAAAATTTATTAGGTGGAAATTTAAAAAATGTGGAAGAAAAGGATTTTTACGAATTTCTTGGCGGCGTGAAAGCGTTTTATCCTCTTTCTTTAAATGAGTTTATTATTGAAAATTCCTCTGAGAAAAAATTAATCCGTTTTGATGTTTCAAATGGATTAATATTTGATTTATCTGTTGATAATTTATAAAAAAATACTAAAAAATTCAAAAAAAATCGTTTTTTATATAATTTTTTTTATTTTTTTGTTATTTTTTAACTTAATATTCCAATAAATTTTAAATGTTTGTCAAAGCGATATGAAAAGTTGTTGACCAAAATTTTAAGAAGCTTAAGTCCTAATTCGCTAGAAAATTTTATTGTTGGTAATTTGTTATAATCGTTTTGTGATAAAAGTTTTAAAATGTTGTATTCGCCTTTTCCTATTTCTTCGCTTTGAAATGGTCGGCAAGAAGTGCAGCACAGTTCGCCAACATTGTAATTAATATAAATATGGTCATGAAAAACATTTCCACAGCTTGTGCATTTTTGTGAATATAAACTTACACCATATAGACTAAAAACGTCAATTAAAAATTTTAATAGGCAGGAATATTGTGTTGCTTTATGAAAGGCTAAAATCTTCAATGCTTTTATTAAATTTAAAAAGATAGCAACTTTTTCTGAGTCAAAAGAAAGGGCGTTGACTATTTCCAGCATAGCATTTCCTTCGAAATACTTATCCACATCCTGTGCTAGTTCATCAAAGGGCTCAATAATATCAACAGAAGTTATAATTTTAGAGCCTTTTCCTTCTTCAATAATGAAATCACCAAAACAAAACGGCTCTTTGGCATATTTAAGCTTGGCCTTTTCGCCTCGAACACCTTTTAAGGTTGCCCAAATTTTACCTTCATCAATAGAAAAAAGAAGAATATTCTTATCCTTCTCTTTTGCATTTTGTCCTTTTAAAACTACTGCTTTTGTTTTCATTTATAAACTTCTTCCTCTTTCGTTTTCTCTTTTTATATTTCTTTCTTGCACCATTTCTTCTACTAAATAAGGGTTACCTTGAGATGCGACAAAAAAACGATAGGAAAGACGTTCATATTCATTTGCAAAGTTCTTTTTCATAACCCCTCCTTTTTTAGTATGTGCACTAAACTTAATTCTAGTAAAAAGAAAGTTTATATGATAATTGTAACTTATATAAATTGTTTTGTCAAAGAAAAAAGTAAGAAAATTTTAAAATTTTTCGATAAAATTCGCAAATTTTTTAAAAATTTTAACAAATTTATACCTTTTTATAATTTTTGATAGGTTAAGTCCAAAAAATAAAACCACTTAAAAGTGGCTTTATTTTCTTATTTAAATTTCTTTAACAACTATGTTTGCGTTTGAAATGGTTAAACTGTCTGATCCTGTGTTGTATAATTCAAGTGTGGTATTAGATGTTACTGTTAAAACAATAGTTTTGGATACCGTTGCTTGATTTCCGACCGTTCCAGAAACTGTTGAAGTAGATCCTGTTATTGCCACACCATTAGCTCTTAAGCCTACGCTCATAGTCCCAGAAGCTGGAATTGTTCCGTTAACAAAATATGTTATTTCATATGTGCCAGGTGTTAAGTTTACAGCACCTGCTGTTGTTGTGCTAGCAGTAATTTTGCTTCCACGAGAAGAAGTTAAACTTACAGGAATGATATTTCCACTTGTCACAGCTCCGCCTAAATTGTTTTCAAAAAATCCATATGAAGTTGGAATAACCGGATTTATTACATCATTTGAAGTGTCGCAGCTTCCAAAAACCCAAATTGGGCGAGGAGAGTTTGGACAGCAGCCATTTCCGCATTTTGTAAAACAAGTCATAAATACTCCTTTTGACGATAATCGTCATTATCACTTTATTAAATTAATCAAAATTGTGTTAAAAATAATATTATTTATATGAAAGAAAAGTTGTAAATGTTAAAGAAAGCGTTAATAAAGACAATGTGGTAAAATTATATTAATGATGAAATTTATTTTAATTGTTTAAAAAATTTTGTGTAAATTGTTGACAAATAGACTAAAAGTGAGTATAATAAAAGAGCATTTATTGAAAAGTCTAAACATAAATCACAAATGTTTGGAGAGCTAAAAATTTAAACACATTTTCAATAAATTGTTGATGGCTTGTAGCTCAGTCGGTTAGAGCACCACCCTGATAAGAAAAAATTT
>CALWMK010000028.1 GCA_944381825.1 uncultured Clostridia bacterium
TTTCTCGCAATCTAAGCATGTTTTGGCACTTAATTTTGCTATCTCTCATAGTTCCTCCTTTTGTTTAATTTGATTTTTTTTAAAGTTCTAAGTTTAATTTTACATTTCACACCTCCTTTTTAAGTGATTTTACAATTGTCGCTGGTTCACCATTTGAACCTGCGGGAAAAGTTTTTTAACATTTGCACATAAATATTAACAATGTCGCATGCTCACCATTTGAACACGCGGTTAAAATTTGTATAAGAAAAAAAACACCATTGCAATTTGCAAAGATGTTTGCTCCTTCTATTTTATTAACTACATGTTTTTTCAATTTGTCAGGTATAAATTGATGATTTTTTTTAAAAAGTAAAAATTTATTTTATTTATATCCCCTCACTTATATACAAATCGTAAGGCACTTTTGTCTAAAAAAGTCCCTAAAATAAAGCAATTAAGCCTTGTCCAAAAAAATAAATTTTTTAAACCTCATATTTACATGAACATGTTTTTGAAAAACATCAAAGACTTTACTTTTTCTTCATTAGTTTATAAAAAAAATTACTCCCTCTATATTATTAACTACAAGTTTTTTAAAAAGTATCGTAGGTTCTTATTGTTTTTAGCAAAAATTCTTAAAAATATTTTTGCCTCTCTATATTATTAAGGACACATTTTTTTAAATCGTGGGGTCATTTTTGTAATTTTTATAAAAAAATATTTAAAATTTATTTTACCTCCTCTATAATATTAACTACAACTTTTTTAAATCGTGTAGTATATTTGAACAACTTTTTCAAAAAAGTTTAAATATATTTTATATATTCCCTCACTTACATACAAATCGTAATACACTTTTGCACCTAAAAGCCCCTAAAATAAAGGAATTTAAACTTAATAGTAAATTTTAATTTTTAATATCCCTCTATATTATTAAGGACATATTTTTTTATTTTGTCAGGTATAAACTTATGGTTTTATAAGCAATAGTTTCAAATTTTTTTATCCCTCTATTATATAAGGACATTTATTTGAAAAAAATTTAGGCAGTAATTGATTTTTTTAAAAAAAACTAAAAAAATATTTCATCACAAAAGAAAAAAGACACCAAACTGATGTCTTTTACTCATTTATTAAAAATGAATTTATCATAATCCAAAGTTTAAAATTATATTATAAATAATTCATTATTAATTTCTTGAACTTGTTTATTTTTAATCAATTGTTTTAATGATTCTGTCAATTTTTCAACTATATTATTTCCTTTTCTCGTAAATCCAAGAAGGTTTGCCATTGTAGTAAACAATCCTTCTTTAGATATACCAATGTTATTCTTAATAACTATCAACATGCCACTCGCAAGTTCATCGTTTGATATCATAAGAATATCTCTTGGTTCATCTCCGTCTTTTGGAATTCTCATTTCAATCTTCATGTTTTTATCAATTACATAATAATCTTTTATTCTAAAGACATTTTTTATGCTTCTCATATTGTAATTGAATTGCGATCTAACGACATTGGTTACCTTTTCACGACCAAAGAATCCAACCGTTTTTTTCAGCAATAATTCTTCAGTGATTGGGGCTTCCATAGCAACTAGATCGGGAACGGTATTCCAAAAACTTGGCAATTTTTTAGAATATATATCGTAGTTATTATAGGTTTTGAAAAGTGATTTTAATTCAGTATGATCAATTTCTTCTTCTACGATAAAATCTTGTTCTTCTTGTTGTTCTTGTGGTTGATTGCTATCTTTTAAAGCTTTGCTATCAGAATCAATTTCTTCCCTTTTATCAAATATCTCAATTGCTTTTTCAACTGCTGATATAAGTTTTTTCTTTTCAATTTCTTTATTTAAAAACCAATCAGTAGACCAAATACGATAGAATCTCCAGCCGAGTTTTTCTAGCACTTCTTGTCTTAATCTATCTCTATCACGAGTTGTTTTACCTGAATGATAGGTTGCTCCATCGCATTCAATAGCAAGGACATAGTCTGACTTGTTTGGATGTCTTACGCCAAGGTCAATTCTATAACCAGAACAACCAACTTGCATATCAACTTGATAACCAGCTTCTTTTAGGACATCATAAACTTCAATTTCAAAATCTGAATCCGCATCAACATTAGGGTCAACAATTAAGTTTTTGTTTACATTTATCATACCATGTTCTGCGCAGTCCAAATAATCTTTAAGAAGTTTTGCTCCAAGAGCCGAAGTTTTACTTAAATCTATATCAAAAGACTTAATTGAAGAAACCAATTTTACATTATATTTTGCTCTTGTAATTGCAACATTCAATCTGCGTTCTCCACCTTTTTTGTTTAATGGTCCGAAATTGTGGAGGAATCTACCTAGAGAATCTTTTGCGTATGCAACACTGAAAATGATAGTATCTCTTTCATCTCCTTGGACAGTTTCAAGGTTTTTAACAAAGAAAGGTTCAGGGCGCTTACTGTCAAAATATTCAGCAAACTTATCATCTTTTTCTCGGCGCTTTTGAATTATATCTTCAATTGCTTCTTGTTGTGAAATACTAAAAGCAACAACACCAAGGCTTCTATCAGGATGATTTTTAAAGTGTTCAAATACAAGATCTACAACTTTTTCAGCTTCTATCATATTGCATTTGGATTTTCTATCAAAAATACCATCAGGAACATAGTAGAAGTCAACACCTGTATCTGCATTGTCTTTGTGAGCAGATGGAAATGTTACCAACGTATTATCATAGAAATTTGCGTTTGAGAAAGAAATTAAATCTTCTGTTTTACTTCTATAATGCCAATTCAATCTATTTTGATCAAATGTAGTAGTACACAAGTCAAGGATAGACTCAAAGTCTAGTGAATCGTCATCATAATCTTCTTCATCAGAATCCTCATCAACAATACCCGCATTAAAGAAGTTGCTAGGTGGCATTTGTTTTGAATCTCCAACCACTATTACTTGCTTTCCCCTTGAAATTGCTCCAATAGCATCCCAAGGAAATATTTGTGATGCTTCGTCGAAAATTACAACATCAAATTTACAAGTATCTGAATCCAAATAAGTACTTACACTTAAAGGTGACATTAAGAAGCAAGGTTTTAATCTTTGAATTAGTTGTCCGACATCACGAAGTAACAAACGAACAGGTCTTTGTTTACTTTTCTTATTTGCTTCTCTAACCAAAGTGCTTATTTGACTGCCTGATGCCATATTATTGGTATTTGGCATATCTTTTGTTAATTTTGCAACTATTTCAGCCTTAGAGATTTCAAATTTCAGCTTATCTTTCTTTTTGAAATTTGCAACTGCTGTGTCTTGTGTAAGTCTTGAGAAATTGTGTAGAATATTGTTTTTATCAAGTATGTAATACATCCATTGAGTGTAAAACATAAGCTTAAATGTTTGATCAAGGGTTGCTCTTTCAATTTTTGAATCAATTGATTTATCAATAAATTCTATAAGTCCTAAATTATTAATTTCATGTAAAACACCATAGAATCTGATCCAATACTCAATGTTATCAAAACTATCTAATAGATTTTTGATCTTTTTAATCAAACTATCATAATTCATTTGATTAAAATCACAAATGTTTTTATTGAAAGATTCTTGCAACTTATCAATAATTTCCATTTGCTTTTCAGAATCTTCATACATAGCGATAAATTCAGTCAAATCAGTTTGCAAACTCTTAAATTCAGAATAGTCAACTTTCTTTAAAGATTCTATTTCCGTATTCATTGTTG
>CALWMK010000029.1 GCA_944381825.1 uncultured Clostridia bacterium
TTGTCCTTTTATTGAGGGATTTTCTATTGAACCATAGATCCATTCTTTAAATGTCATAATATCTCCAAGTTTATTTCACAAAATATAATAACAAATTTTTTTTAATTTTTCAACAATATATTGAGTTTTCTTATTTTTTTTTATATAATATTTTAGAGGGAACTTATGGAAATTAAAATGTTTAACTTAGCATATTTTATTGCTTTAATTTGCTCTATAGGTGGATTTGTAGGATTATATTATTTTCTTAAAAACAAATCTGAAAAGTTTAAAAAAACTTTTTTATTATCTTTTTTATTGTTTGGTTTGGCGCTACATTTTTTGAAGGCATTTATTCCTCCGTATTCAACGGATGTAAATAGATGGTATAGGGACGCATGGTTTATAAACATTTGTGCAGCAAATATTTTTCTATTTCCGTTTATATTTATTTCAAAAAGCGACAAATTAAAAGACTATATGTTTTATATTGGATTATTAAGTGGCCTGATTTCCATTTTTTATCCAATGGAGCCAATGGACAAGGTTAATCAAACTGCCGAGTGGCTAGATGTTGTAAGGTTTTACATACACCACGATATGTTATGGTACGTGCCACTTTTAATGGTTTTGTTTAAAATTCACACTCTTAGTTATAAAAGAGTTTTAAGCGTGCCAGTATGCTTGCTTGGAGTAATGTTGTTTATAATGCTTAATCAAATTTTTCAAAGCGAATTGGGATTTGTTCCACTTAGAGGTGGCGAGGATGCATTTTTTGAAATAGGCTATAAAAACACATCGTTAATATGGGGACCTGGAGACCACGATTTCGCAGTAATTTTCACGGCGTTATGTCCAAAAATATTTAAAACTGTTCCAGTTGGGACCTTTGCCGGACAAGAGAAGTATTTGCCTTGGTTTTGGTTAATTGTTCCTTGTTTTGTTTATATTGTGCCGATTGCTTTTTTAATTTGTTTAATATTTGATTATAAAAATTTTAAAAATGATTTTAAAAACTTAAATAGTAAAGTTAAAAATAAGATTGCTTTAATGAGGCGTAAAAAAAACAAAAAAAATAACGAGCAACAGCAAGAAAACTTTCAAAAAATTGATGAAATACAACAATGCAAAACAAGCGATAAACTTTAAAATTTATCGCTTGTTTTGTTTAAATCATCTTTATAACGCGTTTTATATCCACTGTTTTTTTGTGGTCTTAAATCATTGGGAAAATTCATATCGGTTTTTATATCATTAACTATTTTTTGAAGTTGGTTTAATACCAGATAAGGATTTACAATATCAAATAAAACAACAGTCCCATTGTTTGTTTTAATATAAATATCACCAACTTTCAATAATCTATCAATTAATCTAACTGAAAGGTTTACAGATACAACATCTATGTAATAAATATTTTTTATATCAACAAAAATTCCAGATTTAATAATTATTCTTTTTGAAGTAAAAGCGTATTCAATATTTTTATGTTGAATTGAAGCAGTTATCACATTTGAAAGCCAAATCCAAAAAGGAGTAAGGTGAATTAAAAAGAAAACTACAATTAAAATAATAAAAAAAGTTCCTATTTTTTCTAATACATTGTTATAAATAAGCATAAAAATAAAGAAGCCATCAAACAAAAGCCACAACAAAGCAAAAGGGAGCATGTTTAAAATTTTTGACCAAATAAAAGCAGATTTTTTTGGTTTGTCGCGCCATAAAATTTTTTCATTTTCATCTATAAAATCATCTATATTGGTTATAGACATTTCATCATATTTAAAATTACTATTATATTTATCCATATATTCTCCCAAAAAGAGTAACAAAAAATGTCTCATTTGTCAAATATTGCATTTTGCAATTTTTTAATATTTTAATACTAATTAATAGATTTACAAATTTCCAACTAAACAATTCATAAATCTTATTTTACCAATTAAGCATAACTATTTATTTAAAATGCAAAGAGTTTAAAATAAATTAATTGATTTTGTTGTATTTTGTTGAATTTTGGAGTATAGTAAAATATTGGAGGAATGTTATGCAATTAAAAAAATATTTAAATATTTCAGCAGCCATATGTTCAATAGTTTTTGGTGCATTATTGATTATTGGAAGTATTCAACTGCTTTCAATGTTAAATGCGTATGAAGGTGAATTAACAGAGTCAGGCAAATTATTAAAACCAATTACAATAGGTTTAATTGTGTTTAGTTTGGCAGTTATTGTAATTTCAATATTATGCATTGTTAAAAGTAGTTCAAAAGGCAACGGATTAAAGATTGCACTTATATCTTTAATGGCAATTCTTGCAATTTTGGAAATAATAGGAGGCTCTTTTGGTTGGGGATTCATTTGTTTAATACCGGTTGGCTTAGAAATTGCTTCTATTGCAGTTAAGGAAAGTAAACCAGAAACAGTTGTAGAAAATAAACAAGAACAAGCCGAAGAAGCAAAACCAGAAATAGTGGTTGAAGACAAAAAAGAAGAAAAATAATTGCTTAAAACATTTAGCAATTTAAAAGAACAATATTTGCATATTGTTCTTTTTTTATTTGTTAAACAAAAAAATAAAAAGCAAATCCATAGTTTTTTGGCAAAAGCAAAAAACTAATTGTAAATGCTAACAAAGTTATCAATAAACTTTAGTTATATGAAAATCGGATAGATTAATTATATAGTTATAAAAATATTTTATAATTTCTTCCATTTTTGACAATGGAACAATTTGTATTCTTTTTACCATTTAACCACCTTTTATAAATTAGAAAAAGTATAAGCAAATCTATTTGCTTTCCATTCATGTTTCTTTGCAATATAAGGGAAATCTTTGGAAAAAACTTTTTCCCAAAATAAATGTGCAGAATTACTCATAGGAACGGGTCTTATTTCCCAATTTGCTTTATGTAAATCAAAAACTTTCAAAGCAGCATTTTTGGCTAAACCTTTTCCCTTAAAGTTGTTTAAAACAAAAATTTCCGATAAATTTAAGTTTTCAGTTTTGTTTTCTAAAATTTTAAATTCTTTATCAATCATAACAAATCCAGCAATATTGTTTTCAACATAAATAATATATCCAAAATTATTTTTATCTTTATACCAATCATCTAAAGAGTATGCTTCGAAAAAACCATCGTTGTTGACATTCCAAGAAAGTTCTTTTGATATATCATGAATGTATAATTGAAATAAATTTTTTAAGACATATAAATTATTATTATTTATTTTTATTAAATTAAATTCCATATTAATCCTCCAAGCCTATCAAATAATCAGCAGAACAATTAAAGAACTTGCAAAGAATGATAATGCTGTCAATGTTGGGAATTCTTAAATTTTTCTCCCAACGATTGATACAAGCAGTGCTTATTCCTATTTGTTTTGATAATTCATACTGAGTAAGATTTTTTTCTTCTCGTAATTCTTTTAATCTTTCTGCAAACTTATTCATATAAAAACTCCTTATATATAGGAGTATATACCAAATGGTAATAAAATGCTTGACTTTTACCAAATGGTAAATATATAATATATATACCAAATGGTAAATAGGAGATGGTATGAAAAATACAATTAAAACTGAATTGATCGAAAACTTTATAAAAGATAACAACTTGTCTAAAAGCAAGTTTTGTGAAATGTGCAAAATTAGTCAAAGCACATTAAA
>CALWMK010000030.1 GCA_944381825.1 uncultured Clostridia bacterium
CTTCGTAACTCAATTTCATACAAAAACACCCCAAAAGTTAGATTTTTTCTGTCCAACTTTTGGGGTGCAGTTCAATTCGAGGTTCCTTTTACTTTTGATTGTCCGAATCAGTATTCTTATTTCAAAAAAAGGTAGTGAAAAAAGTAGTGATTCGATTGATTTTTATTACAATCTACTGAAATTCAAAATTTCAAAAATCGCTTAAAATCAAGGTTTCTACCGTCTACTGACGTGTAGTGAATCCTTATTTCACTCCACAACAAGTCGCATTCATTGAAAATTGGATTAATAACTATCCAAAGAAAATTCTAGATTATAAATCTCCTAAAGAGTTTTTACAAACTGGCTAACTTGGACTTGAAGTTTAGCTTTAGTTGAAACCACTAACCATTTTAAATGTTTTGATTATATTCTTGATGCAGTTGATGAGCAGCTAACAGAAGATTATGTCGAAAAATTACACAGTGTTTTAAAGGCTGGAACAAGTTCAGAATATAATGAGTATGCACCTGTTGGGCGTTATAAGGTGTTTGAAAATGAAGTAGGGCAGATTGCTACAGCGGCTGTTGACCAAGTTGAAGAAACTATGTATTCACTTCTTTTGGGTTATAATTTCAAAAAAGAAAAGGATTTAGCCTATTTAGCATCTTTCCATGCATGCTTTGAACAAATTCATCCATTTGCAGATGGTAATGGTCGTGTAGCACGTTTGCTTCTGTATAAAGAGTGTCTAAAAGAAGGCATTACGCCTTTTATTGTAGATGATACTAGAAAAGCAGACTATTACAATGCACTAGAACAATTTCAAGTTTATGATAATTATAAACTCTTAATTGATTATTTTGTTAGCGAGCAAAAATCTTATGCAAATTACCTTAAAAATAAAGGATTTGAAGGCAAAATAAATGATAGTAAAGATAGGGACACTATCAAGAAGAAAAGCAAAATTATTGAAGAGAGTCCCAAAAAAGCGAAAAATAAGGGCTTACCACTATAAATATAATTGTATATATAACTGTGTTTATAAAAACAGATACAAATATATATACAATATTAAATATAATTATATTTAAAACTCTTTTATACAGAAAGAGTTTTTTTATAGCTTTTCTTGTGTTGTAGTTGTTTGATTTAAGCTTGTAGTTTATTTAAAAATAGGTAAAATATTTGTATGATGGTTATGAGATTTAATGAAAAGGAATTTGTTGTTGAACTAGACGAAAAACGGAAATACGATTTTTTAAAAAGAATTGAAGCATACGATGCAAATATTGCAGCAAGAATGCGTATAGCTGGATATAAACGTATCAATCAAACAGAGAGAACGGTTGCTTTTACTTTTGGAGAAGTAACTTTTTCAAGGTCTCGCTGGAGAAAAGGAAGCAAAACACGTTGTCCTGTTGATGAATGGCTAGGACTCAAAAAGTACATGCGTTTTTCTCCTGAATTGGTTTGCCATGTAGCTAAAATGGCTACAGTAATGTCATATCGTCAAGTGTGTCATTTTGTTAAAGAGTTTTATCATCTTGAGATTACTAAGGATACTGTTTTAAAAGCCGTTAAGCGAGCTGGGGAATTGCTATCTGAAAAAGAAAAGTTCCGTTTTTGGCTAGAGGAAGAACCTACCAAGAAAATCAATCCCAAAATTCTTTATATTGAAGGTGATGGCGTGATGGTAAAATCATCAGATTCTGCTAGAGATGACAAAAGAAATGTTGATTTAACACACTTTCTTGTTCATACTGGTTCTAAAAAAATTACTAAAAATCGTTATGTTTTGGAAAATAAACATGAGATAATACATACAAATTATGATAAAGCAAAAGAAGAACTGCTAGACTATCTTTATAATCATTATGAGTTTACTGATGAGACAACTTTAGTTACTAATTCTGACAATGGCAAAGGATATACTAAAAAAGTTTTTCAGGAGATAAAAAAAGCGCTTGGTATCAAGAGACACGAGCACTTTTGGGATCCTTATCACTTACATGAAAAGGTAAAAATATTTTTCAAAAAATATCCAGTTGTATTAAAGGAATTAGCTTTTGAGGCAATTAATACTCATAAAAGAGAGCTGATGAAAACCGTTCTTGATACTGTTGAGTCTTTAATTGCTGATGGAGATGATGAAGAACACTATAATTATTTTAATTTTCGCCGAAAAATTCTTAATAATTTCAAATACACAAAGCCTGCTAAATTAAGAAATTTATCAGCCAAAGGAATAGGTGTCATGGAGAGTCAGCATCGAAAAATTACTTATCGCATGAAGCATAGAGGAATGTATTGGTCTTTGAAAGGTGCTTACACAATGTCGAGATTAATTATTCTAGATAGAATTAATCTTGTTGATGATCTATTTTTTGGTAATTGGCGAAAAGAGTACGAATACTATCAAAATCAACGTTTAAGCGTTGGTTATCTCCGAGAAGCGAAGGAACAAACGATATTTAAATCACGCAAAATTTTTCAACGTGCTGGGAAATTTACTTCTCTTGACCGCCAAAAATTTAAGTATTAAAAACTTTAAAATTTTTTGGATTTTAAGGCTTTTTTAAGTTGTTTTTGTTTGCATTTTTCTGACAATTTTGTTATAATACCTTTATAGAAAATTAAAAAAGGAGCAGAAGCTGGTAACTTCTACTCCACCGATTAAGACAAATCTACACTTTGCTTAATCAGTCTGAAGTTATTGTAACACAAAAAAGCCAATAAAGTCAAGACTGAAGCAAGGAAACCTTTGTTTCGGTATTTTTTTTGAAAAAATTCAACAGAGAAATCTCTTGATTTATAGGCTTGATGATTATTCTCAAAAAAATAGACACAAACTAAATAACACCTTAGCTAGCTACATTTTTGAAAAGGTGTTACAATAATATGGCATAAACAATTTTAGCGATTTT
>CALWMK010000031.1 GCA_944381825.1 uncultured Clostridia bacterium
GATACATGTGAACTTAATGCAAAAATATTAAATTTATTATTACAAGATAAAATTGATAAGCTTTATATTGATACCGATGTTCTAAATCGTGGAGGAAAATACCATCTTTAGTTTAATACACTTAAAAAATATATTCCTAAAAACTTAAGATCTCATGTTGTTTGTATGCATTTGCATGATAATTGCAACAAGCAAAAAATAAAAAAGGAAGGCTTTGACCTTCCAGAACTTATTTGAGTTTTAACTCTTTTATTTTTAAAATGTCTATGTTGTATATATTTTTATATATATCAGTCACATCCATAGTTGTAGCCTTTTCATAATTTAACCCTAAGTCAGCACATACTTCTTTGATTGTTTGTTCATCTTTACCTTCGATTTCAACATATGTTGGGATTAAAGGCCATGTATCTATGTCAATTTCTGTATTTTTATATTTGAATTGATGTCGTCTATTTTCTTGATAATTCCTTGCTTTTAATCCTATCTTGGTTAAAATTCTATCCATTTCGTCGAAATCGTTAACAATAACTTCGGCTTCCTTTGTTCCATCAATTTTTGCAGAATTAATTTCTTTAACGGTCAAAGTTGTTATCTCACCATTTGTTCTTAATCTTATCCAACTATTTTGTTGTGGGATTATTAAATCAAAGGTCTTCCTTATTTGGAACCAATCTCCAACTTCAATTGCACCAATGCTTTTCAGTTTTTTAACTAAACTATCTTTATTAATTTCTAAAAACCTAACTTCATATTCTATTTTCATTTTTAATTTCCATTTTTAAAACTTAAAATTTTTATTTTTTGCTTTGTATTATTATGTGTAGAAATATTAATTTCATCTCCAATTTTCTTTTTATATATAGCATTCCCCATAGGACTGTTTAGCGTTATTTCTCCAATCTTTGAGTTTGCCAAATATTTAGCCGTTAATATTACATCAAACACATCATCCCCATTCATTTCAATTGTAATAACATCCCCTATATCAATTAGAGTGGGATCATTATGCTTATGGATAATTTCAATTTTATTTTTTATGTCAATCAACCTATTTATTTCCATAATTGCACCATTTTCTTTTTCTAAAGCATCATCATATGCTGCATTATCATGCCAAGTGTTAGTATCGTCTTGGAACGCTATAGCTTTTGCTCTTACTGCACTTCTCAACCTATCTTTTTCTTTTTCTATTAATTCATCTATTTGATTAAAGCCATTTTCATCAACAACCATCTCTAAATTTCTCCATCTTTAATTATACTTATTATAATATAGATGAAATAAAAAAAGCAAATATTTAAAATATTTGCTATATGGTTCTTTATTTGATTGTTTTAATCTACTATTTACTATATTGCAAAATTGTATTGTCTCATCTCTATCAAGGTATTGAACCTTGGAGACTAAAGATTCGCAAATTTTCGTAGTTTTATCTAAATCAAATTTTTCGGTATTAATAACAATGGATGGTAACCTATATTTTTTTGCAAAATCTATCATCTTGTCATAGCCTAGAACCATTTTTTCTGGATCTTTTAAGTCATAGTCGTTAGGATCTCTTTTGGCAATTCTTCTCATTCTTTCGCTGTTCCCTGCATATAACACAATTGTTAGGTCCGGTTTTCCAATTAACTGTAATAGGGTTTTAATAAAAAAGAATCTATGTATGGCAATGAACGATATATGTCAAAAAAAGACTGGACAAACATATTTATAAAAGTGAATGTTACTATTGTTGAAACAAAATATAATGATTTTAGGACAATCTTCAAGAAAATTATTCAAATAAAAAAATGGTTCAAACCAAAACCCTATCTTATTTTTGTTTTACAATTTAAGTAATTAAAAGTTAAAGACAAGAATAGGATGTTAAGAATATTAGTAGATAATCAAAAGAAGTAAGTTTTTGCTTGCTTCTTTTTTTGTTGTGTAAAATTTTTAAATTATTTTTATGAAAATTGCCCAAAATAGCCCCACGAATTAAACTTTTATGTCCTTATATAAATAAAGGGATAAAAAATTTTTAAAGAAAATCGCTAAAAATAGGTTGACGATTTTGAAAAAGTGTTGGTTATATAAGTAGAGGGACTAATATCTTTGCAGAAGCAGAGATATTTTTTCTTAACAAATTTTTCCGCGTGTTCAGACGGTGAACACGCGATTATGTTAGATTAAATTTGAAAAATGTTTCCCGCAGGTTCAAATGGTGAGCCAGCGAGAATGTTAAAGTGTAAAAAGTTGAAAAATATTCCCCACTCGGACAAAAGGGGTTCGTGCGATTATGCAATAATAGGCAAGAAAAAATTTTCCCCCGCTGTGACAGACGGTGTCACTGCGACAATGTTAAAATTCTTGTGAAAACTATTTCCGCATTATCAAATGGATACAATTCGTAAACATCATTTAATTTTAACATTTTTTTGGCGAAAATTGTGTTATTTAGATTTTGCCAATTTTGGTGATGAAAAATGAATTTGTTATAAAAATTATTTTTATAATTTTGTGGTTAAAATAACAAATCTAGCGACTGTCAAAATCGCTAGAAGTCCCTAAAATAAACGGGTTTAGTGGTGCGCCCGGAGAGATTCGAACTCGCGACCTTT